>JAEVYS010000030.1 GCA_023392635.1 Actinomycetes bacterium | reverse complement strand
GCGCAACGCCGGGGAGCGTTCCGTGCGGCTGCCGACGCCTTCGACCGTGCCGCCGCTCTCAGCGAGGCGGCCTCCGCGAGGGCGGAGCGGCTCCACGCCGCGGCCCGCAACGCCTGGAGCACCGGAGAGGCGGCGCGCGCCTCCCTCCTTTGCGCGGCGGCCGGCGAACTCGCCGACGACCCCCTGCTCGAGGCAGACATCGCCCGGCTGCGGGGCAGGATCGAGGTGAACGTCGGATCCGCCACGACCGCACACCGCATCTTCACCGAGGCTGCCGAGCGCGTCGCTCCGTTCGATCCCGCGCGAGCGGTCGAGATGGCAGTGGCGGCAGCGGTCGCCGAGAACCATGGGGTCGACAGCGGCGCCCGGCTGGCTCCCGGCACGATCGACGTCACGCCCTCGCACGATGACACCGCCCGGATCCGTTGCCTCAAGCAGCTCCTGGTGAGTACCCGCCACGACATCACCGGCGACCGGGCCGTCGCGCTGGACGAGTTGAAGGAAGCGGTCGGGAGCGCGCTGGCCTTCCCGGAATCCCGGGTCGACCTCGACCTGCTGGGCAACCTCGGCAACGCCGCCCTGCACCTGGGCGACGACGAGCTGCACCACCGCCTGTATGCGCTCATGCTGTCGGCGGCCCGGGAGAACGGCGACGGGATGGCCGTCCTGTACGCCCTGCAACGCCTCTCGTTCTCCCAGTACGTCGCCGCCGACTGGGGCGCGTTGCGGAACTCGTCGGAGGAGGCGCTGGCGCTCGGGGTGGCTGTCGGCCAGCGGTCACTGACCGCCGGCTGCAGCGCCTGGCTCGCGCTTCTCGCCGCGGTCCAGGGTCGCCCGGACTACGCCGAGCGCCTGACCGCGCTGGAGGCGATGCTCGAGGAGAACCCGCCCGTGGGCATCTTCGCCCAGGCGGTCGATGACCTCATCCGGTGGGCGAGGGGCGTCCGGGCGGCGCTCGACGGGCTGCCCCACGACGCCCTGCACCAATTCGGGCAGATGCGACTCCCGACCGTTGCATCGATGGCGGCGCCGGACTGCCTGGAGGCCGCACTCCGCAGCGGCGAGCCCGCCGAGGCCGAGGCCCGGGTGCAGCAGCTGGACTCGCTCGCCGCGGCGGCCGGGTCCGGCTGGGCGTCCGCGTCGGCGGCCTACGGGCGTGCGCTGATGGCGGCGCACGACGCTTCCCAGCAGCGACCGGCGGAGGCGCTGTTCGAGCTTTCGCTGCGTCACCACTCGACCGCGAACCGTCCGTTCGACCGCGCCCGGGTACAGCTGGCCTTCGGCCAGTACCTGCGCCGTTCGGCGCGTCGCGTGGACGCGCGCGCACACCTTCGCGCGGCCTTCACGACGTTCGAGGAGCTCCGCGCCGACCCCTTCACCGACCGGGCGGCCGAGGAGCTGCGCGCCACCGGCGAGACGGCCCGCAAGCGGGACCCCTCGACGCTGACGGACCTGACCCCGATGGAACGAAGGATCGTCGATCTCGTCAGCCAGGGCCTGTCCAACAAGGACGTCGCTGCGCAGTGCTGGGTCTCGCCCCGCACGGTGGCGTTCCACCTGCGCAACGTGTTCACGAAGCTGGGCGTGTCGTCTCGTGGGGAGTTGGCGCGGGTCGGCCGCGGCTGACCCCATCGCCTCCCCGTTGCTCGCGGCGCCGGCCGGGTCCCGATGCCTCGCCACCGGTCGGGTCAGGCTCATCGGCCCGCAACCGGCCGGTGGGTACGGACCGAGGCGACGACGTCAGCGATCGCGGCCGCGCTCAAGGCGGACCCGGCAGGCTGGTCCAGGAGGCCCATGTGGCTCGCGTCGCCGATGGTGTGGCGGACGTTGGTGGACAGCCGGGCGAGCTCGTCCTGGGCGGTGGACCAGCCCGGTCGCCCGTCGACGTTCTCGCGGGCCGTGAGCACCACCAGCGGGGCGTCCCCGAGCGTGGTGAGGTCCTGCGCCTGCCTGAACGACTCCGGAAGCGCGGCCTGCTCGGCCCGTGTCCCGCGCAGGCCGCGCGGGCTGGTCGCGAAGAGGGCCGCCTGCGTCTCCGCCGTCCCTGACGGCTGGGCCGTCGCCGCCAGGAGGTGGCCGATCCCGAACCGGAAGAGCGTGGGGAGGACCGCGAGGGCACGGCGCATCAGCTGGTACTCGCCCGAGAACGTGGCGACCAGCTCCGGCTGGCGCGGGCTGGCGCTGTCGAGCAGGACCATGCCGGCGACGTCGTTGGGGTAGCGGGCCGCGAAGGCGAGGGCGTGGATGCCACCGATCGAGTGCCCGGCCAGCACGAACGGGCCCGTTTCCCCGGCGGCGCGCAAGAGGGTGTGCAGGTCGGCGGCGGCATGGTCCGCGTCGGCGGGGTGGGAGGAGTCGTCGCTCCACCCCTGCCCTGCGCGGTCGTAGGCGCACACGCGGGTCGTCCGCGCCATCTCGGGGGCGACGCGCGCCCACTGCGGCGACGTCTCGCCCAGGCCGTTGAGCAGGACCACAGTGGGCGAGCCGCTCCCCCGACAGTCCAGGTGCAGTCGATATCCGCCCACGTCGACCAGCCGGCCCGGCATCGGCCCGGCCGCGAGGGCAGGGGCGGGGGTCGCGACCTGGTACAGCCCGCCGCCGCCCGCCAGCACGAGGAACACGGCGACGAACTGGACGATGAGGCCGGCGTGTCCCGGCAGCGTGCGAGCCGCCTGCCACGCCACGTACAGGCCGATGGCCAGCAGGCCCGGGGCCCAAAGCCAGGCGAGCTGCGTCAGCACCGGCTCGCCGGGTCGAAAGGCGAGAAGCGCGACACCGGCCAGGCCCAGCAGCGCGGCCGGGATCCGGGCCCAGCGCTGCCCAGACCCGGTGAGACGGGTTGTCAGCTCCGCCAGCAGGGCCCAGCCGAGCGCGAACGCCACGAGGGCGACGCCGACGATCGTCGACTCGGACGCGCTGAACACCACGCCGAAGACCGCGACGGCGGCGGCCAGCCCTCCGGCAGCCAGCGATGCGGCGACCACCAGGGCGGGTCGCGCCCTGCCGGTGGCGGGTGCGGTGGCTCCTGCGTGGTCGGTGAGAGTGTTCGCGGTCATGGCAGCGGTCCTTCCAGGTTCTACGGGACGGGTGAGATCCATGACCCGACGCTACGAACCGGGCGCTTGCCGTCGCGCCGGTCGAATGACCGGGTTCGGCCGACGATTCCTGCCCACCCGCCACCAGATGAGCTTCGAACCGCCGGAATGCGACGACGAATCTGACCCTGGAACGCCGCGGTCAGCCCGAATCAGCCGCACGGCCGGCAACGAGGGCCAGATTCGTCCGGTCGCCCGGGACGGGGGCGTCGCCGAGATCGGCTTCACGGTGCGAACCGAGTTCCAGGGCACCTCCCGCTTCGATGTGACAGCTCGTCACAGCGCGCCGGACTACCTCAGAAGACCTGTCAAGACCAGAAAACCCCTTGTCAGAGTCGCCTCTGACAAGGGGTTTCCCCTGGTAGCCCCGACGGGATTCGAACCCGCGCTACCGCCTTGAGAGGGCGGCGTGCTAGGCCGCTACACAACGGGGCCCCTAGCAAGTCGTGCTCACGCACGACAGCGAACATTACCAACCACTTCCAGCGGCGGCGAATCCTCGCTGCGCTGGGGTACTAGGACTCGAACCTAGACTGACGGAACCAGAATCCGGCGGGCTGCCAATTACCCCATACCCCACAGTCGGCCTTGCGGCCGAGTGGTGACTTTACTAGACCACGGCCGGGCCGCCAAACCGAGCCTCCGGCGTGGTCGTCGCGACCCTCATCCGGCGTCCGATCCAGATGGCGACGAGCGCGAAGACCCCGAATCCGACCAGTGCCCAGACCAGGCCCACCCAGCTCGTGACCCGGTTCGTGTAGGTCGCCACGACCGTCCCTGACACCGCCGCGTAGCCGAACGTCAGGAGGTTGTTGACCACGTGGATCGCGATCCCCGCCTCCAGCCCGCCCGTCTTCAGCACCAACCAGCCCGCGAGGATCCCGAACACGAACGCGTAGAGCAGGGCGGGGACGTTGCCCGAGCTGTGCATCAGTGCGAACACGGCCGCCGAGCCGACGATCCCGAACCAGGGGCTGTGGGGCGCGGTGGTGTGGATCGCCTGAATCAGGTAGCCGCGGAAGAAGTACTCCTCGGCGGCCGCCTGCAGCGGTGAGGTGAGCAGGATCGCGGCCAGGTACCCCCACAGCGCGGGCTCGGGACGGACCACCCACGGTTCTCCGGTCGCGAACTGCGACACGACCCACACCGCGCCGAAGATGACGAGCGCTGCTCCCGCAGCGACCAGTGCGAACCGCCAGCGGAACCCGGGCTGAACCGAGTGCAGCCACTTCGGGTGGAACCGGTGGACGTAGAGCACCAGCCCGAGACTGATCGGGATCAGGACGGCGATCCCCAGCTGCGTCGCCACCATCCCGGAAGGCAGGGCGAAGGTTGCGGCCTGCTGGGTGTACGACGCGAACTCACCCGGGCGCCCGGACGCGGCCCAGAACAGGGCGACGATGCCGATCGAGACCAGCGGGGACACGGTGATGAACAGCGCCAGCCCGAGCAGCCCTCCCCCGATGCCGAGCATGATCCGGCGCCAGCGCGGAAGCGTCGGGTCGTCCACCACCAGCACCTCGGGGTAGCTCACCCCTGACGGCGGCTCGTGCCGCACCCACCGCTGGACGCGGGCCTGGAACACCTTCGCGAGTTCCGACACTCAGTCCTCCTCGGCGACGACCGGGTTGGTCAGCGTCCCGATGCCCTGGATGGTCACGCCCACGCGGTCGCCCGCCGCCATCGGGCCCACACCGGCGGGCGTGCCGGTGAGGATCACGTCGCCGGGCAGCAGGGTGGTGAACGACGTCACGTACGCGACCAGCTCGGCGATGCCGTGCACCATCTGGGACGTGTTGCCCACCTGCATCTGCCGGTCGTTGAGCGTGGTGACCAGGTCGAGGCGGCCGGCCTCCTCCAGGTCGAGGTGCGTGGCGATCCACGGCCCCAGCGGGCAGAAGCTGTCGAAGCCCTTGGCGCGCGCCCACTGGCCGTCGCCGGCCTGCAGGTCGCGGGCGGTCACGTCGTTGGCGATGGTGTAGCCGAAGATGACGTCGGCCGCGCGCTCGGCAGGCACCCGTCGGCAGATCCGGCCGATGACGACGGCCAGTTCGCCCTCGAAGTGCAGGTTCGACGTCTCGGCGGGGTACACGATCGGCTCCCCCGGCCCGATCACGGACGTGTTGGGCTTGAGGAACACCAGCGGAGCGGGCGGCACCTCGTTGCCGAGTTCGGCCGCGTGCTCGGCATAGTTGCGACCCACCCCGACGATCTTGCTGCGGGGAATGACCGGCGAGACCAGCCGGACGTCCGCCAACGGCAGCCGCTCACCGGTGTAGTGGGCGGGACCCGCGAGGGGGTCTCCGGACACGACGGCCACCGTTTCGGGATTCGGTCCCTGGTCCTCGGCCAGTTCGACGACCCCGTACGTCGGGTCGCCCTGGGCGACAAATCGAGCGATACGCATGGGCGCAACTGTAAGGGAGCGCCCTCCGCCGACCCCGTCGGGATCAGGCCACGACGTTCTCCAGCGGCTCCCCCGCGGCGAAGCGGGCGACCTGGGCACGCACCAGGCGCTCCATGCGTGGCCGGAACGCCGAGCTCTGCCCGCCGACGTGCGGGCTGATCAGCACGCCGGGCGTCCGCCACAGGGCGTGGTCGGGCGGCAAGGGCTCGGGATCGGTGACGTCGAGAGCCGCACGGATCCGACCCTCCGCGGTGGCCGCGACCAGCGCCTCGGTGTCCACCACCTTCCCGCGCGCGACATTCACCAGCAGCGCACCGTCGGGCAGCGCCGCGAGTTCGGCCGCGCCGATCAGGTGCTCGGTGTCCGGCGTCAGGGGCGTGATGAGGAACACCACGTCCGCCTCGGGCAGCAGGGAGTGCAACTCCGTGATCGGGCGCACCGGGACGTCCCCGGTACGGGCACGGCGGGCGACCCGCGTCACCGAGGCGACCTCGAACCCGGCCAGGCGGCGCTCGATCGCCGACCCGATACGTCCGTACCCGACGATGAGGACACGCTGGTCGGCCAGGGACGTCGCGAAGTCGTTGCCCCAGGTGCCGGACGGCATGTTGCGCGCGTAGGTGTCGAGATGGCGGTTGCTCGCCAACGCGAGCGCGACCGCGAGTTCGGCAGTACTCGCGTCATGCACTCCTGCGGCGTTGCACAGCGTGACACCGTCGGGCAGGTACGGCAGGTAGTTGTCGTAGCCGGCGCTGAGGAGTTGGACCGCTTTCAGGCTGGTCATCTCACCTACGCGGGTTATGACCTTCGTGGGCGGGAACATGTAGGGGGCCACCAGCAGCTCGACCTCGCCGATCGAGTCGGGCCAGGTCCCGTCGGCCAGGAAGCAGTCGACCTCGATGCCTTCGGGGAAGGGGCCGACGGCCGCCTCGGCGGTCGCGACGTCGGGATAGGGCAACCAGATGCGTCGAGCCATGCCCCTACCCTATGGTGCGCTCATGAGCACGTTCGACGCGGTGGAACTGATTCGTACCAAGAGGGACGGCGGTCGCCTCACCGACGAAGCCATCGACTGGCTGATCCGCAACTACACCGACGGCGTGGTCACCGACGAGCAGATGTCGGCGATGGCCATGGCGATCTTCTTCCGTGGGCTCGACGGCCCCGAACTCAGCCGCTGGACCCACGCGATGATCGCCACCGGGGAGCGGATGGACTTCTCCTCGCTGTCCCGTCCGACCGTCGACAAGCACTCCACCGGAGGGGTCGGCGACAAGATCACGCTCCCGCTGGCGCCGCTGGTCGCCGCGTGCGGCGCCGCCGTCCCCCAGCTGTCGGGACGCGGGCTGGGCCACACCGGCGGGACCCTCGACAAGCTGGAGGCCATCCCCGGCTGGCGCGCGAGCCTGTCGAACGCGGAGATGCTGGCCCAGCTCGAGGACGTGGGCGCCGTGATCTGCGCCGCCGGAGCCGGCCTCGCGCCGGCGGACAAGAAGCTGTACGCGCTGCGTGACGTCACCGCCACCGTCGAGTCGATCCCGATGATCTCGGCCTCCATCATGAGCAAGAAGATCGCTGAGGGCACTGCCTCGCTCGTACTGGACGTGAAGACCGGCGCCGGGGCGTTCATGAAGACCCACGCCGACTCCAAGGCCCTGGCCGAGACCATGGTCGGCATCGGCACCGCGGCCGGCGTCAACACCGTCGCACTGATCACCGACATGGACGCCCCGCTGGGCCGCACCGCGGGCAACGGCCTCGAAGTGGCCGAATCGGTCGAGGTGCTCGCCGGTGGCGGACCCGCCGACGTCGTCGAACTCACGCTCGCGCTCGCCCGCGAGATGCTGGCCTGCGCACGCATCGAGGCCGATCCCGCCGACGTCCTGGCTTCCGGCAAGGCGATGGACACCTGGAAGGCGATGATCCGCGCCCAGGGCGGCGACCCGGACGCGCCCCTGCCCACGGCTCTCCACACCGAGCAGGTGGCTGCGGAGGCGGACGGCTACGTGACGGCCATCGACGCCATGGGCGTGGGGCTGGCTGCGTGGCGCCTGGGCGCCGGTCGGGCCACGCAGGGCGATCCGGTGCAGGCCGCGGCGGGCGTCACCTGGCACGCCGGTGTCGGCGATCCGGTGACGAAGGGCCAGGTGCTGTTCACGCTGCACACCGACACCCCCGACCGCATCGGGCGCGCGAAGGAGGCCCTGGCCGGAGCCGTGACGATCGGTGCCGAGCCCGGAGCGCGGCGTCCCATCGTGCTGGAGCGCATCACCGCCGACTGAGGCCAAGAGCCGTCGCTTCCCGGCGCGCGGTCGTTCCCGGGCGGTCAGTCCTCCGCGGCCGCCACCTGGAGCAGTCCCCAGCGGTAGCCGTCGTAGAGCGCCTCCCACGAGGCCTCGATGACGTTGGTGCCCACTCCCACGGTGGTCCACGTGCGCTCGCCGTCCGACATGTCGATCAGGGTGCGCACGATCGCGTCGGTGCCGTGGCCCTGCTCGAGGATGCGCACCTTGTAGTCGGTCAGCTCGAAGGAGTCGACCAAGGGGTAGGCGTGGATCAGTGCGCCGCGCAGCGCCACGTCCAAAGCGTTGACCGGACCGTGGCCCTCGCCGACCAGGTTGTGGGTCACGCCCTTGGCCCGAAGCTTCACGGTCGCCTCGGAGTCGCCCTCCGGCTTCACTTCGTGCCCGGTCAGAACGCGCCAGCTGAGCACGTCGAAGAACTCCTCCAGCAGGCCGAGCTCTTCGCGGAGCAGGAGCTCGAAGGACGCGTCGGCCGACTCGTAGGAGTAGCCGTCCATCTCGCGCTCCTTGACCTTGTCGGTCACCTTCGCCGCGAGGTCGCGGTTGGAGAGGTCGTAGCCCAGTTCGGAGCCTTTGATCTGTATGTTGGCACGTCCGGCCATGTCGGAGACCAGCATCCGCATGTCGTTGCCCACCAGGGTGGGGTCGATGTGCTGGTAGAGGTTGGCGTCCACCTTGATCGCCGACGCGTGCAGGCCGGCCTTGTGCGCGAAGGCCGAAGCGCCGACGTAGGGCTGGCGGTTGTTCATCGGCACGTTGGTCACGCCAGAGATGGCGTGGCTGATCCGGGTGGCCTCGGCCAGCGCCGAGGGTGGCAGCAACGGCCAGCCGCACTTCAGCTGGAGGTTCGCGATCACCGTGATGAGGTTGGCGTTACCGGTGCGCTCGCCGTGGCCGTTCATGGTCCCCTGGACGTGCATCACGCCGGCCTCCACCGCGGCGAGGGTGTTCGCCACTGCGCAGCCGGTGTCGTTGTGGCAGTGGATGCCGAGGTCGACGCCCACCTGGGCCGCGGCGGACACGATGTCGCCCATCCACGCCGGCAGCATGCCGCCGTTGGTGTCGCAGAGGATCACGACCTCCGCCCCGGCCTCGGCAGCGGTACGGACGACTTCGAGCGCGTAGTCGGGGTTCGCCCGGTAGCCGTCGAAGAAGTGCTCGCAGTCGACGAACACCCGGCGGCCCTGCGCGACCAGGTGGCTCACCGTGTCCGCGACCATCGCGAGGTTCTCCTCGAGGGTGGTGTGGAGCGCGCGGAACACGTGCTCGTCGTGGCTCTTCGCCACCAGGCACACCACCTCGGTTCCGGCATCGAGCAGCGCCTGCACCTGCGGATCGTCCGCCGCGGTGGCACCGACCTTGCGGGTGGCCCCGAACGCGACGAGCTTGGCGTTCTGGAGCTGCAGTTCGCCCGCCGCGGCTCGCGCGAAGAACGCGGTGTCGTTGGGATTGGCGCCGGGCCAGCCGCCCTCGATGAAGCCGACGCCCAGTTCGTCCAGGTAGCGGGCGATCTTCAGCTTGTCGTTGACGCTGAGCTGGAGGCCCTCCTGCTGGGCGCCGTCTCGCAGGGTGGTGTCATAGACGTGGAAGGTGTCCGGTGCGGCGGGAAACTGGGTCACCGGGCGAGTCTGGCCTCTGAGGTCGGCGTTACGATGAGGTTTCACGGCCTGAGACGATCTGTCCCAGAATCGGACGCCCGGGCCCGGAAGGAGGCTCGAATGGCAACCGTTCTCCACCGCGAGGTCGAGGTGCACACCGTCGGTGAGCTGCCGGCCGTCGGGTCGTCGCTGCCGCCGTTCACCCTGACCGGCACGGACATGGTCGACTTCGCCAACGAGGTGGCGGCCGGACGGAAGCTCGTCCTGAACATCTTTCCCAGCCTCGACACCGGCACCTGCGCGATGAGCGTCCGGCGCTTCAACCAGCTGGCCGCGGGCCTGTCCGACACCCTCGTGCTGTGCGTGTCGGAGGACCTGCCGTACGCCCAGGCGCGGTTCTGCGGGGCGGAGGGGATCGAGAACGTCCTCACCGGCTCGAGCTTCCGTTCGGACTTCGGCCACGACTACGGGGTGACCCTCACCGACGGCAGAATGCGCGGACTGCTGTCGCGCGCCGTGGTGGTCGCCGATGCCGACGGCACGGTGCTCTACACCGAGCAGGTCCCCAACATCAGCCAGGAGCCCGACTACGAGGCCGCCCTGGCTGCCCTCGGCTGAACGATCGGGGACGGTTCCTCACGCGTCAGGCCGGCGCATTGGGGACGGTTCCTGATGCGTCAGGCTGACGCATCAGGAACCGTCCCCGATGCGCCACCAATGCGCCAGTCGGTGGTTTCGCGCATTGTGGCCATCCGCCCGGGGCGGGACGCTGGGGTATGCGCGAATGCGATGTCGTGATGAAGGGCGGCATCACCTCGGGGGTGGTGTACCCGCTCGCCCTGGTGGAGTTCTCCCGCAGCTATCGACTGCACAGCCTCGGCGGCGCGTCCGCCGGCGCGATCGGCGCCGCGCTGGGTGCCGCGGCCGAGTTCGGCAGGGACACCGGCGGCTTCGAGCGCCTGGCCACCGTGCCCGGCCAGCTGGGGGACGGACGCCTGGCGGCCCTGTTCCAGGCCCAGCCGGCAACCAGGCCGCTGCTGCCCCTCATGCTGTCCGCCACCGGCCACGACAAGCCGGGCCCGGGCAGCACCGGCCCGGCCAGGGTGTTCGCCGTGCTGGGCGCGGCGATCCGGGGCTACCCGGCTGCCTCGGTGCTCGGCCTGCTCCCCGGCGTCCTGCTCGCGGGCTGGGGCGGCATTGCGGGCGGTCCGGTCGCATCCCGGATCCTCTTCGTCGTCCTGGGAGTGCTGCTGGCCGTCCTCGGCTGGCTGGTCGCGGTCCTGCTGCGGCTCAGCGCGACCCTGACGCGGGACCTGCCGGCCAACCAGTTCGGGATCTGCCGCGGGACGAGTGCCGGTAGCGGGCCGGGGTTCACCGACTGGCTCTCCGACCAGCTCGACGATCTCGCCGGATTGGCGCCCGGCGAGCGCCCGCTCACCTTCGGGCAGCTGCGGGGACGCGACATCGACCTGCGCATGATCAGTACCTGCCTGTCGCAGGCCCGTCCCTACGAACTGCCCTGGGAGGCCGGGGGCTTCTTCTTCGACCCCTCCACCTGGGCGGGACTGTTCCCCCGCCCGGTGATGGACGCCCTGCTCGCTGCACCCCCGGCCCGTCCGGACGACGGCGGCGCCACCGCCATCAGGGCGTGGGAGCAGGAGGAGGCCGAAGCGGCGGCCCACGTCCCACCCCTGCGCCGGCTCCCTGCGGCCGAGCACCTGCCCGTCATCGTGGCCACCCGGCTGTCCCTGAGCTTCCCGCTGCTGATCTCCGCCATCCCCTTGTGGGCGATCGACCGCCGGGCCAAGGACGCGCCCCGCTTCGTGCAGGTGTGGTTCACCGACGGTGGCCTGTGCAGCAACTTCCCGGTGCAACTGTTCGACGCCGCGCTGCCGAGCCGTCCGACGTTCGCCATCAACCTCGGCGACTTCCCCGAGGGCGTGGAACCCAGCGCCGACCAGACTCGCAACATCGAGTACGCGCGGAACAACCGCAGCGGCCTGCTGCCCGAGCTGGTGGAGGTGCCGCTGTCCGGGTGGGGGGCGATCGCGGGGTTCGCGGTGGCAGCGGTGGACACCGCGCGCAGCTGGCCGGACGGAACGCAGCTCAGCCTGCCCGGCTACCGTGACCGGATCGTCCGGGTGCTGCAGTCCGGGGCGGAGGGCGGGTTGAACCTGTTCATGGACGCGGCAACGATCAAGGGTCTCGCCGAGCGCGGGCGGGTGGCGGCCGCCACCATGGTCGCGCAGTTCACGGAGCCGAGGTATCCCGAACGCGACCCGGTCGCCACCGGGTGGGACAACCACCGCTGGGTGCGCTACCGGGCACTGCTCTCCGGCCTGCCGCTGTGGATGGAGTCGTACCGCCGTGGCCGCGAGGGGATGGACGCGCTGATGGCCGATCCCCCCAGCTACCGGTTCTCGGTCGCGGGCGGGGAGCTCGCCGCGGACCTCACCGGCCGTCTCGACGAGCTGGCCCGGGCACTGGACAGCAGCGACGGCTCACCGAGCGAGGCCGCGGTGGACGACGTGGCCGGCCAGCCGGCCCCGGTGGGAGTGATCCGGCGGGTGCCACGGATCTGAACCCCCCGCGGGCGCGGGAGGTCGTCAGGCGATCCGGCGCATCCAGCCGTGGTCGTCGGCGGCGCGCCCGTACTGGATGTCGAGGATCGCGTTGCGGATCGCCATGGTGGCCGGTGAGCCGTTCTGCGGCAGTCGCCACTCACCCCGGGTGGACTTGAACGCCCCGATGGGGGTGACGACCGCGGCCGTTCCGCAGGAGAAGGCCTCCACCGTGGTGCCGTCGGCCAGCCCGCCGAAGAGCTCGTCCGGGGTGATCCGGCGCTCCTCGGGCACGAGGCCGAGGTCGCCGGCGACGGTGAGGATCGAGTCGCGGGTGATGCCCTCCAGGATCGTCCCGGTCAGCGCGGGCGTGACCAGCCGCCCGTCCGCGGTGACGAGGAACACGTTCATGCCGCCGAGCTCCTCGACACGGTCCTTGTCGGCGGCCTCGATGAACAGCACCTGCGAGCAGCCGTGGTCGTAGCCCTCGTACTGCGCGATCAGGGACGCGGCGTAGTTGCCGCCGCACTTCGCCGCGCCCGTGCCCCCCACGCCGGCACGGGCGTAGGTGTCCGTGATCCAGATGTCCACGGGCTTGACCCCCCCGGTGAAGTACGGGCCGGCCGGCGACGCGATCACGCTGAACGTGACCGTCTGCGCGGCGCGGACGCCGAGGAACACCTCCGAGGCGAACATGAACGGGCGCAGGTAGAGGCTCCGCTCCCCCTCGGAGGCGGGCACCCAGGCGGCGTCGGCGCGCACCAGTTCCGCGCAGGCCCGGACGAAGTCCTCGCCCGGCAACTGGGGCAGCATGAGGCGCGCCGCCGAGTTCTGGAAGCGGTGCGCATTCGATTCCGGCCGGAACAGGTGGATCGACCCGTCGGCGTGCCGGTACGCCTTCAGCCCCTCGAACACCTCCTGCGCGTAGTGGAGCACCGCGCTGGCCGGGTCCATCTGGAACGGGCCGTACGGCTTGATCTCGTCCGCGCCCCACCCGCCGTCCTTCGTCCAGGTCGCCACCGCCATGTGGTCGGTGAAGTGGTCCCCGAAGCCGGGATCGGCCAGAATCCCGGCCACCACGTCGTCAGGGGCCGGGTCGGGGTTGCGATGCAACGGGAAGGTCAGCGCCATGGCGGCATGGTATCGCGCCGGGTGAGACGGATTCGTCCGGTGTTTGGGCGCCAGCTAGCCTCGCCCGGGTGAGTGCAGCAGCGACCGGCAAGCCCGTCATCTCCGTCATCGCCGGCGACGGCATCGGCCCTGAAGTGGTCGCCGAAGGACTGAAGGTCCTGACCGCCGTGGTCGGGGACGACGCGTTCGACTTCGTCCACCACGACCTGGGCGCAGAGCGCTGGCAGCGCACAGGGGAGGTGCTTCCCGACGCCGTCATGGCCGAACTGGCCGCGAGCCGGGCGATCATCCTCGGCGCGGTGGGCGCGGCGCCCGGCTCGAAGGCGGTTCCCTCCGGCCTGCTCGAGCGTGGCCTGCTGCTCAAGCTGCGCTTCGCTTTCGACCACTACGTGAACCTGCGCCCGTCGAAGCTTTACCCGGGGGTGCCCACCCCGCTGGCGCCCGAGGTCACTGCTCGGGGCCCGATCGACTTCGTCGTGGTGCGCGAGGGCACCGAAGGGCTGTACTGCGGCAACGGCGGCGCCTTCCGGGCCGGCACCGACCACGAGGTCGCCACCGAGGTGAGCATCAACACCGCCCACGGGGTCGAGAGGGTGATCCGGGACGCGTTCGAGCGCGCCGAGAAGCGTCGCAAGAAGCTGACCATGGTGCACAAGCACAACGTGCTGGTGAACGCCGGCGGATTGTGGAACCGGCTGTTCACCGAGGTCGCTGCCGAGCACCCCGATGTCGCCACCGACTACCTGCACGTGGATGCGGCGACGATCGCCTTCGTCCAGGATCCGCAGCGCTTCGACGTGCTGGTCACCGACAACCTCTTCGGCGACATCCTCACCGATCTGGCCGCGGCCGTGACCGGAGGCATCGGGCTGGCGGCCAGCGCCAACATCAACCCGAGCGGCGAGTTCCCGTCCATGTTCGAGCCGGTGCACGGTTCGGCGCCCGACATCGCCGGCCAGGGCATCGCCGACCCGACCGCCACCATTCTTTCGATGGCGCTCCTGCTCGACCACCTGGGGCGGACGGACGACGCGCGGCGGATCGAAGCCGCGGTGGACGCCGACATCGCCGCCCGGGGCGCGGCGAGCCGTCCCACCTCCGTCGTCGGCGACGAGATCGCTGCCCGCCTCTGACCCTTGACATGTGACCTTTCGGTCACCTATTTTTCCCGCATGGACGATGCGGGCGGGGTGTTCCGTGCGCTGGCCGACCCGACCCGGCGCGCGATCCTGGACGCGTTGTTCGCCGAGGACGGCCAGACCCTCGGCCGGCTCTGCGAGCGATTCGAAGACCTCACCCGCTTCGCCGTGATGAAGCACCTCACCGTGCTCGAGCGCGCCGACCTCGTGCTCGCCGTGCGCGCCGGGCGCGAGAAGCGCCACTACCTCAACCCGGTGCCGATCGAGCAGGTCGCGAACCGCTGGATCAGCAAGTACTCGGCCCGGTTCACCTCGGCTCTGGTCGGGCTCGAGCAGCACCTCTCCACGAGCGACGCGACCGCGTAGGAGCAGCCATGGCGATCACCGCCCACGTGTACCAGATCTACCTCGCGGCCACCCCGGAGCAGGTGTGGACCGCGATCACCGACTCCGACTGGACGAGGAAGTACTTCCACGGCACCTGGTTCGTCACTCCCCCGGAAGCCGGGCAGCGCTACCTGACCCGCACGACGGACGGCGAGGACGCGGTCGACGGCGTCATCGAGGTGATGGAGCCGCCGGGCGCAGGCCGGCCCGGGCGTCTCGTGCAGACCTGGCACATCCTGTACGACGCAGCGCTGGGTGCCGAACCGCCCGGTCGGGTCGAATGGACGGTCGAAGCCGCCGGTGACGGGCTCACCCGCGTCCGGCTGGTGCACGGTGACCTCGCGCTGAGCCCTCTCACCTGGGCGCACGTGAAGGACGGTTGGGTGTGGATCCTGGACGGGTTGAAGACCCTGCTGGAGACGGGCCGTGTGCTGCCGCCGCCCGCGCGGCGTGGAGCGCCGAACGACGACGCGGAGGTCGACTGGCACCGCCGGCAGGGCGTCGAGGCCAACAACGCCGCGTTCGAGCTGCTGGCCGTCGAGCGCGACGGGGCCGGGGACGAGGACCTCGTCCGCACCGCCTACGCGGCGGCGTACCACTGGCAACGTGCCGGCGGCAAGCGACCCGAGAACGAATCGAGGGCGAACTACCTGGTCTCGCGGGCGCTGCAGGTCACCGGGCAGCCGGAGGCCGCGCTCCGGGCGGCGGACCGGTCACTGGAGACGTGCACCGCGCACGGACTGATCGACTTCGACCTCGCCTACGCCCACGAGGCGCGGGCGAGGGCGTTGCGGGCCCTGGGCCGCGAGCAGGAGGCGCGGGCAGCCTGGGCCGCGGCACTGGCTGTCCCGATCGCCGACGCCGA
This sequence comes from Actinomycetes bacterium, assembly GCA_023392635.1. Classification (GTDB taxonomy): domain Bacteria; phylum Actinomycetota; class Actinomycetes; order Propionibacteriales; family Propionibacteriaceae; genus Propionicimonas. Next base: position 24,068 of record JAEVYS010000030.1, on the reverse strand, counting down.
GGACGCGGAGATCCTGCGCGCCGACTTCGCGGTGGACCCCGTCGGCTGAGTCAGCGCTCGGCGAGCGTCCCGAAGAGGACGCGGCGCTCGCCGGCGACGCGCCCGGAGATCCACCAGATGGCCTCCACGAGCACCACGGCGGCCAGACCCCACCAGGCGGCGGCCGTCATCATCCCCGCGTTGCCCGGGTCCAGCTGCGGGTCGAACCTCTTCAGGAAGGCCCACGCCTGCACCCAGCCGGGCACCTGGTAGGGCAACCAGAAGATCACCAGGTAGGCGGCGAGGCCGCACGCGGCGATCATCAGCAGCTTCCACCACTCGTAGGGACGGGCCGTCGCGACCATCACCCACGCGCCGCCGATCATGAGCGTGAGGAGGGCCGCCGTGCTCGCCTGGGTGCCCAGCGCCGGGTCGGAACCGGCCGGCGGCTTGACCGTGAGGTAGGAGACGAAAGTGGTCACTGCGACGACCACGCCGGAGGGGATCGAGAAACTCATCACCCGCTTGAGGAAGCCCGGCCGGGCCCGCTCCGCGTTCGGCGCGAGCGCCAGGATCGAGGCCGGGATCCCGATGGTGAACCAGCCCACGAACGAGATGTGGATCGGCACGAACGGGAACGGCAGGCCCCACACAGCCACCAGCAGCGCGAGGATGATCGAGTACATCGTCTTGGTGAGGAAGAAGTTCGCGACCCGTTCGATGTTGCCGATGACCCGGCGCCCTTCGGCGACGACGTGCGGCAGGGTGGCGAAGCTGTCGTCCAGCAGCACGAGCTGCGCCACCGAACGCGTTGCGGCCGCACCGCTCCCCATCGCGACGCCGAGGTCGGAGTCCTTGATGGCGAGGACGTCGTTGACGCCGTCACCGGTCATCGCGACGTTGTGACCCTTCGACTGGAGCGCAGCGACCATCATCCGCTTCTGCTGCGGGGTGACCCGGCCGAAGACCCCGGCCGACTGGACCCGGTCGGCGAACGCCTCGGCGTCCGTGGGCAGCGTGCGGGCGTCCACGACCTCACCGGTGTCGACGCCGAGGCTGCCGGTGACCGCGCCCACCGAGGTGGCGTTGTCGCCGGAGATGACCTTGACGGCCACGCCCTGCTCGGCGAAGAACGCGAGGGTGTCGCGAGCCTCGGGACGTACCTTCTGCTCGAGCACGACCAGGGCGCGGGGAGAGACGGTGCCGGGAGCGTCGGGGGCGTCCACGGCACGGTCGGACTCGCCCAGCAGCAGCACCCGGCGTCCGGTCGAGCCGACCTGTTCGGCCCGCGTCGCTGCGACGCTGTCGGCCGCGGCCAGGACGTCGGGGGCACCGAGCACCCAGTTGCCCTCGTCCCCGAACGACATGCCCGACCACTTCCTGGCCGATGTGAAGGGCGCCATCGCGGTGACCGTCCAGGTGCCGGTGGTGAGCGGGAGGGAGTGCGCCAGCGCCTGGACCGAGGCGTTGGGACGCGGGTCGGCGCCGGCGAGCTGGGACAGGACCTCCCGGGCCCGTTGGTCCTCGGCGTCGAGCAGTTCGAGGTCGCCGAAGGCCAGGCCGTTCTCGGTGAGGGTGCCGGTCTTGTCCGCACAGACGACGTCGACCCGGGCCAGGCCCTCGATGGCCGGGAGTTCCTGCACCAGTACGTTGCGCTGGCCCAGCCGCACCACGCCGACAGCGAAGGCCAGCGACGTCAGCAGCACGAGCCCCTCGGGCACCATCGGCACCAGCGCACCGCCCGTGGCCAGGATCTTGTCCTGCCAGGTGCCGTCCTGGTTCCACTGCACCCAGATCGTGGCGAGGCCCACCGGGATGAGCAGCCACGTGATCAGTCGGAGGATCTTGTTGATGCCAGTCTGCAGCTCGGACTTCACCAGCGAGAACTTGCTCGCCTCGAGCGTAAGCTGTGCGGCGTAGGAGTCGAGCCCGACCTTGGTGGCACGGAAGGCGCCGACGCCGGCGACGACGAAGCTGCCGGACATCACGGCGTCCCCCGGCTCCTTCAGCTGGGGGTCGGACTCGCCGGTGAGCAGCGACTCGTCCACCTCGAGATAGGAGGCCTCGACCACCTCGCCGTCGACGATCACCTGGTCGCCGGGGCCGATCTCGATCAGGTCGTCGAGCACGACCTCCTCGCGCGGGAGTGGACGGGCGATGCCGCCGCGACGGACCATCGGCTTGCCCTCCCCGACGACCGCGAGGTTGTCCAGCGTCCGCTTGGCACGCAGTTCCTGCACGATGCCGATGCCGGAGTTGATGATGATCAGGAAGCCGAACAGGGCGTTGACGATCGACCCGGTGGAGAGCACGAGGATGAACAGCGCCATCAGCAGGAAGTTGATGCGCGTGAACACGTTCGCCCTGACGATGTCCCCGGTGGTGCGGCCCGAGCGCGGCGGCAGTTCGTTGACCAGTCCGCGGGCGATCCGGTCGGCGACCTCCTCGGCGGTGAGCCCGGGTTCGGTCGAAGCGGCCATCGTCATGGCGAAAGCTTGCCAGACGCGGCCCACCCGGGCCTCAGGGGGTGCCCGGGACCACTCACCCTCCCGGACAAACGCCCCCGAAGCTCACAGCTGCCCCGGGAATTCCGGTGGCGCCTGTGAACCTCGGGGGCGGCTGTGTCGAGAGCACGATCAGGGACGCGCCAGAGGCACGGCGTGGCCCAGGATCTCGGCCGGACGGGCGTGGCGGACCGCAGCGTCGAAGCGGCGTCGAAGCGTTGCCGGGTCCAGTTGGTCCCATCCCCAGCGCACCACGGACCACCCGAGTTCCTCGAGGTTCTCCTCCCGGCGCTTCTCCCGCATTACCACACCGGCCACCTCGTCCTCGGAGCCACGGTACTTCACCTTGCCGTCGAACTCGCCGAGCACTCCCAACGCCAACCAGCCGAAGTCGGAGCGAGCGATCCAGAACCCGTCCTCGTCGTAGACGTTCACCTGGAGCTCGGGGGCGGGAATCCCGGCGGCGTGAAGGCGGATGCGGCTGATCGACTCCGCGACACTCTCGGCGCGCCCGTCCGCGAAGGCGAGTGCGGCGCGAGCCGTCCCGACTCCCGAGAAACCACGAAGCGAAACCAGGCTGTCCACCATGACCGAGCGGCCGGCCCCTCGGTGGAGTGCGGAGTCGAGCACGGCCACCGCCCGCTCGTACGGCAGCGTGCGGGCGAGGTCGAGGGCGGTCCGTTCGAGGGTCGTCACCTTCAGCCCGTCCACCTCGACCACCTCGCCGTCCGTCAACGGCGCGAGGCGAACGCGAAGGTGTGGTGCCGAGCGTCCGTGCCCACCGCTCGGGCGGGTGATGGTGACCCGATCGAGCATCCCGGCCCAGAGCGGGAGGTCATGGATCGCGCCGGCGGTCGCGTGGCTCAGCACGGCGGCCTCCCCGAGCAGGGGCCAGGTGCCCGCGACGAGCTGGAGGTGCCAGGACAGGTCATCCGTGCCCGGGTGACTCACGTACGCGCCGTGCCGGACGCGGGTGAGTTCGCCCGTGTGGGTCGCTCGTACCAATGCCTGCGGCGAGGTCCCCTGGCCACGGAGCTCCTGCGCCCTCATCACGTTCACGGGACAAGCCGACTCCCCCGATCGTCGCCCTTCAAGACCTCTGGAGAGACGGGCAACACCTCAGCCAGGATTGACAACACCCTGTGCCCGGCCGCGCCGTCCCCCTCCTCCCATCCCCCGCACGACAAACGCCCCCGATGTTCACACCCGCCCCCGGAATTCCGGGGGCGGGTGTGACGTTCGGGGGCGTTTGCGTGCGGTCAGCGGGCGGCGGTGCCTTCGACGTAGTCGTCGTCGTGGGACTTGACCCAGGCCATCAGGCCGCGCAGCTTGCGTCCGGTCTCCTCGATCGGGTGCTGCTCCCCGGCGGCGCGCAGCCGCTTGAACTCGGGCGCGCCGGCGTCCTGGTCGTCGATGAAGCGCTTCGCGAACGCACCGGACTGGATGTCGGCGAGGACCTCCTTCATCCGAGCCTTCACGGACGCGTCGATGACGCGCGGGCCGGAGACGTAGTCACCGAACTCCGCGGTGTCGGAGACGCTCCAGCGCTGCTTGGCGATGCCGCCCTCGTACATCAGGTCGACAATGAGCTTGAGCTCGTGCAGGCACTCGAAATAGGCCACCTCGGGCTGGTAGCCGGCCTCGGTGAGGACTTCGAAACCGGCCGTGACCAGGGCGGACGCGCCGCCGCACAGCACGGCCTGCTCCCCGAACAGGTCGGTCTCGGGCTCCTCGGTGAACGTGGTCTTGATGCCGCCGGCGCGCAGGCCGCCGATCGCCTTGGCGTAGGAGAGCGCCAGGGGCCACGCGTTGCCGGTCTCGTCCTTCTCCACCGCGACGATCACCGGGACCCCCCGGCCCTCGGTGTACTCACGGCGCACGAGGTGGCCGGGGCCCTTCGGGGCGACCATGCAGACGTCGACGCCCTCCGGCGGGGTGATGTAGCCGAAGCGGATGTTGAAGCCGTGCGCGAAGAACAGCGCGTCCCCCGGCACCAGGTTGGGCTCAATGGCCTCCTTGTAGAGGTGCCGCTGGACCTGGTCGGGCGCCAGCACCATGATCAGGTCGGCCTCCTCGCAGGCCTGCGCCGGCGTGACGACCCGCAGGCCCTCGGCCTCGGCCTTCGCCCAGCTCTTCGAACCCTCCCGAAGCCCGACCCGCACGTCGACGCCGGAATCGCGCAGGCTGAGTGCGTGGGCGTGGCCCTGGCTGCCGTAGCCGATCACCGCGACGTTGCGGCCCTGGATGATCGAAAGGTCGGCGTCGGAGTCGTAGAACATCTGTGCCATCTGGTTGTGCTTCCTTCTCGTTACGCCGGCCACGCGGCCGGACGGGTCTTCTCGATCTTCGCACGATCGCTCAGCGAGCGACCGCCTCGCGCGAGCGCCACCAGGCCGGACTGGACCAGTTCACGCACGCCGTAGGGCTTGAGCATCTCCAACAGGGCCTCCAGTTTGTCAGGGGAGCCCGTCGCCTCGATGGTCATGGAGTCGTTGTGGACGTCCACGGTCTTGCCCCGGAACAGCTGGACGATCTCGATGATCTGGCTGCGGGTGGCCGGGTCCGCCTTCACCTTGATCAGCACCAGTTCGCGGCGGACGGCGGCCGCCGGCTCGAGTTCCACGATCTTCAACACCTCGACCAGCTTGTTGAGCTGCTTGACGATCTGCTCCAGGACGAGCTGGCTGTCGACCGCGACCTGGACGGTGATCCGGGAGAACTCGTCATTCTCCGTCGGCCCGACAGCGAGCGACTCGATGTTGTAGCCGCGCCGGGCGAACAGGCCGGCGATGCGGGCGAGCACGCCGGGCTTGTTCTCCACCAGCACGCTCAGGGTGTGCGTGTTCACAGGTCCTCCCCCTCCCAGTCGGGAGCGAGGTCCCGAGCGATCTTGATGTCGTCGTTGCTGGTTCCGGCCGCCACCATGGGCCACACCATCGCGTCCTTGTGCACCACGAACTCGACCACCACCGGACGGTCGTCGATGGCCATCGCCTCCCGGAGCACGGCGTCCACCTCCTCCGGCGTCTCCGCCCGCAGCCCGACCGCTCCCATCGCCTCGGCCAGCTTGGGGAAGTCGGGGACGCGGTGGCTCTGGAGGTTGGTGTTGGAGTACCGCTCGCCGTAGAACAGGGTCTGCCACTGCCGCACCATGCCGAGGCTCTGGTTGTTCATCACCGCGATCTTGACCGGGATCCCCTCCAGCGCGCAGGTGACCAGCTCCTGGTTCGTCATCTGGAAGCAGCCGTCGCCGTCGATGCCCCACACGACCTCGCCGGGACGACCCACCTGGGCGCCCATGGCGGCCGGCACGCAGTAGCCCATCGTGCCCGCCCCGCCCGAGTTGAGCCAGCGGGCCGGTCGCTCGTGCGGCAGCAGGTGCGCGGCCCACATCTGGTGCTGGCCCACGCCCGTCACGAAGGTCGCGTCCGGGCCGGCAACCTCACCGATCCGCTTGATCACGAACTCCGGGCTGAGCAGGCCGCCCTCGATCGGCTCGGGGTCGAGGACGTACTTTGCGCGCAGCGACGTGAGGTAGCGCGTCCACTCGCTGTAGTCGGGCACCTGCGCCCCACGCAGCAACGTGTTCAGCTCCGCGATCACCTCGGCCAGGTGGCCGACGATCGGCACGTCAGCCACCCGGTTCTTGGAGATCTCCGCCGGGTCGATGTCGGCGTGGATGACCTTGGCCTCCGGAGCGAACGAGTCGAGCTTGCCGGTGACGCGGTCGTCGAAGCGGGCACCGAGGGTGACCAGCAGGTCCGCCCGCTGCAGGGCCCCGACCGCGGCCACCGTCCCGTGCATGCCGGGCATGCCGAAGTTGAGCTCGTGGCTGTCGGGGAACGCGCCGCGCGCCATCAGGGTGGTGACGACCGGGATGCGGGTGATCTCCACGAGCTCGGCCAGCGCCTCGAAGGCCTGGGCCTTCACGACACCGCCGCCGACGTAGAGCACCGGGCGCTTCGCCTCCCCGATCAGCCGGGCGGCCTCACGCAACTGCTTGCTGTGCGGCTTGGCCACAGGGTGGTAGCCGGGCAGGTCCAGCTCCTCCGGCCACGTGAAGGGCGCGGGCGAGGACAGTGCGTCCTTGGCGATGTCGACCAGGACGGGGCCGGGACGGCCGGTGCCGGCGATGTGGAACGCGGCGGCGATCGCATGCGGGATGTCCGCAGCGTCGGTGACGAGGAAGCTGTGCTTGGTGATCGGGAAGGTGATGCCCCGGATGTCGGCCTCCTGGAAGGCGTCAGTCCCGATCGACTTGCTCGCCACCTGGCCGGTGATCGCGACCATCGGCACCGAGTCCATGTAGGCGTCCGCGATGGCGGTCACGAGGTTGGTGGCTCCCGGGCCCGATGTCGCGATGCAGACGCCGACCCGTCCGGTGACCATGGCGTAGCCCTCTGCGGCGTGGCCGGCACCCTGCTCGTGGCGCACCAAGATGTGCCGGATCTTGGAGTCGTACAGCGGGTCGTAGGCCGGCAGGATGGCGCCGCCCGGGATACCGAAGACGACCTCGACCCCGACGCGCTCCAGTGACTCCACCAGGGCCTGGGCCCCGGTCAGGATTGTCGTTGACTCCCCGGGCATCTCTACCTCTCTTCGTTGGTTCGTGCGTACGCAAGCAGAAAAAAACCCTCGCTGCGAGGCGCAGGCGAGGGAGCGTGTCGAAGGAGCCGGTGGCTCAGTCGACACGCTGACTAACTACAAGGAGGAACTTCCGCACGGAACCAGACTGGCGGCAGCGGGCAACCATGTCAATACATGGGCGTCGCGTTTCACATTCTGGGCGGCGGTGGGAGACGACTCGCGCAAGGCTCAACCCGCCCCTTCGACTTCCTGCCAATTCTGAAGAATTCTCAGGCCAGCGCTGGCAAGGCAACACGCCGTGGGCGACGATATTCCCAGCTGGCAGACCCGAAGGGACCCCCCGATGTTCACCGACGCTGCGCCAACCTTTGCGCGCGCCGCCGCGCTCACCGCCGCGGCCGCGGCGCTGCTGTTCGGCATGACCGGATCGGGCGTGCCCGCCCAGGCCGACTCCGCGGTCGCCCCCAAGAGCGGATCGGTGACTCTCACCGGTGCGGGCTGGGGCCACGGCAAGGGGATGTCGCAGTACGGCGCCTACGGCGCAGCCAGCAAGGGCCTGAGCTACGCGCAGATCGTCGGCTTCTACTACCCGGGAACCGACCTGGACGCCCTCACCGGCAGCAGCCTGATCCGTGTGCTGGTGAGCTCGGACACCGACAACATCCTCCACTTCCGTCCGGCGACCGGCCTCACCGTGACCGATTCGGCCGGCAAGAAGTACGCCGTCCCGACCGGATCCAAGTACACCAAGTGGCGGATCAGCCGGTCCGGCAGCAACCGCGTGCTCGCCTACCGCAACACCGCCGGCACCTACGTGAAGGTCAAGACCGCACTGGATCCGACCAGGGTCTGGTACGTGGCCAACGGCTCGTCCGGGAAGGTGAAGCTGGCACTGTCCGCCGGCGACCGCACCTATCGCGGCCGACTCGCCGCGCGGTTCAGCGGGACCGGCCTCAAGACCGTGAGCTATGTCTCCATCGAGGACTACCTGCGTTCGGTCGTCCCCTCGGAGATGCCGGCGAGCTGGTCGCTCGAGGCGCTGAAGGCGCAGGCCGTCGCCGCGCGCACCTATGCAGCGAAACTCCGCTCGACCGCGGCCAGCGGCGCCATCTACGACCTGTGCGACACCTCCGCGTGCCAGGTCTACCGCGGCACCGCGACCGAGAACGCCAACAGCGACAAGGCCGTGGCGGCGACGGCGTCCAAGGTCGTGACGTACAAGGGCAAGCTCGCCCTCACCATGTTCTCCTCCTCCAACGGCGGCTGGTCCGCTCCCGGTGGCAGTGACTACCCCTACCTGAAGGCACAGAAGGATCCCTACGACGGGCTCAAGCGCGACCAGTCGTGGTCGGTGACGCTGAGCGCGGCCAAGGTGCAGGGCGCCTTCGCCGGCATCGGGACGCTCAGCTCCATCCAGGTGACCGCCAGGGACGGGGCCGGGACGTACGGCGGGCGCGTGGAGGAAGTCAAGCTCACCGGCACCAAGGGCTCCGTCACCGTCACCGGCGCCAAGTTCAAGAGCACCTTCAGCCTGAAGGAGCGCCTGTTCAAGGTGGCAGGCAGCACGACACCGGACAGCACGTCCACCGCCACCAGCACAGCCACCGCCACCGCGACGGCCACCGCCACCAGCACAGCCACCGCGACCAGCACCGCCACCGGCACAGCCACCCCCACCGCGACCGGCACCGCGACCGGCACAGCCACCGCTACAGCGACCAGTACGTCGACGGCCACCGCCACGACGCCCGCCCCCACCGCGACCGCGACCTCGACGCCGGCGCTCAGCGGTGCCGTCCTGAAGGCCTACAACGCCCTGAGCACGGCGGACGCGACGCTGCTCGGCGCGGCGAGGACCGGTGTGGTGACGACGTCGAGCGGGACGTACGCCGACTTCGCACTCGGGCGCATCACCTGCCCGACCGGCAAGGAGTGTGTGGTCAGCTTCGGCTGAGGATCTGCCGGTGCACCCGGTCCAGGTCGATCCCCGGCTCGTGCCTGAGCAGTTCCTGCACGCCGGGACGGTGCGCGAAGCGCGGCACCAGGTGCACGTGGAAGTGGAACACCTCCTGGCCGGCCGCCACCCCTGAACTGCTCAGCAGGTTGAGCCCGTCGGCGGCGAGCCGCTCCACCAGCAGCCGGCTGGTCGCGTTGATCGCCGGCGCGATCTCGGTGAGCGCTTCCGGCTCGCCGAGGAGGTCGTCGACGTGCCGACGGGGGATCACCAGCGTGTGGCCGACGTGCCAGGGGTTGATGTCGAGGAACGCGATCGCGGCGTCGTCGGCGTAGACCTGCCTCGACGGGATCTCACCCGCGGCGATGCGGCAGAACAGGCAGTCGTCCATACGACTCAGCGTACGGCGAAACCGGCTGCGGCGAGGCCGGCCTTGACCTCGGCGATGCCCAGCGTCCCGTAGTGGAAGACGCTGGCGGCCAGCACCGCATCCGCACCGGCCCGGGCCGCCTCGACGAAGTGCGCCACGGTGCCGGCGCCTCCCGAGGCGATCACCGGCACGTCGACCGCTGCCTTCACGGCAGCGATCAGCTCGACGTCGAACCCGGCCGTGGTGCCGTCGGCGTCCATCGAGTTGAGCAGGACCTCCCCGACACCTCGCTCGGCTGCTTCGCGCACCCACTCGAGCGCGTCCAGCCCGGCCGAGGTGCGGCCGCCGTGGGTGGTGACCCCGAAGCCGGACGGACGGCCGGCCTCCCGCCGGGCGTCCAGCGACAGCACCAGCACCTGGTTCCCGAAGCGGGCGGCGATCTCGTCGATGGACACCGGGCGGGCGATCGCCCCGGTGTTGATGCCGACCTTGTCCGCGCCGGTGCGCAGGAGGCGGTCGACGTCCTCGACGGTGCGCACTCCCCCACCGACGCACAAGGGGATGAAGACCGTCTCGGCCGTACGGGTCACCACGTCGTACATCGTGTCGCGACCCTCAGCGGACGCGGAGATGTCGAGGAAGACCAGCTCGTCGGCGCCCTCGGCACCGTAGGCGGCGGCCAGGTCGACGGGGTCGCCGGCGTCGCGAAGATTGCGGAAGTTGACGCCCTTCACCACCCGCCCGTCATGGACGTCGAGGCAGGGAATGACCCGGATGGCGAGCGACATGCCCCAAGGCTAGGACAGGGTCAGTCCTCCAGCGGTGCCGCGTCCACCACCCCGCGCCGCACCCGGAACACCACGTCGCGACAGGTTTCGCGCAAGGGGCCCGGACCGACCGCGGTGGCGAGCTGGCCGGCCGCGTCCACCACCTGTCGGGCCCACCGGACGAAGTCGCCCGCGGTCAGGCCGGAGAGGTACAGCACGTCAGCCAGCGCGGCCCCCGCCGCCCAGGCGTGGATCGCCTCGGCGAAGCCGATGTCGGGCTCGTCGTGGCTCGGCAGCCGGTGGTCGCGCTCGGTCAGCGAGACCTCCCGCCACACGCCCCGCAGCCGGATCTGCGCATCCTCCGCGCGCCGGTCCGGCATCCTCGCGGGGGTACGCCGGTCGCCACGAGCCTCGTACACCAGGCTCGACACCACCGCGGCGAGCTGCGGAGCCGTCAAGTCGTCGAAGACGCCGCCCCGCACGGCCTCAGCGGTGACCAGGTCGAGCTCGGAGTAGATCCGGGCCAGCATCCGGCCCTGTTCCGTGACGTGCTGTCCCCCGTCGGCGCTCAGGTAGCCCAGGGACTCCAGCACCGAACAGATGCGGTCGAAGCGGACCGCGATCGTGTTGGTGCGCCGGTCGGCCTGGCGCTGGGCGGCTTCGGCGTCGCGCTCGAAGCGCAGCGCGGTCTCGGCATGGCGGGCGTGCACCTCGCGGTCGGGGCACCCGTGCACCGGATGGCGCTTGAGGTCGGCACGGAGCCCGGAGATCGTGGCCATCGCGTCCGCGTCCGCGACCTCGGCCGGGTCGCGCACCTCCAGCCCGCCCTGCTGGATGCGGGACAGCAGTGCCGCGGCGAGGTTCCGCCGGGACGCGGTCGAGCGCAGGTCGAAGTGCTTGGGCACCTTGACGCGGGCCGCGACCGTGGGCGGGACCGGGAAGTCGAGCGTCGTCAGGCGCTTCACCTGGCGATCGGGGGTGAGCACGGTCGGCGTCGGGCCGTCGCCGCCCGAGCCGGGGTCAACCACCACGGCCCAGCTGCGGTGCCGCTTCGCCGGGATGTCGATCACGTCGCCCGCCCGCAGGTCGCGCAGTGCGCCGATCACCTCCGACCTGCGGTCCGCGCGTCGCTCCCGCGCAGCGTCGGCCTCGGCCCCCGAGATCCTCGCCCGCAACCGGAAGTAGTCCACGGCGTCGCCGTGCTCGCATCCCGCGCGTCCCCACTCCTCGGCGGCGCGCGCCTTGCTGGCTGCGATGGTGTGCGCCAACCCGACCACCCCGCGGTCGGACTGGTACTGCGCGAAGGACTGCTCCAGCAGCCCCCGTGCGCGCTCACGACCGACCGTGGCCACCAGGTTCACCGCCATGTTGTAGGTGGGCTGGAACGAGGACCGCAGCGGATAGGTGCGCCGGGACGCCAGCCCGGCCAGCGCCCGGGGGTCGAGACCGGGCTGCCAGCTCACCACGGCGTGGCCCTCGACGTCGATGCCGCGGCGCCCCGCGCGCCCGGTGAGCTGGGTGTACTCGCCGGCGGTGATGTCGGCGTGGCTCTCCCCGTTGTACTTCACCAGCTTCTCCAGCACGACGCAGCGCGCCGGCATGTTGATGCCGAGCGCGAGCGTCTCGGTCGCGAAGACCACCTTCACCAGCCCCGCGGTGAACGCCTCCTCCACCGCCTCCTTGAAGGCAGGGAGCAGGCCGGCGTGGTGGGCGGCGATGCCGTCGGTGAACGCTGCCAGGAACCGGTCGTACTCGAGGGCGGCGAGGTCGTCGGGGCCGAGCCCTGCGGTGTGGCGGGCGGCGATCTCGGCGAGCGCGCGCCGCTCGGCCGGCGAGGTGAGGGCCAGCCCGGAGTTGGCCAGCTGGCCCACCGCGGTGTCGCACCCCTGGCGGGAGAAGATGAAGTAGATCGCCGGCAGGAGGTTCTCCGCCGAGAGTCGCTCGATGGTCGCGTCGCGACGAGGGACGAGGTGGCGGCTCGCCTCCAGGTGCTGGCGGGCTGCCGCGCCGCCGTAGCGTCCCGACCCGTAGGCGCTGGCGCGGCGCCCGTTCCCGCCACGCCCGCGCGGACGGCGGCTGTCGTCGCGCTGGCTGCGCGACTCCTCCTTCGCCAGCCGCACCAGTTCGGGGTTGACGTCCTCGCCGGCGAAGAGCTCGAGCAGGCGGCGCCCCACCATGACGTGCTGGTACAGCGGCACCGGCCGGCGCTCCGTGACGACCACCTCGACGCCACCGCGCACCTCGGAGAGCCAGTCACCGAACTCCTCGGCGTTACTGACCGTCGCCGAGAGGGCCACCAGCTGCACCGACTCGGCCAGCGAGATGATCACCTCCTCCCACACCGCTCCCCGGAACCGGTCCGCCAGGTAGTGCACCTCGTCCATCACCACGAAGCCGAGGTTCGCCAGCGTGGGCGACCCGGCGTACAGCATGTTCCGCAGCACCTCGGTGGTCATCACCACCACCTGCGCCTCGCCGTTGATGCTGGTGTCCCCGGTCAGCAGGCCGACCGCGTCCTCCCCGTGTCGCGCGCACAGGTCGTGGTACTTCTGGTTGCTCAACGCCTTGATGGGAGTGGTGTAGAAGCACTTGCGACCGGTCTGCAGCGCGAGGAACACGGCGAACTCGCCCACCACGGTCTTGCCGGCCCCGGTGGGGGCGGCCACGAGGACGCCGCTGCCCGCAGCCACGTGGCCGCACGCCGTCACCTGGTAGTCGTCGAGGGCGAACGGGTACTGCGCACGGAACGCGGTGAGGGAGTCCACGGCTCCCAACCTATGCGGCGCCCGCGACCGCAGCGGGGACGAAGAGGCTGAGCATGTCCGGCACCGCCCGCAGGCGCAGCGGGACCGGTCCGAGCTCCTCCCCGTCCGCCATTCCGTACAGTCCGTCGCCGTCGACCACGACCTCACGCGCCCGCAACTGCTCCACCGCCGGGTCGCGGACGAACTTCCCGCTGAACATCGCGGGAAGCAGGCGCAGGAGGGTGGCCCGGCTGACCGGATTGACCAGCGTGATGTCGAGGAGGCCGTCGGTGACGTCGGCGTCGGGGCAGCCCCGCATGCCACCACCGAACCAGCCGGCGTTGCCCACCGCGACGATCATCGCCGTCTGGTCGCGCTGCTCACCGTCGATCCTCAGCCGGTACGGCAGCGGCTCGAACCGGCTCAGCTCGGCCAGGGCCGTCCACGTGTAGCTGAGCTGGCCCAGGCTGAAGCGCAGGTGGTTCGTGCGGTAGTTCACCCGTGCGTCGAAGCCGGTACTCACGATCGAGCCGACCCAGCGGCGTTCGGCACCCTCGACGAGGCGTCCGGTGGCCTCCATCAGGTCGATGCGGCGGGTCACCCCGGCGACGATCGTGCGGATCGCCCCGGGCAGGTCGTTGGGCACGCCCACCCCACGGCAGAAGTCGTTGCCCCGCCCGGCGGCGACCAGCCCGAGCGGCACGGACGTCCCCGCGGCGGCGTTCAGCCCGAGGTGCATCATGCCGTCGCCGCCCATCACCACGAGCGCGTCGCCGCGGTGCCCCTCCACCACCGGACGGGCCTGCTCGACCGCCTCGATGCAGCGCAGGCGGGCGTCACTGAACGACGTGGTCTGGTGGACGTGCAGGTTGGCTTCCGGAAGCCCGGCGACCAGCCCGGCGGTGAGCAGCGGCAGGAGGCGCCGGGCACGTCCGTGGCCGGCCGCGGGGTTCACCACCAGCGTCAGGGTGGGCCCGTCGTAACGGAGAGCCACTCACGCCTCCGCGAGCGCGAGATCCCTGGCCTTGCGGCGGTCGAGCACCTTGCAGACGACCTCGGCGCCCAGGTACAGCAGTGTCATCGGGATGGCGAGCGCCAGCATCGAGAACGGGTCGGTCGAGGGGGTGGCTGCCGCACCGAACACGAAGATGCCGAAGATCACGTACGTGCGCACCTTCTTCAACGAGGTCGCCTTCAGGACGCCCACCATGTTGAGGCCGACCACGAACACCGGGATCAGGAAACCCACGCCGAACACGACCATGAGCTTCAGGGTGAGTTCGAGGAAGTCCTGCACGTCGATGAGGTTGGTCACCGGGACGCTGGACGGGGTGAAGGCGAGGAGGACCGAGATACCCTGCGGCATGATGTAGTACCCGATCACGACCCCGAGCAGGAACAGCGGTATCGCCGCCGACAGAAAGCCGAGGGCGTAGCGACGCTCCTTGGTGAGCAGCGCGGGCACGATGAATGCCCACAGCTGGTACAGCCAGACGGGGCTGGCCAGCACCACACCGGCCACCGCGCACACCTTGAAGGCCATCATGAGCGGCTCGGTCACTCCGGAGATGACGGTGGTCGGGGTGAGGTTGGGGTTGCTCGCCTTCAGCATCTCGACGGCCAGCAGGTAGGGCCGGAGCATCACCTGGTAGAGCGCGTCGTACCAGATCGCAGAGAGCAGGCTGAGCACGAGGATGGCGACGACGGCGACGATCAGCCGGTACCGCAGCTCACGCAGGTGGTCGCCCAGCGACATCACCCCACCAGGTCCGGCCTCCGGTGGCCTCAGCCAGGCCAGGCGCCGACGCTTCCCCTCAGCCATCGTTCCGGCTCAGGACCTGCCGGTCTCGGCGTCCGGATCGACCGGGGACGGCGAGGGTGCCGCGCCGCCCGGGTTGGCCGGTGCTGCGGGGGTGACCGGAGGGGCCGGCTCCGCCGTGGTGGCGCCCGAACGCAGGGAGGACGTCTCGTCCTTGAAGTCGCGGATCGCGCGTCCGGCGTTCTTGCCGATCCCGGCCAACCGCGACCCACCGAACAGCAGCAGTGCGATCAAGGCAAGGATCACCCATTCCCAGCCACCAAGACTCGGCATGGCGCCCTCCTTCTCCGCTCTCTTGCTCCGGGGCTACCTTAGCTCCCGGGACGCGCAGGCAACTCCGGCTGGATGCGGCTCAGCAGTTCGGCGAGTTCCTCGCCGCGCCTGCCCAGCATCTCGAGCTCGGAGAACAGGTCGGACGCCTTGTGCCACAGCCACACGGCGTAGCTCGCGACCATGACCAGGCCGGCGAGCGCGATGCCGCCGAAGACCAGGACCCAGACCATGGGCGCAACCCTACCCCGCCCGGTACGCCGCCAGCGCTTCGACGGCGGACTCCGCCGCACCGGCGGCGGCCTCCGGCGGGCGGACCGCGATCACCTCGCGGCCCAGCCGGAGCAGCAGCGAGCGCAGCCACGCGGGATCGGCGACGAGCAGGTCGACCTCCAACGCCGACTTCTCGTGCCGGACCGCGCGGATCGGGTGGTACTCGGTGATCCACGCCGCCGTGGGCCTGAGGCGGAGCGTCACCTCGGCGGCGTCCGGTCGCTGCTCGAGCCAGCCGGGGCCGAACTCGGGCGGTTCGCCGTGGTCGGCCGCCGGTTCGCCCGTCCGCCGGACCGCGCCGATGCGGTCCAGCCGGTAGGTGCGCCAGGCACCCCGCTCCAGGCTCCACGCCTGCAGGTAGCCGAACCCCTCGCGGGTGATCAGGCGCAGCGGCGCGACCCGCGGCGTGCTCGGGTCGAGGCCGGCGCCGAGGTAGTCCAGCTCGACCACCTCACCGGCGGCGATCGCGTCCGCCAGTTCGGAACGGATCTCCTCGGAGCCGACGGCCACCAGGACCTGCGGCCGGGGCCCCGCCTCGCCGGTGGCCTGCTCGAGCTTCGCCAGCGCCGAGTCGATGCCCTCGCCCTGCTGCCCGCCGGCGAGTTCGCGCATCGCCCGCAGGGCGACAACGAGGCTCATCGCCTCGTCGGGGGTGAACCGCATCGGGCGGCTCAGGTACTCGGCGTTGGTGAGGCGGATGCGTCCGGACTCGGCCACCGTCTCCATGTCGATCTCGATGAGGTCGCCGGGCATCCCGCCGGGCAGCCCGCAGTACCAGAGCACGTTCAGGTCGTCGAGCAACTGCTCCGGCGACACCCCGAAGACGCCGGCGGTGGTGCCCAGCTCGGCGTCCGGGTGGGACTGGAGGTACGGCACCAGCGCCAGCAGCCGGTTCACCTGTTCCGCGGAGGTCATGACACCCCTCCCGCGATGGACGTGAGCTCCGCGATCACGGTGCGGCGCAGATGCTGGGGTGCGAGCACGAGCACGTCCGCGCCGTGGGCGCAGATGTCCCCGACCATGTCGGCGGCCCGCGAATAGCTGACCGCGTACGCCTCGTAGCCGGACGGCACCCCCTGCGCGGCAGCGACCGGCCGGCCGCGCCGGCGCAGGTCGGGCGCCCGCCCGGTGCGGATGGCCAGCACCGCCTCGGTGTCGGGCTGGCGTGGCTCCAGGCTCCGCCAGGCCGCCTCGAGGTCGATATCAGGGACCCGGTAGCTGCCGGCCTTCCCGATCCGCTCGGCCGCGGCGTCCACCCGTCCGACCTTGAACATGCGCGCCGCCTGCTTGTCGCGGTCCTGCCCCAGCAGGTACCAGTTGCCGCGCCGGTAGGTCATCGCCCACGGTTCGACGCGGCGCTGCTGGCCGCGATAGGAGAAGCGGATCGGCGCGCGGTCGATGGTGGCCGACCAGATGCTGGCGAACGCCGGTTCCCTGGCCCCGATGGACGGTGACAGCCCGGCGAGCCGTCCGGGATCGGGGTCGACACCGGCCGCCCGCAGCTTGGCCAGCGCCGTGACGGCCTGCTCCGCCTGGGTTGCCGACTCCCACACGGTCGCGGCCAGGCCCAGCGCCGCCGTCTCGGCGGACGTGAACTCGATCGCCGGCAGTTCGAAGTCCTTGCGCCGGATGCGGTAGCCGACCTCGTCGGGGAACAGCGGGTTGTTGCTGCCCGTCTCGACGGGCACCCCCATGGCCCGCAGCTCGTCCTTGTCCCGTTCGAAGGTCCGCTCGAACGCCGCGTCGCTGAGGTCGTGGTAGGCCTCGACGACCTGGCGGATCTGTGTCTTCTCGATGAACCGCCGGGCCATGAGCAGGCAGATCGCCAGGTTCATGATCCGTTCGGACTTGCGGGTCGGCACGGCGGTGACGTTACCCGATCTGCTTGACTGAAGCGCGGAAGAGCCATTGCTGGTCGTCCTTGTCGACCACCACCGTGAGGAGCACACGCTGGCCGGACGGTTCGCGCCGAGCCCCACCTCGGACCTGCACCTGGGCAACCTGCGCACCGCCCTGGTGGCCTGGCTGCTGGCGCGAGCCACCGGTCGCCGGTTCCGCCTGCGGATCGAGGACCTCGACACCCTGCGGGTCGCTGCGGCGGGGGCTGTGGCGACCCGCCAGCAGGCCGACCTGGCCTCGATCGGCCTCGACGTCGACGGCGAGGTGGTGTGGCAGTCGCAACGGCTGCACGCCTACGCCGACGCGGTCGCCGGCCTGGAGACCTACCCGTGCTACTGCACGCGGCGCGAGATCGCCGAGGCGGCGTCGGCACCGCACGGGGACGGCTACCGCCCCTATCCCGGCACCTGCCTGAGGTTGTCGGCCTCGCGGAGGGCGGAGCTGGCCGCGTCGCGGCGTCCTGCCCTGAGGGTGCGGGCCGCCGGGGCGTCCAGCACGGTCACAGACCTGTGGGCGGGCGAGGTCACCGGCGTCGTCGACGACTTCGTGGTGGTGCGCAACGACGGGGTGCCGGCCTACAACCTCGCCGTCGTGGTGGACGACCTGGCGATGGACGTGGACCAGGTGTGCCGTGGAGACGACCTGCTCGCTTCCTCGCCGCGGCAGGCCTGGCTGGCCCGCCGCCTGGGCGGCACTCCCCCCGTCTACGCGCACGTCCCACTGGCGCTGAACAGCTCGGGTGCCCGGCTCGCCAAGCGGGACGGTGCGGTGACGCTGGCCGACCTGTCGGCCATCGGCGTCAGCCCGGCCCAGGTCCTCACCCGGATCGCGGTCTCGCTCGGGCTCGCCGAACCCGGCGAGGCGGTGACGGCGGCGCTCCTGCGGGAGCGGTTCGACCCGTCCCGGCTCCCCCGTACTCCCTGGGTGGTCGACCAGCCGGGTCAGGCGGCGGCCTGGCTGAACAGCAGGTCGACGACGTAGACGACGGTGTCGCCCTTCTCGACCGGGGGGTTGTTGCTGCCCTCGGGGAAGCCGTCCCTCGGCGGTAGCACGAGCAGCACGCGCGAGCCGACGGCCTTGCCGACCAGGCCGGTCTGGAAGCCGGGGATCAGGTCGACGAGCTTGCCGCTGGTCGGCGTGGCGAAGCCGTCGTCGATGAGCTTCCCGGTCTTCCACGAGTAGCCGACGTACCGTGCGGTGATCGCGTCCCCCTTGGCGACCTTCGCGCCGGTGCCCTCGATCAGGGAGAAGGCGGTCATGCTGCTGGGTGCATCTGCGGACGGGATCGTGACGACGGGCTTGTCGGCGGCGCCCCCGGTGACCTTGGGCAGGCCGGACGGCGGCTGCACCGCCTTTCCGGACGGCTGCGCCACCGAGACGTTGAGGATGTCGACGACGAAGATCAGGGTGTCGCCCACCTGGTAGCCGGTGGGACCGCCGTCGGGGCTGGCGTCGTACGCGTCCGACCCCGGCATGGCGATCAGGACGCGGCTGCCGGCCCGCTGGCCCTCGAGCCCGGCCTTGAACCCGGGGATGACCTGGCCGAGCGGGAAGGTGGCCGGCGTCTTCGAGCCGAACGACTCCTCGAACTTCTTGCCGGTACGCCCGAACGCGCCGTAGTAGTGCACGGTGACCGTGCCGTCGGGCAGGGCCTTGTCGCCCTTGCCCTGCACCAGCACCTTGGTACGCGTCTTGTCGACCGCGTACGGCGCCTTCACCTTGACCGTGGGCAGTTCGCCCATCTTGCCGGTGACCGTGATCGCGTCCAGGTTGTCCTGCGGCGTGATGGTCGCGGACGGCGTCGGCGAGGCCGACGGCGTCGCGGAGGCCGACGGCGAGGCGCTGGCCGAGGTGGAAGGGCTCGCGGAGGGGCTGCCGCAGGCGGCGAGCGCGAGGAGGCAGGCAACAACAGGGATCAGGCGGGCAGTGGGCACCCGGAGAGGATACCGAACCCCACTGTGCTCCCGTGCCACCGCGCACCGGACCGAATCGGGGACGGTTCCCAATTCGGTCCGGACCGGATTGGGAACCGTCCCCGATTCAGTCCGGGTCAGGGAGATCTGCGAGCAGGGCATCGAGGGCGCTCGAGCGAGGGCTGAGCGGGTCGTCGAGCACCACCGTGCGATCCCCCGCCGGACCGTGCACGGTGCAGACCTGCCAGTCGACGCTGTGACTGAGGTGGACGCGTTCGGCGGCGGCGATGAACGCGCCACGGGCCGCCGCCCTCGTGTCCCGGGGCGGCTCGCGCAGGGCACGTTCGACGGCGGACGGCTCGGTGATCCGCACCACGGCCCCGCCGGCCTCCAGCGCCCGGAACGGGCCGCCGAGTTCGTGGAAGGCGAGGTCGAGCTGCGCCAGCCGGGGATCGCCGGGCGCCAGGCCGTGGCGCTGCCGGAACCGCTCCAGCAGCCGCCGCTTCGCCACCCACTCCACCCGGTCGGCGACGCGCTCGTCCTCGCCCGCGGCCAAGGCGTCCAGCACCTCGGTCCACAGCGCCACCAATCCCGGGGCGGCCACCTCCTGCACGAGCTCCAGGTGCTCCCGCTGCAGGTCGACAGCGCTCCGACGCCGGCCGTCGGCGAGGTCGAGCGGCGCGAGCGGGTCGGCAGCCACCTGCGGCAGCGCGCCGGCGGGATCGGCCAGGCGCAGGCGGGCGAGCCGGTCGTCCGGCCCTCCCGGGCGGTCCAGCAGGTCGAGCACCGCCAGTGTGGTGGCCACCTTGAGCCAGCCGGAGGGTTCCAGCAGGTTCGAGTCGCCGGCCAGCACGTGCAGCCGGCGGAAGCGCGCGGGGTCGGCCAGCGGCTCGTCCCTGGTGTTCACCAGCGGTCGCAGCCGGGTCGTCAACGAGGACAGCTCGGTGTGCAGGTGCGCGGCGCGCTGGCTCAGCGTGAACCGGCCACCGTGCCACCGTCCGGCCCCGCAGACCACCTGCCGCGTGATGAGGAAGGTGGCCAGCAGGCCGACCGCCCCGGTGAGCTCGAGTTCCCTGCTGACCAGGTAGTTCTCGTGGCAGCCGTAGGAGTTGCCGAAGCTGTCCACGTTGTTCTTGAACAGGCGGAACGAGACGTCGGTCCCGCTCTGTTCTGCCAGCGCACGCGCCCGCGAGGCCAATTCGGCCACCAGGTGGTCACCCGCCCGCTCTGCCACCAACAGGTCGGAGGCGGTACGGCACTCGGGCGTCGCGTACTCCGGGTGGGAGCCGACGTCGAGGTAGAGGCGTCCGCCGTTCGTCAGGAAGACGTCGGACGAGCGGTGCTCGGCGACCACGGGACGGAACAGCAGCTCGGCGGCCTCGGGAGCGCTCAGGCGACGGCCGCCGGCGCGGGCGCTGAGCCCGTACTCGGTCTCGAGGCCGAGCACCCGGTCCACGGCTACAGCTTCACCAGGTCGAGCAGCGCACCCAGTTCCTCGCGGGTCAGGTCCCGGACCGCTCCGGACCTCAGCGTCCCCAGCTTCACCGGACCGATCGCGATCCGCGACAGCTTGAGCACCGGCTGGCCGACCTCGTCGAACATGCGTCGAACGATCCGGTTGCGGCCCTCGTGCAGCGTGACCCGGACGAGGCTCCGCTCGGCGGCGCGCTGGAGTACCTCGACCTTGTCGGGCTTCACCGGGCCGTCCTCGAGCTCGATGCCCTTGCGGAGCCGCTTCACCGTCGCGTCGGTGATCACCCCGGCGATCTCCGCGACGTAGACCTTCGGCACCTCGAAGGAGGGGTGCATCATCCGCTGGGAGAACTCGCCGTCGTTGGTGAGGATCAACAGGCCCTCGGTCTCGGCGTCCAGGCGACCGACGTGGAACAGCCGCTCGGGGGTGTGGCGCCGCACGATCTCGCCCAGCGCGGGACGCCCGTGCGGGTCCTCCATCGTGGAGACCACGCCACGGGGCTTGTTCAGCACGACGTAGCGGTGGGCTGCCTGCGGCGGGATCCGTGACCCGTCCACGCGGATCACATCGTGCACCGGGTCCACCCGCCGGCCCTGTTCGGTCACCTTCTCGCCGTTCACCTCCACCCGCCCGCGGAAGATCAGGTCCTCCGCCGCACGCCGGGAAGCCACGCCGGCCTGGGCCAGCACCTTCTGCAGCCGGATGCCCTCGGACGCCTCCGGACGAGTCATTCGGCGTCCCCGTTCGTCGTGGCGTCGGAAAGGGAGGGCTCCCGCTGCCCGACATCGGCCAGGGCGGCCAGTTCGGCCTCCAGCGCCGACGCGTCCGGGAGGTGCGGGGCCAACGGCGGCAGCTGGTCCAGGCTGGTCAGCCCCATCCGCTCCAGGAAGTAGGAGGTGGTGGCGAACAGGCGCGCGCCCGTCTCGCCGTCCCGGCTGACCTCCTCGATCAGGTCACGGGTGGCCAGGGTGCGCATGACGCCGTCGACGTTCACGCCACGCACGGCCGACACCCGTCCGCGTGAGATCGGCTGCAGGTAGGCGACCACGGCGAGGGTCTCCAGCGCGGCCTGGCTGAGGGTGCCGCGCTGTCCCTCGAGCAGCCACCTCCCGATCACGTCGGCGTGCTCTTCGCGCGTGTAGTAACGCCAGCCGGTGCCGACCCGGCGCAATTCGAAGCCCCGCGAGGTGCTGTCGTAGAACTCGACCAGGCCGGCGAGGCACTCCTCCACCTCGGCGACCGGCGCGTCCACCGCCTCGGCGAGTTCCGCGGCGGGCACCGGTTCGGTCGCCATCAGCAGCAGTGCCTCCAGGGCACCGGCGATCTGGGTCATTCTGCGGCCTCCTGCGTCGCGGTCTCGTCGAATTCTGCGCCGATCGCCTCGGCGTCCACCTCGGCGCCCAGCCAGCGTACGGTGAGCTCGCCGAGCGGGGTGAGTTGCTCGAAGCTGACCGCCTTCTCGCGGAACAGCTCCAGCAGGGCGAGGAACCGGGCGACGACCACCAGCCGGTCGGGGGCGTCGGCGGTGAGCGCACGGAACGTGATGGCGTTGTGCTCGCGCAGCCGGCGGACGATCTCCTCCGCCTGCTCGCGCACCGACACCAACGGGTTGTGCAGGTGCGCCAGCGATACCTGCGGTGGCTCCCTGGGCGTGAGCGCCCGGCCGGCCAGGACGGCGATCACGTCGGCAAAGCCATCCAGCTGGACCTCGGGCAGCAGCGTCGCGAATCGCTCCTCCAGCCCGCCCGGGCGTGGGCGTCGACGCGCCTGCGTGTCCAGGGTCGCCGCGATCCAGGCACTCACCAGCTTGAACGCGCGGTACTGCAGCAGCCGGGCGAACAGCAGGTCGCGGGCCTCGAGCAGCGCCAGGTCCTCAAGGTCGTCCACCTCGCCCTGGGGCAGCAGGCGGGCCGCCTTCAGGTCCAGAAGGGTCGCCGCCACGACGATGAACGAGCTGGTCTGGTCGAGGTCCCACCAGGTCGCGCCCTGCGTGGACTGGGCGTGCTTGATGTGCGCCACGAAGTCGTCGGTGACCTGCGACAGGGCCACTTCGGTCACGTCCAGCTTGTGCTTGGAGATCAGTTGCAGCAGCAGGTCGAACGGGCCGGAGAAGTTCGTGAGGTGGACGGTGAACTCCTCCGCCTGTGGCAGCGGACTCACGACTGCCCGAGGTCGCGGACCAGGTCGGAGTCCCCACCGCGGGCAGCCAGGTCGGCCATCGCGAGGCTGATCGCCGCACGCACGATCCGGCCGCGGTCGACGGCCACGCCGTGCCGGGCGCGCAGTGTCAGCCGCGCCTGCTCCAGCGCCAGCAGCTCGTCGCTGCTGACGTAGACCGTGATCTTCTCCTCGTGCCGGATCCGGCCGGTGCCCTGCGGGGACGGCTCGATCGCCAGGTCGGGGACGCTGCCCGACGCCGGGGCGGGCGTGGACGGGGCGCCGTCGGTCCCGGTGGGACGGAACAGCTCCGCGGCGCCGGGGAGTCCTACGCGCCGGGGCATCGGGCGAGCACCTCCCTGGCCAGCATCCGGTACGCCGTCGCCCCGGGTGAGCTCGTGGCGTAGGTGGTGATCGGCTCGCCGGCGACCGTCGTCTCCGGGAACTTGATCGTGCGCCGGATCACGGTGTGGAACACGGTGTCGCCGAACGCCTGCACCACCCGCTCCAGGACCTCGCGACTGTGCAGGGTGCGGGCGTCGTACATGGTTCCGAGGATGCCCAGCACCTCGAGTTCAGGGTTCAGCCGGTCCTGGACCTTGTCGATGGTGTCGGTGAGCAGGGCAATGCCCCGCAGCGCGAAGAACTCGCACTCCAGCGGCATCAGCACCTTGTCGGCCGCGGTCAGCGCGTTCACGGTGAGCAGACCGAGGGAGGGCGCGCAGTCGATCAGGATGATGTCGTAGGTGTGCCGGAACTTGGTGAGCACCCGGCGGAGCGTCTGCTCGCGGGCCACCTCGGAGACCAGCTGTACCTCGGCGGCCGACAGGTCGATGTTGGAGGGCAGCAGGTCTAGCCCCGGCACGACGGTGTGCGTGATCACGTCCTCGGGAGCGGTGTGCTTGTTCAGGAGCAGGTCGTAGATGCTCACCTCCAGCGTGTGGGGGTTCGCCCCCAGGCCCACCGAGAGCGAGCCCTGCGGGTCGAAGTCGACCAGGAGCACCTTGCGTCCGGTCTCGACGAGGGCCGCGCCGAGGTTGATGGTCGTGGTGGTCTTCCCGACGCCACCCTTCTGGTTGCACATGGCGATGATCAGGGCCCGCTTGGGCTTGTCGGGATCCGGGGGCACCGGCACCGGCAGGTCGGGGATCGGCCTTCCCGTCGGACCCAGGTCACCGGCCTCCAGCGTGGGTTCGGGATCGATCAGTGCCGGGATGTCGGGGTTGCTCACGGCGACAGCCTAGGCCGAAATGTCGACAAGTCTGCACGCCGCGCCGCCGCGAGAACCCGTCCCTTGTTCCGTGTCGCGATCCGGCCACTCCCGCCGTCCCATCCAGCACACCCGTCCCCCCCGGGAC
>JAEVYS010000017.1 GCA_023392635.1 Actinomycetes bacterium | reverse complement strand
CCTGCTGCCGGAGCGGGCGCCCGCCGGGACGCGCGAGGCACTCGCCGCCGCCGGGGCGGACGTGGCCGTCGCAGCGTTCACCGGCTACGCCGACCGCGACGGCGGCGAACTCCACGCGGCTCTCGGGGAGGCCTGGGACTGGGTGGTGGTGAGCTCGGCACACACCGCGTCGATCCTCGCCCGTACCTGGCTGGACCTCGGCGGCCGAGCGGCCGGCGTCCGCGTCGCCGCGGTCGGGCCGGCGACCCCGGCGGCACTGGAAGCTGCCGGCATCGCGGTCGACCTCGTGGCGGAGCCCGGAGGAGGCGCAGCTCTCGTCGCAGCATTCCCCGCCGGCGCGGGACGGGTGCTCCTACCCGGCGCCGCCGCCCCGTCCGCCGAACCGGCAGCCGGGCTCACTGCGAAAGGGTGGACGGTGCGCAGCGTCCCGGTCTACCGGACGGTGCCCCTGCCCCTGCCCGAGGACGTCGTGTCGCAGTGGCGGCAGTTCGACCTGCTGGTGGTGACCGCGGGTTCGGTCGCCCGCGCCGCCGTCGAGCGCTGCGGGCTGCCCGGGCCAGGGGTGGTGGCCATCGGAGCCCCGTCCGCCGAGGCCGCGCAGGCGACCGGCCTGCAGGTGGCCGCGGTGGCGGATCGACCGGACGCGGGCGGCATCGTCGCCGCCGCGATCAGTGGGCTCGCCTGAGCCCCGGAGGCGGCTCAGAGGAGAGGCACGAGGTCGGCGACCGAGTCCAGGACCAGGCTGGGGCGGTACGGGAAGACCTCGATCTCTTCGGCCTGGGTGACACCGGAGAGCACCAGCACGGTGAGCAGGCCCGCCTCCATGCCGGCCACGATGTCGGTGTCCATGCGGTCCCCGATCATCGCCGTGGTCTCCGAATGCGCCTCGATCTTGTTCATCGCCGAGCGGAACATCATCGGGTTGGGCTTGCCCACCACGTAGGGCACCCGGTTCGTCGCCGCCGTGATCATGGCGGCGACGGCGCCGGTGGCGGGCAGCAGTCCGCTCGGCGACGGGCCGGTGGTGTCGGGATTGGTCACGATGAACCGCGCACCGGCGTTGATCAGCCGGATCGCGTTGGTGATGGCCTCGAAGGAGTAGTTTCGGGTCTCCCCGAGCACGACGAAGGCCGGGTCGGTCTCGGTCAGCACGAACCCCGCCTCGTGCAGTGCCATGGTGAGCCCCGCCTCACCGATCACGAAGGCCGTCTTGGCCCCCGGCTGGCCGGCCAGGAACGCCCCGGTCGCCATGGCCGATGTCCACAGGTTCTCCTCCGGCACGGGCAGGCCGGACCGCGCGAGGCGCGCGGCGAGGTCCCGCGGGGTGTAGGTCGAGTTGTTGGTCAGCACCAGGAACCTCCGCGAGGTGTCCACCCACCGCTGCAGCAACTCCACCGCGCCGGGAACCGGCAACTCGTCGTGCACGAGCACGCCGTCCATGTCGGTCAGGAAGCATTCGATGTCGCGCACGTTTCGCTGAGGCATGCCGCCAGTCTTCCATTCCGCGGCCCGCGGCATCGACCCGACCGCAACGGTCAGGACCAGCCGTCGCGATGGACGACAATGGGAGTCCCGCACCGACCGATCCCGGAGTTCGCATGATTCCTCCCGTCCGCCGCCCCCGCCGACTGCGCAGCACCCCTGCGATCCGCCGCCTGGTGGCCGAGACGCGCGTGGCGCCGGCCCAGTTGCTCCTGCCCGTGTTCGTCGCGGACGGGCTGCGCGAGCCGCGTCCGATCGGCTCGCTGCCGGGCGTGGTGCAACACACCCTCGACAGCGTGCGGGCAGAGGCGAACCGGGCGGTCGAGGCGGGCATCGGAGGCCTGGTGCTGTTCGGCGTGCCCGAAACCGGGGACAAGGATGCGACCGGTTCGGCGGCGTACGCCGACACGGGCATCCTCAACCGGGCGCTCGCCGCCGTGCGGGCCGAGACCGGCGACGACCTCCCGCTGGTGGCCGACACCTGCCTGGACGAGTTCACCGACCACGGTCACTGCGGGGTTCTCGGTGCCGACGGCTCGGTGGACAACGACGCGACCGTCGAGCTGTACGTGCGGCAGGCGGTGTCGCAGGCGCGGGCGGGGGCGCACTTCGTCTCCCCTTCGGGAATGATGGACGGCCAGGTCGCCGCGATCCGGTCCGGCCTCGACCTCGCCGGCCACACCGGCGTCGGAATCCTCGCCTACGCCGCGAAGTACGCGTCCGCGTTCTACGGGCCGTTCCGCGAGGCCGTCGGTTCGTCGCTGGTCGGCGACCGGCGCGCGTACCAGCAGGACCCCGCCAACCGTCGCGAAGGGCGGCTCGAGGCCGCGCTCGACGAACTCGAGGGCGCCGACATGCTGATGGTGAAGCCCGCGAGCCACTACCTCGACGTCCTCGCCGACGTGGCCGCCTGGTCACGGGTGCCGGTGGCCGCCTACCAGGTGTCCGGTGAGTACGCGATGATCGCCGCCGCCGCTGAGCGCGGCTGGATCGACCGCCGTGCGGCGCTGCTGGAGTCGACCACGGCCATCGCGCGGGCGGGTGCCGACATCGTCCTCACCTACGCCGCGCTCGAACTGGCCGGGTGGCTGCGATGACCACCAACGCCGAAGCCTTCGACCGCGCCCGCGACGTGATCCCGGGGGGTGTCTCCTCCCCCGTCCGCGCCTTCGGGTCCGTCGGCGGGACGCCCGTGTTCGTCGCCCGGGCCTCCGGGGCGCATCTCTGGGACGTCGCCGGCCGGGAGTACCTCGATCTCGTGGGCTCCTGGGGCCCGGCGATCCTCGGCCACGCGCATCCCGAGGTGGTGGCGCGGGTGCAGGACGCCGCCGCCCGCGGCCTCTCGTTCGGCGCGCCCACGCTCGCCGAGGCCGAGCTGGCCGAGCTCGTGCGCAGCCGCGTCCCGCTCGCGGAGAAGGTGCGGTTCGTCTCCACCGGCACCGAGGCGTGCATGACCGCCGTCCGGCTGGCGCGGGGGCGCACCGGGCGCGACCTGCTCGTGAAGTTCGCCGGTTGCTACCACGGCCACTCCGACGCCCTGCTCGCCGCCGCCGGCTCCGGCGTCCTGACCGCCGGCCTGCCCGGGTCGGCCGGGGTCCCCGCCGCCGCCACCGCCCAGACCCTGGTGGTGCCGTACAACGATCCCGAGGCGATCAGGACGGTCTTCGCCGAGCGCGGGCACGAGATCGCGGCGGTCATCACCGAGCCCGCCGCGGCGAACATGGGGGTTGTGCCGCCCGCACCGGGCTTCAACGAGCTGCTCCGCGACCTGACGTCCGCCCACGGCGCCCTCCTGGTCTACGACGAGGTGCTCACCGGCTTCCGGGTGTCGGACGCCGGCTGGTGGGGCTTCGAGGGGCGCACGGTCGAGCCGGACCTGTTCACGTTCGGCAAGGTCGTGGGCGGCGGCATGCCCCTCGCCGCGATCGGCGGGCGCGCGGAGCTGCTCGACCTGCTCGCCCCGCTGGGCCCGGTCTACCAGGCCGGCACGCTCTCGGGGAACCCGCTCGCCACCGCGGCCGGCATCGCCACCCTCACGCTCGCCGACGCAGAGGTGTACCGCCGGGTCGACGCCGCCGCGCTGGCCCTGTCCGACGCCCTCACCGACGCCCTGAACGCGGCCGGCGTGCCGCACCG
Organism: Actinomycetes bacterium; assembly: GCA_023392635.1. GTDB lineage: Bacteria > Actinomycetota > Actinomycetes > Propionibacteriales > Propionibacteriaceae > Propionicimonas. The sequence goes on along the minus strand of JAEVYS010000017.1, from coordinate 10,279 downwards.
GCTGCAGCGGGCCGGATCGCTCTTCTCCGTGTTCTGGGGCGTCGACCAGCCCGTGCGGGACTACGCGTCCGCGCAACGGCAGGACACCGGCGCCTATCGCGCCTTCTTCCACGCGATGCTGGATGCCGGCGTGGCCCTGCCGCCGTCGGCGTACGAGGCGTGGTTCGTCTCGGCAGCGCACGACGAGTCCGTGATCGGGCGCATCGTGGACGCGTTGCCGGCGGCTGCGGTCGCCGCCGGCCGGGAGTTCACCGGCTGATCAACTGGTGCTGAGCGGCGTCCAGGCGCCCTTGGTCGAGGTCGTGCCGTCGAGGGTGTAGGTGATCCGGTACCAGTACGTCGTGCCGGGCGCGAGCGAGCAGGTGCCGTCGCCTCGCGCAGCGGAACCGGCTGCGCACCGGGCGTCGGCCACGGCCGCCACCGGGTAGAGCGAGTTTGCCGTCGTTCGCGTCCCCAGGCGCCCGTCCGCGCCGCTGCCCCAGCAGTAGACCGTATCGTCTGCGACCGCGCACGAGTGGGAGGACCCGGCGCCCACCGAGGTGGTGGTTGCCGATGACAGCGCGCCGTTGGCCACCACCGCGACCGGAACCGCCGAGTTCGCCGTCGTGGCGTTGCCGAGCTGCCCGCTGGCGTTTGCTCCCCAGCAAGAGGTCTTCCCGGCAGCGATCGCGCAGGTGCCGTCCGATCCTGCCGACACCTCGGCGACGTCGCCGACGAGGGCTGACGAGACCGCTACCGGGTTGACGCTGTCGGCCGTCGACGCGTTGTTGCCGAGCTGCCCGTAGTCGTCCGCACCCCAGCAGTACGCCCTGCTGCTCGCCACGACACAGGAATGCCTCCCCCCCGCAGTGACCTGGGTCACGGTCTTGCCGGAGAGCTGGCCGGTGGCCGTGACCGCCACCGGATCGGTGCTGGAGAAGTTGATGAATCCGAAGAGGCTGTTGCCGCCGAGTTGGCCGTCACTGTTGTAGCCCCAGCAGTACGCCTTGCCCTCGGCCACGGCGCAGGTGTGGCTGCCGCCGGCCGCGATGTCGGTCACGGTGCGGGTCCCCATGTCGCCGGTGCCGGTGACCACCGCCACCGGGAGCGTCCGGTTGGTGCCGGTGGAGTCCCCCAGCTGGCCCGAGCCGTTCGCACCCCAGCAGTAGGCACGCCCGCCGGCGACCACGCAGGAGTGGGTGGTGCCCGCGGAGACGGCGGTGACCGTCTTGCCGGCGAGGACTCCCGCCGTGGAGACCGCCACGGGCGATGTCTGGGTGCTGGCGGTGCCGTCGCCCAGCTGGTTGGCCGAGTTGAGGCCCCAGCAGTAGGCCCGGTCGTTCGCGATCGCGCAGGTGTGGTTGGTCCCTGCGGACACCGCGGTCACCGTCTTCCCGCTCAGCGGGCCACCAACCTTGGTGGGGACGGTGCGCGTCGTCGTGTCGCCAACGCCCAGCTGGCCGGCGCTGTTGAGTCCCCAGCAGTACAGGTCCGCGCCGACGATGGCGCAGGAGTGGCTGCCGCCCGAGGACACCGCCGTGAACTTCCTGGTCGTGGCAACACCGCCATCATCGGTCCAGGAGCGGGCCCCGGTCTGGGTCAGGGTGACCGCTCCCGTGCCGCTGCTGTCCGGCGACCGTTCGAGCCGGTACTCGTCGCGGGCCTGGCCCAGCTCCTGCACGTGGGGCCAGTTCATCGAGATGCTGGTCGCGGTGCTGGCGGTCCGGCCCGGGTTCACGACATCGCGCAAGGTGGTGGTGGCCTTCGTCCATGCGCTCGCCGGCGCATCCCACGCACCGATCGAATAGTCGAGGCGGTAGTAGTAGTCGGTCCCCTGGACGAGCGAGCATGCGGTGGCGGAGATCCGGACCGAACCATCCGGACACGCCATCGAGGTGAGGCTCACGTCGCCGGGCGTGCCGTTCGAGCCGTTGTCGTTGTCGCCGAGCTGGTAGCTGCTGCCGAGCCCCCAGCACGCGGCGGGACTGCCTGAGCTCACCGCGCACCCGAAGCTGCTGCCGGCGCTCACGACCCTCACGGTGCGACCGCTCAGCGCCCCGTTGGCCGGCACCGGGGAGTTCGCGGCGGTGGTGCTGCCGTTACCGAGGCCGTAGCTGGTACCTGCGCCCCAGCAGTAGGCATTGCCGGCGGCGGCTGCGCAGGTGGTGGCAGCACCGCCGGACAGGGAGAGCACGGTACCCGTCATCGTGGAGGTGGACACCGGAACCGGCGAGCTGGAACTGGCTGCGGACCCGTTGCCGAGCTGCCCGGACGTCCCCAGGCCCCAGCAGAACGCCCTTCCGTCAGCGATCGCGCAGGTGTGCGAGGTGCCGGCGGTCAGTTGGGTGACCGTGCGCCCCATCAGGACACCGCTCGCGTCGACGACGGTCGGCGTGTTGGTGCCGGCGCCGGCATTGCCCAGCTGGCCGCTGCCGTTCAGACCCCAGCAGAACGCCCGACCGTCCGCGACCGCGCAGCTGTGCGACCCGCCGGCCGCGACGCTGGCGACGGTGCGGCCCGAGAGCGCGCCGTCGACCTTCACCGCGTCGGGGCTCTCCTTCTGCGAGTTGCCGCCGTTGCCGAGCTGTCCGCTCGCGCCCTGGCCCCAGCAGTACGGCTTGCCGCCCGCGACCGCGCAGGCGTGGGCAGCCCCGGCGGAGATGCTGGTGATTCCGGTCAGGCTGGAGACGGACTTCGGGGTCGTGGACGAGGACTGGGTGCCGTTGCCCAACTGGCCGTTGGTCCCCAGGCCCCAGCAGTACGCCTTGCCCGCGGCCACCGCGCAGGTGAAGTCGGCGCCCGCCGTCACGCTCGAGACCGGCTTCGTGCCGAGGTCACCCCCGGTGACCGCCGTCGGGATCTTCGCCGTCGTCGCAGCGCCCAGGCCGAGCGCGCCGTTCGAGCTGGTACCCCAGCAGTACACGGTGCCGCCGGAGATCCCACAGGCGTGCGTGACCCCGGCAGCGACGTCCACGAAGGTCAGCCCGTATGCGCTCTGCGCACCCGAGCCGGTGTCGTGGGTCGCGCTGGTCGCAGGCCCGGTGTAGACGCCCGTCGGGTTGGTGCCTGATGGGCTGGCCGACCAGTGGAGCACGTACTGCGGGGTGGCCCAGGAACCGCTCGCCGCACTCCAGGATCCGGTGGCGGTCGCGGCTGTGGTGGTGAAGGTCGGGGTGATGGCGCTGAGGGTGGCCGCCTTGAACGTCGCGGACGCGTATTCACGATCGACGTAGCTCGCCAAGGTGGCCTGCTGCTGCCAGACAAGGCTCATCGCCGCGATGATGCCGAGTCCGAGCAGGCCGAGGCTCCGGCGCCCCCTCCGGGGCACCGGGAGGTAGCGCAGACCCCTCCTCACTGCACTACCTCCCTGTCGGTGTCCCGCCGGCGCCCGCCGGCGAGCCGGGCGAACAACAGCCCGGTCCCGATCGCGGCCCCCGCCAGCGCCAGAGTCTCGGCGATGCCGTCCGCGCCGGTGTGGGCCAGGCCGTTGCCCGAGCCGTGCCCACCGTCGCCGTCGGATTCGGCACTGACGATCTCGCCTGCTCCCCAGGCGTCCAGCTTCAGCGTGGCCTTGACCTGGGGTTCGGGCCGGGACAGCGTCGCGCGCACCTGCACCCAGATCGGGTCACCGGCGGCAGTGCTGCCGAACTCACGCGTGTCGCCGTGGGTGGACGGCAGGAACGCCCGGTCCAACGGAGCGTCGATGAGCCACGCCTGCGCGTCGCCGTTGCAGGCCTCCGCCTGCCAGCGCTGCGGGCATGCGAGGACGTCGACGGTGAGCGCGTCGGCGGCGACCGAGCCCTCCGCCAGGCCGAGCCCGACGTGGATCGCTCCCTCCTCGTCGCCCTTCGTCGCGATGCCGACCTGCCACAAGACGGACTGTCCGGGCACCATCGAGGCCATCGCGTCATCGTCGGAGACGACGGTGAGCACGAGGTGCTCCCCCACCACCTGGTACTCGGTCTGTGCAGCCTGCGCCTCGGTGGCGGTCAGCAGCGGTGCGGTGGCCGCCACGGCAGCGGCAGCGACCAGCGTCGCCCGGCGCGCCTGGCGCGGCCAGAATGCCCACGTGACCAGACCCCCTGCCACCAGGGTGAGCAGGCCCATCAGGCGCGGGTCCCGGAAGCTGGTGAACCAGCCGGCCACGCCGGGCATGGATGCCACGACGAGACGGGCGTCGGTGATGACGTAGGGCTCGGGGTCGTCCGCTGCGTTGGCGTCGCCGCGCATGGTGACCACACGGGCGGACGGCGAACCGTCCAGAGGTGTGATCGAGGTGATGCGGTGCGTGATGGGGAGTTGGCCGGGCCGCTCCACGGTGGTCACGTCGCCGACCTTGAACTCGTCCGCGGGGAGCAGCCGCACCAGCGCGGCGGATCCGGCCGGGATGGTCGGGGTCATCGACCCGGTCGAGAACAGGATGAAGGAGAAGCCCCAGATGTGCGCGGCGACGGCCGCAAGGAGGCTGACCAGGCCCAGGGCCCCGAGCGTCCACAGGACCGCATCGACCACACGCTGCCGGAACGCAGCGAAGCCGCCGCCCGTCAGGGCGCGGCTGGGCACGTTCTCGGCCGCCCTGCGGGGTCGATCACTGGCCATGGTGGAGGGTTCCTCTGGTTCGTCGTACCTGGTCGGACCCGGCCGGACGCCGCGCACGGCAGTCCGGCCGGATTCGTGATCCCTGGGTCAGTTCGCCTTGGAGACAGCGTTGAACTGCCAGACGCCGGAGCCGACCTGGCCCTGGCCCATGGACGTGTCCGCGGTGACCTTGAAGCAGAGGTAGGCGGTGTTGGTGGCGCCGGTCTTGGTGAGATCGAAGGTCACAGCACCCGCCGCGGTTCCGACCGCGCTCGACGCCACGACGTTCGTCCCCGTGGTCGATGCGTCGCAGCCGAACGCGCTCGCCCTGATGAGCTGGTAGCTCAGGCCGGTGACGGTTCCCGTGCTGGTGGCGGAGACCGTCACCGTCGCGTCATTCGTGGTGTCGGACGTGAGCTGCACAGCGAAGGGCGCGTACACGACGGAGCCCGGCTGCAGGTTGCTGAACGGGGCGGTGAAGGTGAGGCCGGCGCCGGGCGACGTGGCGTGGTCTGCGAACAGGGTCCCGTTCGTGCTCCCCTGGAGCTTGAACGTGCCGGAGCTGAACGTGGCGTTGGCGAACTCGGAGTCGTTCCACGACGCCAGGGTTGCCATGGTGCCCACGCCGAGGACGAGGCCCCCGGCCAGGATCGCTGCGACCTTGCGGCCCCTCTGCCGCTTGGTCTCGGTGGTGGTGTTGCTGGTCACTGAAGGTGCCCTTTCTTTGTATCCCCAATGGTCGGATGAGTAGTAAGAGGTTATCCGCGCGCGCATTCCGGGTACAAACAACGAATGAACTTTGATGGGGTCGTGCAGGCTCCTGATTGATCTTGGTTAACGTTTTGCCACCCCCCCGGCAAGCGGTCAAAATCCCTTGTCACTCCCTAGAGCGTCACCCAAACGGGCGAGGGTCACCCCTGCGGATGACACCCATTAAGCACGCATTTGTCCCCCGAACGGGGACGTCGGGATTATTTGATCGGGCAAATCAACGAAGTCGCCTGGGAATCGACCATTTGTCACCCGGAAGGGGACGCATCTGTCGAAACTCAGGTCCCCCATGCGGGGACATCCGGATAACGCCACGGAATGCGACGGTGCAGGATCGCGACGCGGTCGCCGGAAGCCGGCCGTCCCCCTCGCGACGGCCGACGGCCGACGCGATCGAACGATCCGCTGCGATCAGAAAGCGCGCAGGACCGCTCCGCAGCGGGCTGCGGCGAGGGCCACCGCCGCATCACGGGCAGCGGCCGTCTCCGAGTCGGTCAGCGTGCGGTCGGGCGCACGGAACCGCAGGGCGAACGCCAGGGAGCGGTGCCCGGGCGGCACCTGGCCGCCGGTGTACACGTCGAAGAGGCTGATCGACTCCAGGAGCTCCCCCGCCCCGTCCGCCAGCGCCTGCTGCACGCTGCCGGCACCGACACCGTCGGGCACCACCAGGGCCACGTCCTCCTTGGCGACCGGGTGTCCCGAGACCGGAAGGATCGAGCCCGTCGTGGGGGCCAGCCGAACCAGCGCGTCGAGGTCGAGCTCCACCGCAGCCGTCCGCTCGGGCAGGCCGAACGCCTGGACGACTCCCGGATGGAGCTCGCCGGCATGGCCGACGACCTCATCGGAGAGCACCAGTTCGGCGCACCGGCCCGGGTGCCACGGCGCGACTTCCGCCGCCCGACGCTCCAGGACCGCGCCCAGCGCGGCGGCGGCGAGGTCGGCGAAGGCGAACGCGTGGGGCCAGCCGGCCGCGACCGCCTCGCCCTGCCAGCCGGTGCGCCGCCACTGGCCGCACACCACGGCGGCGAGGTGACGGGGCTGGGCCGGCAGGGCCGCCTCGATCTCGGCGAGTTCTGAGGGGGTGGGCCGTGCCAGCACCGAAGGAATGGGGGCGGCCTTGCCGTTCCCGGCGAAGAACACACTGCCCGCCTCGTACAGAGCGAGATCGTCGTTGCCGCGGGAGGTGTTGCGTCCCACGGCCGCGAACAGCCCGGGCAGGATCGACGTGCGCAGGTAGGGCGCCGTCTCCGCCAGCGGGTTGGCCAGTCGGACCAGGGAGCGGCGCCGATCATCGGCAGCGATCCCCATCCGGTCGAGGTCCTCGGCCGCGCAGAACGGGAACGTCAGCACCTCGACGAAGCCCGCGTCCGCCAGCTTCGCACCGACGGCCCTGCGGGCCCGCTGGCTCCTGGTGAGCCCCCGACCGACGGGCGCCGACGGCACGACGGAGGGCAGCTGGTCGAAGCCGATCTTCCTGCCCACCTCCTCGACGTAGTCGTACGGGTCGACGAGGTCGGGGCGCCACGTCGGCGGTACCAGGCTGAGTCGGCGTCCGCTGACCTCGACATCGCAACCGCTGGCCCGAAGGATCTCCACCACGCGGGCGTCCTCGACGTCGACGCCGAGGACCCGGGACGGCAGCCCGGCCTCGATCGACTGCACCGGCATGGCCGGCACCGAGCCGGCGACGGTTTCGGCGGGCGACAGCGTGCCGCCGGCCAGTTCGACGAGCAGGCGTGCCGCCAGGTGTGCCGCGCTGTAGGCCGCCTCGGGGTCGACACCACGGTGGAAGCGCTTGGACGCCTCCGAGGGGAGGTTGTGGCGCCGCAACGTCCGCGAGATCGTCACCGGGTCGAAGTTCGCGGCCTCGATCACCACGTCGGTGGTGCTTTCCCGCAACTCGGTGGACTGGCCGCCCATCACCCCGGCCAGGCCGATGGGCCCGGTGTCGTCGGTGATCAGGAGGTCGGCCGGATCGAGGGAGCGGGGGACGTCGTCGAGCGTGACGAGGGTCTCTCCGGGCCGCGCCTTACGCACCACGATCGGGCCGTGCAGCAGGGAGGCGTCGTACGCGTGCAGCGGCTGCCCGGTCTCGAGCATGACGTAGTTGGTGATGTCGACGGCGAGCGAGATCGAGCGCATGCCGGACATGACCAGGCGCCGGGCCATCCAGCGCGGGGTGGGCCGGGACGGGTCGATACCCGCAACGCCGAGGGCGACGAAGAGCGGGCAGGCGGCGTCCTCGAGACGCACCGGGTAGCCGTCCAGCTTCGTCCCGGGCGTGGGCCGGTCGATGACGTCGGTGAAGGCGACGCCGAGGTTCTGGCCGGCCTCGCGGGCCAGGCCACGGATGCTGAGGCAGTAGCCGATGTCGGGGCTCACGTCGATGTCCAGGACGTCGTCGCGGAGGTGGAGCACGCCGGACGGGTCGTCGCCCGGTCGCAGGGCGAGTCCCGAGTCGTCGACGGTCGGCAGCACGATGATGCCGGTGTGGTCGTGCCCGATGCCCAGCTCGTCCTCCGCGCAGATCATGCCGTCGGAGGTGTGGCCGTAGGTCTTGCGCGCGGCGATGGCGAAGCCGCCGGCCAGGACGGCACCGGGCAGCGAGACCACCACCAGGTCGCCGACGGCGAAGTTGTTCGCGCCGCAGACCACGCTGCGGCAGCCGTCCGGGAAGTCGGGATGCGGCTGGTTGTGCTCCGGGCCGACGTCGACCTGGACCCAACGGATGGTCTTGCCGTTCTTCTGGGGCTCGTCCGCGTAGGCGAGGACGCGCCCGACGACCACCGGGCCGGTGACGTCGGCGCCCAGCTGCTCGACCTTCTCGACCTCGAGCCCCGCGCGGATCAGCACCTCGCCCAACTCGCGACCGGTGAGGCCCGCGGGCAGGTCGACGTGCTCGGCGAGCCAGCTCAGCGGCGCCCTCATCGTGCCATCCCCTTCAGTGAGCGGCTGAACCGCACGTCGCCCTCCACCATGTCACGCATGTCCGCGGCGTTGTTCCGGAACATCAGCGTGCGCTCGATTCCCATGCCGAACGCGAACCCGGAGTACAGGTCGGTGTCGATCCCGCACGCGGCGAGCACCCGAGGGTTGACCACGCCGCAGCCGCCCCACTCGATCCACCCCTGCGACTTGCACGTACGGCAGGGCGCGTCCGGGTTCCCGACCGACGTGCCGTGGCACACGAAGCACTTCAGGTCGACCTCGGCCGAGGGCTCGGTGAACGGGAAGTAATGCGGGCGCATCCGGGTCTCGATGTCGTCGCCGAACATCGACCTCGCGAGGTGGTCGAGGGTGCCCTTCAGGTGCGCCAGCGAGATGCCCTGGTCGACGACGAGCCCCTCGATCTGGTGGAACACCGGTACGTGGGTGGCGTCGAACTCGTCGGCGCGGTAGACCTTGCCGGGGCAGACCACGTAGATCGGCAGCGGGCGGTCGAGCATCGAGCGGATCTGCACCGGCGAGGTGTGCGTGCGGAGCACCACCTGGTTCTCGATCGGCGCGACGAAGAGGGTGTCGGTGGTGCCCCGCGCGGGGTGGTCGGGGCCGATGTTCAGGGCGTCGAAGTTCAGCCACTCGCCCTCGGCCTCGGGGCCTTCGGCGACCTCCCAGCCCATGTTGAGGAAGACGTCGTTCATGAGGTCCATCAGCGCCGTGATGGGGTGCTGCGCGCCCACCGGGAAGAGCTCGACCGGGAGGGTCACGTCGATACGCTCGGCCGCGAGCCGCGCCTGCAACTCAACCGAGCCGATCTCGGCCTCGCGGCGGGCCAGCGCTTCCGCCACGGCGGCGCGGGCGGCGCCCAGTCGCTGGCCCGCGTCCTTGCGCTCGGGGCCGGGCAGGGAGCCGATCGCGCGGTTGGCGAGGGCGAGCGGTGCGCGCTCACCGGTGTGGGCCACGCGGGCCGCCTTCAGCTCGGCCCCTGACCCGGCCTCCGCGAAGGCCGCGAGGGCCCGGCTCACCAGTTGTTCGATCGCGTTCGTCGAGAGGTCTGCCGGTTGGTCTCCGGGCACGGTGGTGGTTCTCCTGTGTCAGTTGGACGCGCGCTGCGCGCTGGCGCTGGCGTACAGGCACACGGCCGCCGCCGTGGCCAGATTAAGGCTCTCGGCCTGCCCGTAGATGGGCACGGCCACGGTGTGGTCGGCCAGGGCGAGGTGCTCGACCGGGAGACCCCACGACTCGTTGCCCATGACCCAGGCCGTGGGCTTCTCCAGGTCGGCGTCGAGGTCGGTCAGGTCGGTGCCTGCCGCACCGTCGGTGGCGAAGATCTGCATGCCGGCAGCCCGGCAGGCCTCGATCGCCTCGACGAGGTCGGCCCCCACCACGATGGGCAGGTGGAAGATGCTGCCCACGCTGGCACGGACCGTCTTCGGGTTGTACACCTCGACGGAGTCGGAGCTCAGGATGACCGCGTCCGCGCCGAAGGCGTCCGCGCACCGGATGACGGTGCCTGCGTTGCCCGGGTCACGCACCTGGGCGCAGATGACCACGAGCGACACGTCCTTGCGGCGGTGCTTCTTGCGGGGCTTGTCGTCCTTCTTGGCCTTCTTGCCGAGCACGCTCTTCAGCGTCACGTCCAGGGTCCGCGCGACGGCGACCACGCCCTGCGGCGTCACCGTGTCGGTCAGCGTGGCCAGGTTCTGCTCGCTCACGCCGTAGTAGGCGACTCCCGCCTCACGGGCCAGTTCGAAGAGGTCGATGTTGTCCATCGCAGAGGCCCAGCGGAAGAACACCGCCTCCACCAGTCCGGGCACCCGAAGCGCCTCGCGGACGGCCTGCCGGCCCTCCACCAGGAACAGTCCCCTGTCCTTCCGCTCCTGACGGCGCTGCAACGCTCGGGCGGCCCGGAGGACGGCCTGCGAGGGCTCGGGGAGTTCGATCGGAGCGACGGTCATCGTCTTCTACCTCGGACGGGTTCGGTTGTGGGCGGGCCGGGCCCCGGGAGGAG
>JAEVYS010000103.1 GCA_023392635.1 Actinomycetes bacterium | reverse complement strand
GTCGGGCCCTCCTCGCACGCCGGGGCGGTGTCGGTCATTGCCGCCGGGTACGCGTCCGGCGGGACGTGGAGCGGCCCGGGGCCGGTCGCCGGGTACCCGGGCGCGCGAATGCGACCGCTGCCGGTCGGTCCTCGGTCAGGAGGTGGAGGTCGGCGCCGTCCGCGGTCAGGTTCGTCCGCTGGAGCCGGGGATGCGCGCGCTCGTGACCGTCCACGCCTCCGCTGTGCGGCGGATGGGCTGCGGACGCCGTGGGCGCCTCATGAGTTCGCGGCGGCGAATCCGATGAGGAGCAGCAGGAAGAAGCCGACCAGCACCATCAGCGCCGTCCCGATGATGCCCATCACCATTCCGGCGGTCAGCATCGGGCTGGGCGCCCAGCGTCTCGGGTCGTAGCGCATCTCCCGCCTCCCGCGGGCGGCCATGTACCACGCGACGGGGGCCAGGGGTGTGAACACCACGAGGCCGAGGATGCCGAGCACCATCGACGTCACGGCGTTGGGGTGAGGAGCGGTCGGCCGGCCGCCGTAGCCGTAGTCGTACGAGATCGGGTCGACGAGCGCCCCACCCGACCAGTGCTGACCGGCGTACCCGCTCGCGGCGTAGGGCTGGTTCACGATGGACGCGGCCGGTCCGTCCGGCTCCGGGTAGGACGCGTAGGGCGGCCGGGGGTAGGCGTTGGATGGGGGAGCGGACGGGGGCGCCGCGGCGACCGGAGGCCGCACCGCGGTCTCGCCATAGGCCGGCAGCGGGGACGTGCCGCCGGGCTCGGCGGCCGGCGCGGCGTAGCCCGAGGTGCGCGGGTAGTCCGCAGGCGAGCCGTAGCCGAAGGCCACGGCGGTTGGCGCCTGCGGAGCAGGAGCCGGATTCGGCCAGCCAGTGGCAGCGGGCGCGGGTGTGGCCGCCCTCACCGGGATCGGAGCCGTCGGCGCCGCCGAGGCAGGGTCGGAGGACAGCGTGAGCGTGGATTCCGGGGCTGCGGCAGTGCCGAGGCCCGGTCCGGAGGCCCACGGGTCGCCCGCACCGGCCGGTTCGACCACCGTCTCCTCGGGGAGCGGGGGCAGGTCGGGCTGGGTGTAGCCGCTGTCGGGGACGAGCGGAATGGTCTGGTCGCTCGCGGTCCAGTCGGTGCGGCCGGCGCTGGTGTCGGTCATGGTCTCTCTCCGCGGTTGCTCGTTCCCGTCAGCGACAACGGTACCGCGGGTCGCGGTAACCGCACGGGGCCCGGCGCGGCGCGGTGCGCACCGGTGGCTTGCCACCTAGCCTGAGCGCATGGGTTCGCTGTTCCGTCCGGTCGGCTCCCAGCCGGCCTGGGTGTACTGGGCACGACGCGGCTCGATCGTCCTGGCGGCGCTGCTGTTGATCGCACTCGTCGTCTACGTCCTGCGCCCCCAACCCGAGTCGTCGGTGGGTGCGGTGCCGGCCACGCCGACCCCGAGCGTCACGCCCGCGCAATCCGCCACGCCCACCGAGTCGGGCTCCCCGAGCCCCTCTCCGACGCCGACCGGTCCGCTGGCGTGCGACGCCACCAACTCCGGCCTCACCCTCGCCGGCTACCAGAAGGTCAAGCAGAACGCCAAGCAGACCTTCACGCTCGCGGTCACCAACAACGGCGCCGAACCCTGCGTGCTCGACCTCACGCCGTCCACCTTCAGCCTCACGGTGACCAGCGGAACCGACCGCATCTGGACGACGGACGACTGTGACAAGTGGGTGCCCAGCCACAAGGGGACGCTGAAGTCGAAGAAGTCCTACGAGTTCAGCATCAGCTGGTCGGTGAACCGGTCGGCCGCGGGCTGCAAGACGCTCAAGGCGTCGCTCGGCGCCGGGACCTACGTCGCGAGCGCAGCGTTCGCGACGGACGCCAAGGCCCGGCAGGTCTTCGTGGTGAGCAAGGCCGGATAGCGACGTCGCGGCGTTCCCCGCGTCCGGGATCGTGCCGGTGGCGGTTCAGGCGCCGGGCTCGTCCACTTCCCACCCACCGTCGAGCACGGTGAAGCGTGCCCGGGGACTGCCGTCGTCGTGTCCGGGCCGGGCCCTGTGGCGCAGTTCCAGGGCTTCGAGGGCGCCCGTCACGCTGGACACCTCGAGGACGCGCAGGCCGCGCTCGCGCACGGTGACCCCGGGCGGCACCAGCGCAACCTTGAAGCCCAGGCGCGCCGCCTCCACGAGCCGCCGCTCCAGCCCCGGCACGCGGCGCAATTCGCCGGAGAGGCCGACCTCGCCGAGCGCAACGACGGGCGGACTGAACGCCCGGTCCTCGGCTGCGGAGGCGACGGCGATGGCCGTGGCCAGGTCGGTGGCCGGGTCGGACACCCGTGCGCCACCGACGGTCGAGACGTAGACGTCGCGGTTGTGCAGCCGGACGCCGGAGCGGCGCTGCAGCACCGCGAGGATCATGGCCACCCGGCTGCCCTCGACGCCGTGGGTGACCCGGCGGGGGACCGGGGCCGGGCTGGGCGCCACCAGGGCCTGGACCTCGGTGAGCAGGGGACGCCGGCCGGCGAGGGAGATGGTGAGGCAGGTGCCCGGGGTCGGCTCGGCGTGCTGGGTGGTGAACAGGCCGCTGGGATCGGTGACCTCACGAATGCCCGATTCGACCATCTCGAAGCAACCGACCTCGTCGGCGGGGCCGAACCGGTTCTTGGTCGCCCGCAGCATGCGGAACCCGCCGTTGCGATCACCTTCGAACGAGAGCACCACGTCCACCAGGTGCTCCAGCGTGCGGGGGCCCGCGACCGTGCCCTCCTTGGTGACGTGGCCGATCAGGATGACCGGCAGTGCCCGCTGCTTGGCCACGCGGACCAGCGCGGCGGTCACCTCCTTCACCTGGGCGACGCCTCCGGCAGCGGCATCGGTGCCGGGCACCTGGACCGTCTGGACGGAGTCGATCACGAGGAGTTCGGGCTCGAGCTGTTCCACGTGGCCGAGCACAGTGCCCAGGTCGTCCTCCGCGGCGAGGTAGAGGCCCTCGACCACGGCGGACGTGCGCTCGGCGCGCAGGCGCACCTGGGCGGCCGACTCCTCCGCGCTGATGTACAGGGTGCGGCGTCCGGTGCGTGCCCAGCGGTTGGCCACCTCCAGCAGGAGGGTCGACTTGCCCACGCCGGGCTCGCCCGCGAGCAGGATGACGGCGCCCGGCGTGATGCCGGTGCCCAGTACCCGATCGAGTTCTCCGATGCGGGTGGGGATCGAGCGGGCGTCCTCGAGCGACACCTGGCTGATCGGCAGGGCGGGGGTGGTGGGCGCCGCCGAGTTCACGCGTCGCGACAGGGGCGCGGCACTCTGCGACACGCTGCCCCACGCCTGGCACTCACCGCACCGTCCGACCCACCGGGGCGCGGTCCAGCCGCACTCGGAACACCGGTAGGACGCGCTCGGGATCTTGGCCATGCCCGCACGCTAGCGTCCGCCTCCGACACCCCCCGGCCGCCAGAACGAAGCTGGACCGAATTGGGGACGGTTCCCAATACGGTCCACCGACGAGGGTGGACCGAGTTGGGAACCGTCCCCAATCCGGTCCGGGGGCTAGATCTTGACCTTGCCGTTCGGAGTGAGGAAGGTCGCCGACAGGATGCCTGGCTGGCCGTTCGGCGAGCTGAACTTGAGCTTGACGCCGTCGAACACGTCCTCGAGCTCGATGCCCAGCCATTCCTCCACGCGGGAGCGGGTGCCGGCGATCTCGATGCGGTCGAGGCGGATGTCGCCCTCGAGCGCGCTCGGAAGCACGGACGGGTCGGAGTCCCACTTGATGAAGTAGGGCAGCTGCGGGTCGCTGAGCAGGCCCTTCACCCCGATCTGGCGCCACTCCAGGAGCCGGCCGTCGGGGAAGTGCCGCGAGCCGTGCGCCGCCTCACGGTCGAGTCGCTCCTCGAATGGGGCGATGTCATCGACGGACACGACCCAGCCGAGCCAGCCGCCGCCCATCTCCGAGCGCGCGCGGACGGCCTGTCCGAACGGCGCCTTGTCCGCGGCCGGGTGCTCCAGCACCTCGACGACCTCGAGGTAACGGTCGTCGGCCAGCGGGAGGATGTGGTTGCGGGTGCCGAACCTGGGGTGGAAGCCGCCGTCGCGGAACCGTTCGCCCAGGAGTGCACCGAGACGCTCGGTCTCCGCCACCAGCCCGGCCGATCCCACCGCGAAGGTCAGATGATCGACATGCATGACCCCATTGTGGCGATCTGCCCGTGCGGATGCGAATCGGCCGACGTCGGTGGCCGGGGATGCGGGACCGCCACGCGCTCCGGCGTCCGCCTACGATGGACGGGTGCCGCACGATCCAGCCGTCGCCCCGCGGGTGCTGCTCTCCACGTCCTCGGTGTATCCCGAGTCGACCGCTTCGGGGTTCGCCGTGGCCCGCGAGCTCGGGTACGACGGCATCGAGGTGATGGTCGGGGTCGACCCGACATCGGCCGACGTGGACGCTGTGGAGCGGCTGTCCGCCTACCACGAGGTGCCTGTGCGCGCCGTGCACGCGCCCACGCTGCTGCTCACGCAGCGGGTCTGGGGCCCCGATCCGTGGGAGAAGCTGGACCGCGCCGCCATGGCCGCGCACCAGCTCGGGGCCGACGTCGTGGTGGTCCACCCACCGTTCCGCTGGCAACGCAACTACGCGACCGGCTTCACCGAAGGGATCCGGCGGCTCGAGGAGACCACCGGGCTGCTCTTCTGCGTGGAGAACATGTACCCATGGCGTGGTCCCGGCGGCGGAGAGGTGCGCGCGTACGCCCCGAGCTGGGATCCCTCGCAGCTGGACTGCGAGCACCTGACCCTGGACCTGTCGCACGCCGCGACCGCGCGGCAGGCGTCCGTCAGCCTCGTCCGCGACTGGGGGGAGCGCCTGCGCCACATCCACCTCACGGACGGGACGAACGGTGCCTCCGACGAGCACCTGCTGCCCGGCGAGGGTGACCAGGACGCCGCCGGCGTGCTCGCCGAGCTGACCGAGACGCGCTTCACGGGCCACGTCGTGGTCGAGGTGAACACCCGGGGACTGAGCCGCGCCGAGCGGACGGCGGCCCTCGCCGGCAGCCTGGCGTTCACCCGTGAGCACCTCGCCGTCCCCGTCGAGCCGGTCCGGTGATCGGGGAGCCGACCCCGGTCGCGACGCTCCCGGGGGCCGACCGCGTCCGCCCGGGCATTGAGCTGCTGCTCGTGCTGGGCGTCTCGCTGGGCCAGTCGGCGGTCTACTCGGTGCTCTCGATCGTCGAGAAGGTCACCAGGAACGTGCCCCTGAACCAGCAGACCACCTCGATGAACAACTCGGTGGTGCCGGACCGGCCATGGCTCGACCTCGCCTACCAGCTCGCGGGCATCGTCTTCCCGCTGGTCCCCGCGCTGCTCGCGCTGTACCTCCTCCAGCGCACCGCCGACCGCCGGGCGATCGGCTTCGACCTCCGGCGCCCCCGCTTCGACGTGGGCTGGGGGTTCGCCGCGGCCGCCGGGATCGGCATCCCCGGGCTCGCGCTGTACTTCGGCGCCCGTGCGCTCGGAATCAACACCAACGTGTCACCAGCGAACCTCGCCGAGAACTGGTGGACAGTGCCGGTGCTCATCGCAGCGGCCGCGATGAACGCGGTCCTGGAGGAAGTCGTGATGATCGGCTTCTGGTTCGTCAGGGCACGCCAGCTGGACTGGCCGATGTGGGTGGTCGTGCTCAGCTCCGCGGTGGTGAGGGGCAGCTACCACCTGTACCAGGGGTTCGGCGGCTTCATCGGCAACCTCGTGATGGGCCTCGTCTTCGGGCTGCTGTACCTCCGCCTCAGACGGGTCGGCCCGCTCGTGGTGGCCCACTTCATCCTCGACTTCTTCGCGTTCGTCGGGTATGCACTCGTCGTCCCCTACCTGCCGGCGCTCTTCGGTCGCTGAGCGGCGGCCGTGCGTCCGCTCTGCCCGGTGCGCCCCCGAATCGCGCGCGGGTGGCGTAGTGGCGCAGGGGCGTCCCGAGGTGTGAGGAGGCGGACCGGGAGCCGCGACACCCGACCGCTAGGCTGGTGGCCATGCGTGTTGGTGTGTTTGGGGCAACCGGCCAGGTCGGCGGCGTGATGCGGACGCTGCTCGCCGAGCGCGGATTCCCCGTGGACGAGATCAGGTTCTTCTCCTCTGCCCGTTCGGCGGGCCGGGCTCTGGCCTGGCAGGGCGGCGAGGTGGTCGTCGAGGACACGGTGGGCGCCGACTTCTCCGGGCTCGACCTCGCGCTGTTCTCCGCCGGCGCGTCGATGTCCCGCGAGTTCGCCCCCCGGGTGGCTGCGGCCGGCGCGATCGTCATCGACAACTCCTCGGCGTGGCGCAAGGACCCGGAGGTGCCGCTGGTCGTCTCCGAGGTGAACCCGGAGGACGCCGCGAACCCGCCCAAGGGCATCATCGCCAACCCCAACTGCACCACGATGGCTGCCATGCCCGTGCTCAAGCCGCTGCACGACGCGGCCGGGCTCCAACGGCTCGTGGTCGCCACCTACCAGGCGGTCTCCGGCTCCGGGGCGAAGGGTGTGCTCGCCCTCGCCAACCAGACGGCGGCAGCCGAGGACCCGGCGAGGCTCGCCCTCGACGGCACCGCTGTGCCCGGCGGCGACCCGGCGCCCTACGTGAAGCCGATCGCGTTCAACGTGATCCCGCTGGCCGGCTCGATCGTCGACGACGGGCTGCTGGAGACCGACGAGGAGCAGAAGCTGCGCAACGAGTCGCGCAAGATCCTGCACATCCCCGACCTGCTGGTGGCGGGCACCTGCGTCCGCGTGCCCGTCTTCACCGGTCACTCGCTGAGCATCCACGCCGAGTTCGCCGAGGAGATCAGCGTCACGCGCGCCACCGGACTGCTCGCGACCGCTCCCGGCGTCCAGCTGGCCGACGTTCCGAACCCGCGCGAGGCGGCGGGCACCGACCCCAGCTACGTGGGCCGGATCCGCTCCGACCAGTCGGTGCCGGGTGGGCGCGGCCTGGTGCTGTTCGTCTCCAACGACAACCTGCGCAAGGGCGCGGCGCTGAACGCCGTGCAGATCGCCGAGCTGGTGGCAGGGCGATGAGCACCTTGGCGGTCATCGGCGCGGGGGTGATGGGTGAGACCCTGATCGCCGGGCTGTTGCGCGCCGGCTGGGCGGCCGACCGGATCACGGCGGCCGACCGTCACGCGCCCCGTCTCGTCGAGCTCGAGACCAGGCACGGCATCCGCACCGCCGGGACGCGCGAGGCCGCTGCGCAGGCCGACACCGTGGTGATCGTGGTCAAGCCGCAGGACGCAGGCGAGGTGCTGCCCGAGGTGGGAGCGTCCATCCGTCCGGGCACCCTGGTGGTCTCGCTGTGCGCCGGCCTGTCCACCGCGCGCATCGAGGCGGCGATGCCGGCGGGCACACCCGTGGTGCGGGTGATGCCGAACACCCCGGCGCAGGTGGACGAGGGCATGGCGGCGATCTCCGCCGGCGCGTCCGCGACCGCCGAGCACCTCGACCACGTGACCGAGCTGCTCTCCGCGGTGGGCAAGGTCGTGACCGTTCCCGAGAAGTACCAGGACGCGGTGACCGCGATCTCCGGCTCGGGGCCGGCCTACCTCTTCTTCGTGGTGGAGGCCATGATCGACGCCGGCGTGATGCTCGGCCTTCCTCGCGACGTCTCCACCACCCTCGTGGTGCAGACCATGTACGGTTCGGCGAAACTCCTCTCCGACTCCGGCGAGCACCCGACGGTCCTCAGGGAGCGGGTGACCTCGCCGGGCGGCACGACCGCGGCCGCGCTGCGCGAGCTGGAGGTGCACCGGGTCAAGGCGGCGTTCATGACCGCCATGGAGGCCGCGCGCGACCGCAGCCGGGCACTGGCTTCTTCGTGACGGCTCCTCCGCCCCCACCGTCCTGGCTGACCGTCTTCCTGGACTTCCCCGCCGCCGAGTTCGACGCCGGCGTCGGGTTCTGGCGCGCCGGCACGGGCTACGGCCTGTCCCCGTCCCGGGGGGACGCCGGGGAGTTCGCAACCCTGGTTCCGCCGGCGGGCGACCACTACCTCAAGGTCCAGCGTCTCGGCGACGGGCCCACCCGGTTGCACCTTGACGTGCACGTCCGCGACCCGTGGGCCTCGGCCGAAGCGGCGGAGGCTGCCGGGGCGGAGCTGGTGGAGGAGTCGCGCCACGGCTATGTCGTGCTGCGGTCACCGGCCGGCTTCACGTTCTGCCTGGTCACCCACCCCGGCGTGGTCGTGCCGCCGCCGCTCACCTGGCCGGCGTGGGAGCACCGCAGCCGGGTCAGCCGGTTCTGCCTGGACGTGCCGCGCAAGCGCTACGCCGGGGAGGTGGCGTTCTTCCAGAGGCTCCTCGGCGGGGAGTGGCAGCATGTCGGCGACCCGGAAACCGCCTTGCGCCCGGCGGGCGACTGGGCCCTGGACGTGCGTCTCCAGCCGGCCGAGGTGAGCGCAGAGACGACGTCCCACCTGCACATCGCCACGGACGACCTGGAGGCCGAGGTCGAGCGGCTGAGCGAACTGGGCGCCAAGCCGCGGGCCCTGCGGACGGGGAAGGCGATCCTCGAGGCGCCCGGCGGGACCGCGCTGTGCGTCGTCGAGGTGGAGCCGGGCGACCTCGGGTGAGCGTCGGCGGGCTGTTCGTCGGACTGGCCACCCTCGACGTGGTGCAGCGCGTGGACCGCCTGCCCGCGCCGGACCAGAAGATCGTGGCCACCGACACCTGGCTCGCGGCCGGGGGCCCCGCAGCCGTGGCTGCGGTGGCGTTCGCCGCACGGGGCGGGCGGGCCCGGTTGTGGACGGCGCTGGGGTCGACCGCCGCGGCGCGCCTGGTTGCCTCCGACCTGGCCGGGGCGGGCGTGGAGGTCGTCGACGCGGCCCCACCGGGGTTCGAGCTCGCCGCGTCGACCGTGCTCCTCGACGCCGGCACCGGCGAGCGGGCGGTGGTGAGCGGCTCGAAACGGACGGCCGGCTTCGGGAAGATCGCCGGCCCCGACCTCTCCGGCGTTGACGTCGTCCTGGTGGACGGCCACCACGCTGCGCTGGCGCGCTCGGCGGCCCTCGCGGCGGACGGGGTTCCGGTGGTGGTGGACGCCGGCTCGCACAAGCCGGTGTTCGACGACATCCTGCCCTTCGCCTCGGACATCATCTGCTCGGGCGACTACGCGCGCAGCGGCGGACTGTCCCCTGAGGCGCTGCTGGCGCTCGGGGCGCACCTGGTGGCGGTGAGCCACGGCGGTGCCGCCCTGGAGTGGTGGACACGGGGGCGCTCGGGCACGGTCAGGCCGAGGGCGGTGCCGGTGGTCGACACGGTGGGGGCAGGTGACGTGCTGCACGGGGCCTACTGCTTCGGCCTCGCCTCCGGCGGCGACCGGATGGACGCCCTTGAGCGCGCGGTGGAGGCGGCGACGACGCGCGTGCAGCACCTCGGGCCGTTCGCCTGGCGGGGCATGCTGCGCGGAACCCCGGCCTGACCCGGGCCCGGCCGGATCAGGAGGCGGTTTCGCCCCTCTGGCTGCGCCACTCGAGACGGACCACGTCCCCGGGACGGCACTGGGCCAGGCGGTCGTTCGCCTCCTCGGTGAGCACGGCGACCACGGGATACCCCCCGGTGGTCGGGTGGTCGGGCCCGAAGAGCACGGGGTGGCCGGACGGAGGCAGCTGCACGGCGCCGCGGATGATCGGCTCGCTCGGCAGTTCGATGGCCTCCGCCCAGGCCGCGCGTGCCAGCGCCGCTCCGCCCAGCCGGACGCCCACGCGGTTGCTGTCGGGGGAGACCGTCCAGGCGCCGGCGAGCGTGCCGGGGTCGGCGAGCCAGTCGGTGCGCGGGCCGGGGAGCAGCTCCAGGGTCGACGGTCCTGGCCGCGCGGACGCGGTCCCGGGGGCGGTCGGCCGC
>JAEVYS010000130.1 GCA_023392635.1 Actinomycetes bacterium | reverse complement strand
CGGGCCCCACCCCGCCGGGCCCGACCGTCATCGGCCCAGCTCCGGGTTCACCCGTCGGCACTGGACGCTACCTACGGTTACGTAGGTGGAGGACTAGGATCGCCCCGATCGTGGTCAACAACGAAAGTGATGCGACATGGCACCCTTCGGCCGCCCCGCCACCGCCGCCACTCGGATCGTCCGGGAGGCCCGCGACTTCCTGCTGGCGCACGGCACCGACTACGAGGGCGCCGTGACCGGTTTCCGCTGGCCGCAACTCGAGGAGTTCAACTTCGCCACCGAGTGGTTCGACGTGGTGGCGGGCGAGCACCCTGATCGCGCTGCGGTCACCATCGTCTCGGCCGACCTCACGTCCCAGTCGTGGACGTACGGCGAGCTGTCGCACCGGTCCGACCAGGTCGCGCGCTGGTTGCGGAGCCAGGGGCTCGCCGCCGGCGACCGGGTCATCGTCATGCTGCCCAACACGATCGAGCTGTGGGAACTCCTGCTGGCCCTGCTCAAGATCAGGGCGGTCGCGATCCCGACGTCCACGCTGCTGTCCGCCGCGGACCTGGCGTACCGGGTCGAGCACGGGGAGGCTCGCGCGGTGGTCGCACCGACGACCCTGCGCAGCCGGCTGGAGGCGTTGCCGAAGCCGGTCCGGCGGATCGGGGTGGGCGAGGGCACGCCGCCCGGCTGGGTCTCGATGGCGGACTCACACAAGGCGCCGGCCTCCTACCTGCCCAGCGCGGCGACGAAGGCGTCCGACCTGAGCCTGCTGTACTTCACGTCCGGCACCACGGCACGGCCCAAGCTGGTCGCACACACGCACGTGTCCTACCCCGTCGGACACCTCTCGACGATGTGGTGGCTGGGGGTGCGACCCGGCGACGTCCACCTCAACATCTCCTCCCCCGGGTGGGGCAAGCACGCCTGGAGCAACTTCTTCTCGCCCTTCCTGGCGCAGGCAACGGTGTTCGTGTTCAACTACGACAGGTTTGACGCCGCCGCGTTGATGAAGGTGATGGACACCCACGAGGTGACCACGTTCTGCGCACCGCCGACCGTCTGGCGGATGCTGATCCAGGCCGACCTGAGCCAGCTGTCCAGACCGCCTCGCGAGCTGCTGGGCGCCGGCGAGCCGCTCAACCCCGAGGTGATCACCCAGGTGAGGAGGGCCTGGGGGTCGACCATCCGGGACGGCTTCGGCCAGACCGAGATGACCTGCTGCGTCGGCAACTCCCCGGGCCAGGTCGTCAAGGACGGCTCCATGGGCCGTCCGATGCCCGGTTACCCGGTCGTGCTGCTCGACCCGGTGAGCGGCGAGCCCAGTCCGGCCGAAGGCGAGATCTGCCTCGACCTCTCCGAGCCGATCCTCGGCCTGATGGCCGGCTACCACAACGACGAGGAGATGACGGCCGAGGCCTGCCGGAACGGCTTCTACCACACCGGCGACATCGCCGCGTCGGACCAGGACGGCTACCTCACCTACGTCGGGCGTGCCGATGACGTGTTCAAGGCTTCCGACTACAAGATCTCCCCGTTCGAGCTGGAGTCCATCCTGCTGGAGCACCCCTACGTCACCGAAGTGGCGATCGTGCCCAGCCCCGACCCGGTGCGCGCCGCGGTGCCGAAGGCCTTCATCACGCTCGCGCGGGAGGCCACCAGCCGCCAGCAGGACGCCGCGCGGGAGATCTTCGCCCACGCCCGAGAGCGGCTGTCGGGCTACCAGCGGGTGCGCATCGTCGAGTTCGTCAGCGAGCTTCCGAAGACCATCTCGGGCAAGATCCGGCGTGTCGAGCTGCGCGAGCGGGAAGCGGCGCGAGTGGCGGAGCAGTCGGCGGAGGGCCAGTTCCTGGAGCGGGACTTCCGCTAGCGGATCGTCCCGGCGCTCACCGTCCGGCGGCCACCGCCTCCGGGGCAGCTGTCCCGGCCAGCCGGTCCGGGCAGGAGGCCAGGACGCGCACCGACAGGAACCCGGCGAACAGCGTCGCCGCACCGAAGATCGCGAAGGGGACGACCTCCAGGCGACCTTCGACCGCCCAGGCCGACAACAGCATCGCGACGATCGCACCCGCCATCGTGACGGCCTTCACCGAGAACAGCGCGGCGAGCACGTAGCCCACCCGATGCCGCCGCCACACCAGCACGGCGGTCGCCAGGGCCAGCGGCACCACCAGGCCGAGGTCGAGCGCCTGGACCGTCAGCGTCGGGGTGCCGAGCAGGCCGGCCGCGACCGGGTCGCCACCGATCCCGGCGACGATCCGCGGGACCCACATCACGACGAGCAGAACAGCCATCGCGGCGACGTAGGCGGCCAGGGTCCGGCGGGGGAACCCGGAGCCGACCTGTCCCGCGAGCGCCCGCACGTCGAGCGTCGAGACCACCCAGACGATGCCGAGCAGCGCCAGCGGGTAGAGCACCACGAACAGCGGGAAGAGCGGCCCGATCGCCCAGAACATGGCGTACATGAGGTACTGGTAGGCGAAGTAACCGAAGAGCCCCAGCGCCGCCAGGCGTGCCCGCAGAGACCCGCGGGCGACGAACAGGGCGGCGACGACCATGGCCGGGACGGCGAAGAAGAGGGTGACCCCGTCCCAGCCGACCCCCTCGGCCACCACGCGCACGGCGTTGTTCGCGTAGACCCCGTCGGTCACGTAGGAGTAGTGCTCGCCGAGGATGCTCGTCGCCTCGGCCGTGGACCCGCTACCCCGCTCGGTGATGCCGATCTGGGCGGCGGTGGCGGCCAGGGCGGCGACGCCGAGGCCGAAGACCGCCAGCAGGCGGTCGCGCGTGGTGTTCATCAGTTCTCCTGAAGGATTCCGGTTGGCGCGGCTCCGCGCCAGAACAGCTCGAAGAGGTCGTTGACGGTGTGGTCGAGGTCGCCCGGCCGTGCGTCGGCACCCCCGAGGACCGTCCGCGTGATCACGAAGCTCGAGGTGAGCGCGAAGAACGCCTCAGCGACGGTCCGGGCCGACACGTCGTCACGCAGCTCGCCCAGGCGCTGGGCCTCGGCGAGGAAGTCGGTGAGTCCCTGCAGGTTGGCCTGCGGGCCGCCGGCGAAGACCTCCGCGACCTCGGGAACCGAACCGGCCTCGAAGGCCAGCCGTGTCACCAGGCCGCCATCGGCGATGCCGTTGGCCACCTCCTGGCGGGCGAGGTCGCGCAGGACCGTCCGGACGTTCGCGGGGACGAGACGTGCGACCACCCTGCCCGCCTGCGCGGCGGCGATCCGCTCCCCGATCGCCCGCAGGATCCCCTGCTTGGTCCCGAAGGTGCGGAACAGCGTCACCTCGTTGACACCGGCGGCCTCGGCGATCGCACGGGTGGTCGTCCCGGAGTAGCCGCGCTCGGCGAACAGCACCGACGCCGCGTCCAGGACCTTCGCGGCCGAACTGCCCATGTTCCCACCCCTGCATGTAAGTGCTTACTTGCAGGGTACTCCCGGACGGCCAGGCTCGCAACCTGCCTTGTCGTTGTGCCAGGCCGCCTGCCTCAAGGCCTGCATCATCCCGGGATCGACCCGGGATCCCCCTTCATCGGCTGGGCGGGATCCACCACGCCAGCACGGTGATGCCGATCCCCACGCCGAGCAGCAGAATCGAGTCGACAGCCCGGTTGCGGACGGCCAGGAGTCCCACCCGCTGCTGGGGCAGGAGGCGCAACAGGCCGCCCAGCGTGATCGACAGGCCCACCAGCGTGCTACCCGCCCGCCAGTGCGAGAGGAGGACGATCAGCAGGCCGGCGGCCACTCCGGTGAGCACCGAGGCCAGGGGCCACTGGCCGACGACCTGCTGGACCAGCGTCTTGGGCGGCCGCTCCGGCGCCGGGCCGGTCACGAGGCGAGTTCCTCGGCGCGATCGACCACGTTCGAGAGCAGCATCGCGCGGGTCATCGGCCCGACTCCGCCGGGATTCGGCGCCACCCAGGACGCCTTCTCGAACACATCCGGCGCGACGTCGCCGGTGAGCCTGCCGTCCACCCGGCTGACGCCCACGTCCAGGACGACCGCGCCCTCGGCGATCATGTCGGCCGTGACCAGATGGGGGACGCCGGCCGCGGCCACCACGACGTCGGCGCGTCGGGTGTGCGCGGACAGGTCGCGCGTTCCGGTGTGGCAGAGGGTCACGGTGGCGTTCTCGCTACGGCGGGTCAGGATCAGGCCGAGCGGACGCCCGACCGTCACGCCACGGCCGATGACGCACACCTCGGCACCGGCGAGCGGCACGCCGTAACGGCGGAGCAGTTCCACGATGCCGCGCGGCGTGCAGGGCAGGGGCGCAGGCTCGTTCAGGACCAGCTTGCCCAGATTGATGGGGTGCAGCCCGTCCGCATCCTTGACCGGGTCGACCATCGTGAGCATCGCGTTCTCGTCCAGGTGGCGCGGCAGCGGGAGCTGGACGATGTAGCCGGTGCACGACGGGTCCTCGTTGAGGGCGGCGATCCCCGCCGTCAGTTCCGCCGCGGACGCGTCGGCGGGCAGGTCGAGCCGGATCGACTCGATGCCCACCTCCGCGCAGTCGCGGTGCTTCATCCCCACGTAGCTCCGGCTGCCCGGATCGTCACCGACCAGCACGGTCCCCAAGCCCGGGCGGACGCCCCGCTCCCCCAGGGCGCGCACCCGTACGGCGAGCTCGTCCTTGATGACGGCGAGGACGGCCTTGCCGTCCAGGATCTGGGCTGTCATGCGTCCCTCAGTGGAAGAAGTGCCGGATGCCGGTGAAGTACATGGTGACACCGGCGGCCTGTGCGGCGGCGATCGTGTCGGCATCCCGCACCGATCCGCCGGGCTGGACGATGGCCTTCACCCCCGCTTCGAGGAGGATCGCCGGCCCGTCGTTGAACGGGAAGAAGGCGTCGGACGCGGCGACCGAGCCGGCCGCCCGCTCCCCCGCCCGCTCCACCGCGAGCCTGCAGGAGTCGACCCGGTTCACCTGCCCCATCCCGACGCCCACCGACGCACCGCCGGAGGCCAGCAGGATCGCGTTCGACTTCACGGCCCGGCATGCGCGCCACGCGAACTCGAGGTCGGCCAGCGTCGCGGCGTCCGCCGCCTCGCCGGAGACCAGCTGCCAGTTCGCGGGGTCGTCACCGTCGGCGTCGATCCGGTCAGCCGACTGCATCAGCATGCCCCCGCTGATGCTGCGGGTCTCCCCGCCGGCCGAGTACGGCTCGGCCACGAGCAGCCGGACGTTCTTCTTCGACTGCAGCACCTCCAGGGCACCGTCCTCGTACCCGGGCGCGATCACCACCTCGGTGAAGATCCCTGCGATCTGCTTCGCGGCCTCGACGCTGATCGGACGGTTCGCCGCGATCACACCGCCGTAGGCCGACACCGGGTCGCACGCGTGCGCCTTGCGATGGGCGTCGGCGATGTCGGATCCGACCGCGATCCCGCACGGGTTGGCGTGCTTGATGATCGCCACGGCCGGCGCGCGGAAGTCGTACGCCGCGCGGTACGCCGCGTCCCCGTCGGTGTAGTTGTTGTAGCTCATCTCCTTGCCGTGCAGCTGTTCAGCGGTCGCCAGCCCACCGGGCTGGAACCCGTTGCGGTACAGCGCCGCGCGCTGGTGGGAGTTCTCGCCGTAGCGCAGCGTCCCGATCTTGTCCCAGGTGGCCCCGACCCAGGACGGGAAGCCGTCACCGCCGGAGGTGTCGGTGAGCACGTTGCCCATCCAGGAGGCGACGTGCACGTCGTAGGTGGCCGTGTGCACGAACGCCGCCGCGGCCAGCGCCCGGCGCTGGGCGAGCGTGAAGCCTCCCGCCGCGAGGGCGTCGGTGAGCCGGCCGTACTGGTCGGGGGACGTGATGATCGCCACCGAGGGGTGGTTCTTCGCCGCCGCCCGCACCATCGAAGGGCCGCCGATGTCGATCTGCTCCACGCACTCGTCGGGCGCGGCACCGGACATCACGGTCTGGGTGAAGGGGTAGAGGTTGGACACGACGAGCTGGAACGAAGCGATCCCGAGCTCCTCCAGCTGCGCGCGGTGCGACTCCAGCCGCAGGTCGGCGAGGATCCCCGCGTGGATGTGCGGGTGCAGCGTCTTCACCCGGCCGTCGAGGCACTCCGGGAAGCCCGTCACCTGCTCCACCGGGGTCACCGGCAGCCCCGCCCCGGACAGCGTCGACGCCGTCGAACCCGTGGAGACGATCTCGACCCCGGCGTCGGCCAGGGCGCGGCCGAGCTCGACCAGCCCGGTCTTGTCGTACACCGACACCAGGGCGCGGCGGATCGGCAGGACGTCGTTCATCTGTCTCCTCGGCTGAGTGCGTTGACGGTGTCGACCAGCAGTTGCCGCTCGACGATCTTGATGCGTTCGTGCAGGACCGCCTCGTCGTCCCCCGGCAGGACCCGAACCGGCTCCTGGGCGAGGATGCGGCCCGAATCGATCCCTTCGTCCACCTGGAAGACCGTGCAGCCGGTGACCTTGACCCCTGCCGCCAACGCGTCACGCACGGCGTGGATTCCGGGGAACGCCGGGAGCAGTGCCGGGTGGGAGTTGATCATCCGCCCTCCGAACCGGGCCAGGAAGGACGCGCCGACCAGCTTCATGAACCCGGCGCTCACCACGAGATCGGGGTCGTGGGCCGCGACGAGTTCGGTGAGGCCCGCGTCCCAGGCCGCGCGGTCGGCCCCGACGGGCAAGGGGTGCACGAAGGTCGGGATGCCGGCGCTCTGGGCACGGACGATCCCGAACGCGTCCGCGCGATCCGCCCCGACAGCGACCACGGACGCGTCCAACCCGCCGGACGCGCTCGCGTCGAGCAGCGACTGCAACAAGGTGCCAGAGCCCGATACCAGGACCACCAGGCGCATCGGCATGGCCCGACCTTATCGAAGGCGGCACGACGACAGCTCCCACCCGGCGGCTTCGGACTGCTCAGGAAGCCGCGCTGCGCCGCCCCACCAGCCAGCCACCGACGGCACCCAGGCATGCGCTGACGAAGATCAGGGGAACCCCGATCGCCAGCGACTCGAGCAGGCGAGGCCCGAGTTCGGCGAGACGCAGGGTGCCCAGTGCTCCGCCGCTGGCCGCCGCCCAGGCGAGGAACACCAGCCCGACCGCGAGCCCGCCCACGGAGCCGGCCAACAGACCACCCGGGTCACCTTCGGGGTCCCGTCGTACCGCGACCACACCCGTGAGGGCTCCCACCGCCACCCCGGCGGCCAGCCAGGCCAGCATCCACTCCCCGGCAGCGCCGACGGGCGGCAGGGCGCCGAACACCGGGACGGCCGGCAGCATGCCCAGCTGGGTCGTGGAGAGCGAGACCAGGGAGCCCGAACCGACGGTGAAACCTCCGCCGAGCAGCCAGGCCAGCGTCCAGCCGAGCAGGTTGGGCAGGTAGGCAAGGACCACGACCCCCCACACGAACACCCCCCCGGCGTCGAAGCCCAGCGCGTCCTCCAGTGCGGCGACCCGGGTCTCGCCGAGCACCAGCGCCGTCGCCAGGGTCACGCCCGAGACCACCACCAGGCCGAGGACGCCGGCGGCGGCGCCACGGAAGGCACGGCGCAGCCAGTCCGGGCCGGTCGCCCACGGGCGGCGGCCTGCCGCCCGGCCGGCCCCGCCGCCGGCCCCGGCGGCACTCAGCAGCAGCGCACCGAGGGACGGCCGCCAGAGCTCGGTCGGCCCCACCACCACCCACGCGAGGACGACCGCGAACAGCGTGTACCCGGCCACGACCTGCCCGATCGAGCCCAGCAGAAGTGTCCGGCGCACGGCATCGGACACCTCACCGGCGCGGCTGAGCAGGCCCTGCCGATAGGCGAACCGGCCCGCCGAGGAACAGACGGCACCGAAAGCGATCGTGAGTCCCAGCGGGACGAGCGTGATCCGGTCCTCGCCGATCGCGAGCACGCCACCGTGCGCCAGGAGCCAGGTCCGGGCCGCGAAGTCCAGCACCGTGGGGAGGGCGATCGCGATCGCACTGAGCCAGGCGACGAGCATCACCCCGGCTGTGGCGAGGGCGCCGGCGAGCGCGGCGAAGACGCCTCCGCCCAGCGCGGCTACCGGCCACGGCACGAGCGGCGGGCCGGCCGGGGCATCGGGGAGCCGGACCGTCCGAGCGGTGGAAACGGTGAACGTCAGGCGCTCTGGGTCCCGGAATCTGGGCATCGGCATGGTGCGTCCATGCTGAACCACACGGCCAAGTCCGGTCGTGGGGACACGCCCGCCGTCGCTACACTGGCCGCGGCATCCGGCACCGACGGCAAGGTGAATGCAGTGGCAGATGAGGGTTCGCCCACGCCCCGCAGGGCGCTCGGCCCGCTCCCCGACGATGGCGAGGACGCCTTCGTCGGAGGCGGCCCCGCCCGCGGGCTGTCCCCCGACGAGCCGTCCTCACTGACCTCCACTGGCAGCTTCCGGCGCCTTGCGCTCAGCCCGGCGTCGCCGGGGAGCCCGGACGACCCGCTGGACGTGCCGGCCACGACTCCCGTGCCCCCGCCGAAGCCCGTCCTGCCCGATCCGGAGGCCGCGCTCCCGCCGGCCACGGGGAGACGATTCTCGGCGAGCGCGGAGCCCAGCGAGTTCGCTCCCGCAGCACCGCGACGCTCGGCCGTCAGCGCGACGTCGCCGAGCTCTCCCTTCGAGTCGCTACCGCCCGCGCCCCGTCCGACCGCCCCGCCCCCGAGGACGGTCCCGGTGTCGTCGGCGCCGCCTCCGGTGAAGCCGGCAGGTGCCGCTGAGGACGGCCTCCCGCGCTCGGTCGCCACCGCCCCCACCGCCCCGGCGGGATTCTCCCCGGCACCCGGTCCGGCCGTGGCCTCGCTCAGCGGCCCTGCGGCTGCCACTTCCCCCGTCCCGCCGACGCCCACCGGCGGACCTTCCCGGGTGCCCGGAGGCGCCCTCACATCGTTCTCGCCGTCCCCGCGGACGCCCGACAGCGCGGGCCCGCCCGACGCCGGAGACGCGCGAGAGGACGATGCGGCAGCGCCCGCCCCCGAGCGCAAGGGCCGTTTCGGCCGCCCCGCCAAGCCCGCAAAGGGGCCGGCGGCAAGGACCGAGCCCGCACCGAAGGCATCGAAGCGGGCAGCCGAGCCGGCGCCGCGGGACCGCAGCTCCCGTCCGGCCCTGATCATCATCTCCGCCGTCCTCGCCGTCGCCCTGCTGGTCGCCGGCGGGGTCTGGCTGCTCACGCTGCGGTCGGGTGCACCGAGCGGTTCGCCGAGCACCACGGCGTCAGCCCTCGACCCTCTCCTCACCTCCCAGGACCTGGGCAGCCTCGGCCAGCTCACCTGGGGCGAGTCGACGGGCACCGCGGACCAGGTGCGTCCGCTCTGCCTGCCCGCCACAGGGGCAGGGCTCCCGAGCGCGCTGCGGACGGCGTCCCGCAAGATCCCGGCGACCGGCGTCCCTGAGGCCTCCGTGGTGCAGGTCGTCGACACCTATCCGGACGTCGCGACGGCCACGGCGGCCTACTCCGTCCGCCTCACCCAGGCGGGCACCTGCAAGGACGACGCCGCCTGGATCGTCGGCGGGAACGCCGTCACCGGTCTCGCCGACGCCGCGACCGCCGTGCGCCTGCTGGTGCACGACGCGACCGACATCCACCACACGCTCCTCCTGAGCCGCACCGGCCGCTCGATCAGCCTGGTCGACGTGGCGACCACCGAGGCTGTCCCGGCCCAGGACGTCGCCCAGGTCACCTCGCTCGCGCTCAGCCGCCAGTGCGGTGGCGACCTGGGGACCTGCCCTGGCGGTGTGGCCACCACGAGTGCTTCGCCTCCCCCCGGGGACCCGAGGGGCTGGCTGGTCGAGGCCGACCTGCCCCGGATCAGCGCCGGTGCCGGACGCTGGGGCGGAACCGACCCGTTCACCACGCTGCGCATGGCCGGGAGCCAGTGCGAGGGCATGAACCTCGAGACCGTCGCCGGCACCTCGTCCGTCGGCCAGCGCACGCTGCTGATGGCCGAGGACCCCAACGCCCCGACCGGCTTCGGCGTCGACATGGTGACCTACGGCTTCGGGAGCGCGGACGCGGCGAAGACCCTCGCCACCAAGCTGACCAAGAACATCGGCGACTGCCCGGCGAAGTACCCGACCGCCTCGGTTGCGACCGGGCCCGATGCCAACGGCACGGCCGACGCCGGGAGCAAGGTCACCGGCTCCACCTATCTGATCACCCAGAAGACCGCGACCACCACCGTGGTCTACCGCGTGGCCGTCGTCACCGTCGGCGCGAAGGTCGTCTACCTGCTCGGCAATCCCACGGCCAAGTTCGACTTCACCGACACCCAGTGGAAGGCGATCGCGGTTCGCGCCGGACAACGCGCCGCCCAGGCCTGACGCTCCACCTCGCAAGCTGTGAGTTCAGCGGTGTAGTCACGGCTCAACTCACAGCTTGCGGTGTTCCCGGGTCAGGAGAGGCCGGCGACGACCTCACGCATCAGGGACGCGGTCTCGCTCGGCGTCCGACCGACGCGGACGCCGGCCGCCTCGAGAGCAGCCTTCTTGGCCTTCGCGGTGCCGACCGAGCCGGTCACGATCGCCCCGGCGTGACCCATGGTCTTGCCGACCGGGGCCGTGAAGCCGGCGACGTAGCCGACAACCGGCTTGGTGATGTGCTCGGCGATGAACGCTGCCGCACGCTCCTCCGCGTCCCCGCCGATCTCGCCGATCATGACGATCGCATCGGTGTCCGGGTCGGCTTCGAAGGCCTCGAGGGCGTCGATGTGCGTGCTGCCGTTGACCGGGTCGCCGCCGATGCCGACGGCGGTGGAGAACCCGATGTCACGCAGTTCGAACATCATCTGGTAGGTCAGCGTGCCCGACTTCGAGACCAGGCCGATGCGGCCCGAGCCCGAGATGGTGGGCGGGATGATTCCGACGTTCGACTTCCCGGGGGAGATGAGACCGGGGCAGTTGGGGCCGATCAGGCGGGTGTGGCCCGATTGCCGCGCGTACTCCACGAACTCGGCGGTGTCCTTCACCGGAACGCCCTCGGTGATCACCACGGTCAGGTCGAGGGCGGAGTCGACGGCATCGATCACGGCCTGGCGGGTGTACGGCGCGGGCACGAACACGACGGAGGTGTTGGCGCCCGTGGCCGCCTTCGCCTCGGCGACGCTGTGGTACACCGGGACGGCGGTCTCGTCGAACTCCACGGACTGCCCGCCCTTCCCTGGGGTGACGCCGGCGACGATCCGGGTGCCGGCGGCGATCATCCGCTGGGTGTGCTTGCGTCCCTCGGAGCCGGTCATGCCCTGGACGATGACGGTGGAGCGCTGGTCCAACCAGATCGACATAGTCGTGAGTTCCTTACTCGGCCGCTGCGGCCAGTTCGGCGGCCGTGCGGGCCGCGTCGTCCATCGTCTCCGAGACCTGCACGAGCGGATGCGCGGCCTCGGCGAGCATGTGGCGCCCGATCTCGACCGCGTTGCCGTCGAGGCGCACCACGATCGGCCGGGTGGCACGCTCACCGAGCATGGCGAGCGCGTCGATGATGCCCTTCGCCACCTCGGAGCAGGCCGTGATCCCGCCGAAGACGTTCACGAACACGACCTTCACCTGCGGGTCGGACAAGATGATGTCGAGCCCGTTGGCCATCACCTGGGCGGACGCACCACCGCCGATGTCGAGGAAGTTCGCGGGACGCGGCTGGCCCGGCAGGTCGGCGCCCGCAGCGGCCACCACGTCGAGCGTGCTCATCACCAGGCCGGCACCGTTGCCGATGATGCCCACCGACCCGTCGAGCTTCACGTAGTTGAGGTGCTTCTCCCTGGCCCTGATCTCCAGCGGGTCGTCGGACGACTCGTCGGCATAGGCGGACCAGTCGGGATGACGGAAGCCCGAGTTGTTGTCGAGGGTCACCTTGCCGTCGAGGGCGATGATCCGGCCGTCCCCGGTCTTCACCAGGGGGTTGACCTCGACCAGGGTGGCGTCGTTCTCCCGGTACACCTCTCCCAGCAGCACGAGGACGCGGACGAGTTCGGCCCGGTCGGCCTCGTCGAAGCCCGCGGCGTCCACGATCTCGGCGGCCTTCGCCTCGTCGAGCCCGACCAGCGGATCGACGGCCACGCGGGCCAGCGCGTCCGGACGCTCCACGGCGAGTGTCTCGATGTCCATGCCGCCTTCCTTCGAGCACATCGCGAGGTAGCTGCGGGTGGATCGGTCGAGCAGCAGCCCGAAGTAGTACTCCTCGGCGATGTCAGCGCCCTCGGTCACCATCACGGTCTCCACGCGGTGGCCGTTGATGTCGAGGCCGAGGATCTCGCCGGCCCTGGCGGCAGCCTCCTCCGGCGTCCGCGCCAGCTTCACACCGCCCGCTTTGCCGCGTCCACCGGTCTTCACCTGCGCCTTGACGACAACGACGGGGCTGCCGAGCTGTTCGGCGGCGTCCCGCGCCTCACCGGGCGTCCGGGCGGTGATGCCGCGCAGGACGGGCACGCCGTGCGCCTCGAAGAGGTCCCGCGCCTGGTACTCGAACAGATCCACGCCCACTCCGTCCATTGATTTTGCCGGCCTGCGGCTGCCCTGCCGAGCCTAGTGTGCCGGTCCATCAACTGCACCCGGGCCAGGCTCCCGCCGGACTCACCCCGACTCTCGTTGCCCGATTCCTGAACGATTCTGAGAAACACCCTAAGAAATGCTAAGCTCGCTCCTGCTCGGCCAGACCGGGCACGACCGGTGTACTGGGGAACTCGACGGGGGACAAGTGAACGGACTTCGACTGCGGGCTGACAAGCCGCGTCGCGCTCTTCCGCCCCTTGTGGAGTCCAGGCCGGTCCACCACAGGCACAACCTTCTCAAGCGTGGCGCGACAGTCCTGGTGGTCTCCGCCGTCGCGGTCGCCGGTTTCTCAGCCTTCACCGCGTCCTCCACCAACGCCACCGGCACCGCGTTCGCCGACTCCGGAGCGCTCGCCATCTCGAGCATCGCCGCTCTCGAGGTCGCCACGGCACAGCAGCAGTCGCCCTCCATCGAGGATCTCGCCACCGCCCGTGACGAGCAGCTCGCCAGCGACGGGGACGAGGTCACCAGCTCCCAGCAGAACGCAGCGGCCGACGCCCGCGACTCCGCCCTCTCCGGCCAGGCCGACACCATCGCCGCCGAGGTCGAGCGCCTGAGGACGCTCTCGAAGTTCATGTGGCCGGCCAAGGGCGGCGTGGGCTCGCCCTTCGGCATGCGGCTGCACCCGATCCTGCACTACTACCGCATGCACGACGGCGACGACATCGGCGGCGCGTGCGGCGAGCCGATCTGGGCCGCCCAGTCCGGCACCGTGATCAAGGCCGAGACGGGCTACAACGGCGGGTCCGGCAACAACGTGTGGATCGAGCACGGTGACATCAACGGCGTGGACGTGCAGTCCGGTTACCTGCACATGCAGCGGTACACGGTGTCGGTCGGCCAGAAGGTGAACAAGGGCGACGTCATCGGCTACGTCGGCAGCACCGGCCTCTCCACCGCCTGCCACCTGCACTTCTCGATCCGGAAGAACGGCGTCCAGAGCGACCCGATGCAGTACATCGGCTGGAACCAGCAGCCCGGCAAGGGCAACGACAACATCGAGGGCTGAACAGCCCTTTCCTCGCCGCTACAGCTTCTCCATCGGAGCGTGCTTGAGCGAGAGCCGCTTGACCCCTGACGACCCGAAGTCGACATCGGCCTTCGCGCCGTCGCCGACCCCTGAGGTGGCGATCACCGTGCCCATGCCGAAGGTTGTGTGCAGCACCCGGTCGCCGACGTCCACCGACGTCACGGTCTTGATCGCCGGACGAGCGCCGAACCCCACCGTTGAGCGCCACGACTGCTCGGTGCGCGCTGCTGCGGACGAGGCATACCCCGTACGCGCGACGCCGAGGCGGCGCCAGTCGATCAGGTGCGCCGGGATCTCCTCGGTGAACCTGCTGGCCGGGTTGTACTGAGGCGAACCCCACTGCGACCGGACGCTCGCCCTGGTCAGGTAGAGCCGCTGCCGGGCCCGGGTGATGCCCACGTAGGCGAGCCGGCGCTCCTCCTCCAGCTCGCTCCGGTCCACGAGTGCGCGCTGGTGCGGGAAGATCCCGTCCTCGAAACCGGTGAGGAAGACCGTGTTGAACTCCAGGCCCTTCGCGGTGTGGAGCGTCATCAACGTGACCACACCGGCGGCGTCGGGGTCGTTGTCGGGGATCTGGTCGGAGTCGGCGACCAGCGCGATGCGCTCCAGGAACGCCGGCAGGGAGTCGTCCGGCTCGGGGGCGCCCGCCGCCAGCTCGCCCTCGTCGTCGGGCAGGTCGACGGCATGGGCGGCCGCGACGAACTCACCGGCCACGCTGACCAGTTCGATGAGGTTCTCCAGCCGGCTCTCGTCCTGGGGATCGGTCGACCGGCTGAGCTCGTCGAGGTAGCCGGAGTCCTTCAGGATGCCGACCAGGATCTCGTCCGCGGGGACGCCGTCGGCGACCTTCCTGCGATAACCCGACAGCATCGCGGCGAAGCCCTCGATCTGGCTGAGCGATCGGGTGGCCAGGCCGTTCGCCTCCCTGGCCCGGTCGAGGGCAGCGCCGAAGGAGATCTGCTGCGAGGCGGCGAACGCCTCGATCATCGCCTCCGCCCGGTCGCCGATGCCCCGCTTCGGCACATTCAGCACCCGCCGCACCGACACATCGTCATCGGGGTTGGCGATCGCCCGCAGGTACGAGATCGCGTCCCGCACCTCGCGACGCTCGTAGAACCGGACGCCGCCGACGACCCGGTACGGCAGGCCCACGCGGATGAACACTTCCTCGAAGGCTCGCGACTGCGCGTTGGTGCGATAGAAGACGGCCACATCACCGGGCTTGCTCGCGCCCGCGTCGGAGAGCCGGTCGATCTCGTCCGCCACGAACTGCGCCTCGTCGTGCTCGGTGTCGGCCACGTAGCCGACGAGGAGCTCGCCGTCCCCGGAGTCGGACCACAAGCGCTTCTCGGGCCGTCCCGGGTTGCGCGTGATCACGGCGTTCGCCGCGTTCAGGATGTTCTGGGTCGAGCGGTAGTTCTGCTCCAGCACGATCGTGCGCGCACCGGGGAAGTCGGACTCGAAATCGAGGATGTTGCGGATCGTTGCGCCGCGGAACGCGTAGATCGACTGGTCTGAGTCGCCCACCACCATCAGCTCCGGCGGCTCGACCTCGGGGTTCTCCGACGACCCCTGGGTCACGCCGCACAGCTCCCGGACCAGCGCGTACTGGGCGTGGTTGGTGTCCTGGTACTCGTCCACGAGCACCTGGCGGAACCGCCGCCGATACTGCTCGCGCAGGTCTGGGAACGCCTGCAGGAGGTGGACGGTGGTCATGATCAGGTCGTCGAAGTCGAGGGCGTTGGCCGCCTTCAGCCGCCGCTGGTACTCCGCGTAGGCGTCGGCGTAGGTCTCCTCGGTCGTGCCCTCCTGCACCCGGCTCCGAGCGGTCTCGTGGTCGACCAGCTCGTTCTTGTTGTTCGAGACCCAGTTCATCACCGCGCGCACCGGGTAGCGCTTCGGGTCGAGGTCCAGATCCCGCAGCACCAGCGTCATCAGCCGCTTGGAGTCGGTGTCGTCGTAGATCGAGAACGTGCGGCTCAGCCCGAACCGGGACACGTCGCTGCGCAGGATGCGCACGCACGCCGAGTGGAACGTGGAGACCCACATCAGCTTCGCCCGGTTGCCCACGAGGTCGACCACGCGGTGACGCATCTCCGCCGCGGCCTTGTTGGTGAAGGTGATCGCCAGGATCGAGCCGGGGTGGACCTTGCGGATCCCGACCAGGTGGGCGATGCGCCGCGTCAGCACCCTGGTCTTGCCCGAGCCGGCACCGGCGACCACGAGGACGGGCCCGCCGGCGTGCACCACCGCCTCGCGCTGGGGAGGGTTCAGGTTGGCGAGCAGTTCCTCCTCGGAGATCTGGGGACGCCGTGGGCGCTCGTCCTCGGCCGGGGACGCCGCTGGCGCGGCGGTCTCGGGCGGCTGGAAGGCCGTGGTGAACAGGTCCGGGAAGAGGGTGTCTGACATGGCCCGGCAAGCCTACGCCGTGCGTCCCACACCCCGCCCATCGGCCCACCCCGGCGGTCAGGGTGAAGTCGTGGAGTCACCCGATGGTCGGCCACCGCGGCCAGACCTACCGTCGAGTCATGAGCTTTCTCGCATGGATTCTGATGGGCCTGATCGCCGGCGCGATCGCCAAGGCCATCCTCAAGGAGCGGGGCGGCTGGTTGTCCTCGCTCATCGTCGGCCTCATCGGTGCCGTCGTCGGCGGTTGGATCGGTTCGGCGCTGTTCGACCGTGGAGTGACGGGCTTCTTCTCGCTGTGGTCCTGGCTGCTGGCGATCGGCGGCTCCGTCCTCGTCCTGTGGCTCTACGGCCACATCCAGGGACGCCGCAGGGTCTGACGCATCGGGGACGGTTCCTTTTGCGTCATCTGACGCAAAAGGAACCGTCCCCAGTGCGTCGTCCCCAGTGCGTCAGACCAGCTTGCGGTCGGTGGCCCACCGCGTGAGCTGGTGCCGGTTCGACAGCTGGAGCTTGCGCAACACGCTGCTCACGTGGGTCTCCACCGTCTTGATCGAGATGAACAGCTCGCGCGCGATCTCCTTGTAGGCGTAGCCCCGAGCGATCAGTCGCAGCACCTCCCGCTCACGGACACTGAGCCGGTCCAGGTCCTCGTCGATGCTGGCGACGTCGATGGCGCCGGAGAACGCGTCCAGCACGAACCCCGCGAGGCGGGGGCTGAATACCGCATCGCCGGTGGCGACCCGTCCGATCGCCTCCACCAGCTCGTCGGCGGAGATCGACTTGGTCACGTAGCCGCGGGCGCCGGCCCGGATCACGCCGATGACGTCCTCGGCGGCGTCGGACACCGACAGTGCGAGGAACTTCACCCCCGGCTCCCTGGCCGCAACCTGCTTGATCACCTCCATGCCGCCGCCGCCGGGCAGGTGCACGTCCAGGAGCACGACGTCGGGGACGGCGGCGAGGATCGCTGCGACCGCGGTCGGGACGTCCTCCCCCTCCCCGACGAGCTGGACGCGTCCGCCGAGGTCGTGTTTGACGCCGCTGCGGAACATCGCGTGGTCGTCGACGATCACCACGCGCCAGGCGGCGGGTGTCGGCCGTGGGGTCTCGATCTCGGTCATCGCGGCAGCTCCAGTCTCACTTCGGTGCCCTCTCCGGGCGCCGTCCGAATTATGGCCCGTCCGCCCGCCCGCCTGACCCGCTCGACGATCGAGCCGCGGACGCCCATCCGGTCCTCCTGCACCGCGGCGAGGTCGAAGCCCTGCCCACGGTCACGCACGTACACCGACACGAGTTCGGGATCGACCTCGACGTAGACGTCGATCCGGTCGGCCCCGGAGTGCTTGGCGGCATTCACCATCGCCTCCCGCGCGGCGCGCACCACGGCTGTCACCTCCGGGGTGAGCTCGAGGTCGCCGACGCTGACCAGCTCGACGTCGACCCCGTGCCGGTCCTCGACATCGATGATCTCGCCGCTGAGCGCCTCCACCAGGGTGGCCGAGCCGAGGCTCTCCCCGTACAGCCACTGACGGAGCTCCCGCTCCTGGCGGCGGGCCAGCGCCGTCACCGCCTTCGCGTCCCCGGCCTGCCGCTGGATCAGCGCGAGCGTCTGCAGCACCGAGTCGTGCAGGTGCGCCGCCATGTCGGCGCGGGCGTCCGCCACCAGGGCGTCGTCGCGCGCCTGCGCCAGCGCCCGCCGGACGCGCAGCACCCACGGCAGCGAGGCGAGGACGAGCGCAGCGACCACCAGGCCGAGCAGCAGCAGCATCCGCGCCAGTTCGCCGATGCCCTCCAGTGAGCTCACCTGCACGGTGATCGCGCCGGCCAGGGCCGCGAGCCCCACCGCCACCGCGACGACGGTGGTCCAGTGCTTCATCAGGGGTGCCAGCAGGCGCCGCCAGCCCGAGCCGGTGCGAAGCTCGCGGGTGGACGCACGGTCGGCCTGCCACCAGATGATCGAGAACCCTCCCGCCGCCAGTGAGCCGGCGACGAGGACGGAGGTGGGCAACGCCCAGGCGGAGGACTGGACGAGCCACAGCAGGCCGATCCCCAGGAGCGCCAGTGCGCTCGCGACGCCGTAGTCGACGGGCGTGAGCGCGACCGAGCCGCCGGGACGCAGGCCCCGCCGGGTGCCGGACTCCAGTCCCGGCGCCGAACGCTGGCCGGCCTGCTGCGGCATCACCAGCCACAGGGCCAGGTACAGGGCGATCCCGACGAGCCCGACCGCGCTCAGGATGACGAACAGCACGCGCAGCACCAGCGCGGACCAGCCCAGGTGTTCGGCCAGTCCGGCGCACACACCACCCACCCACGCCTCGTTCAGCGGACGCGTCGAGCGCGGCTGCACGGTGCCCGCATCGGGCCCGGGGATTGCGGTCGTGGCGACCGCATCCCGTCCCGGGAGCCCTGCCGCCGCGGCGTCGCCCTGGTGGTCCTGGCGGTCGTCTCGAAGGGTCATGCCGAACCGCGCACCACCAGCTGGCTGGGTGGAACCATCCTCGGGTTCTCCGGAGACTCCCCCGCGAGCAGGTCGATGAGCATCTCGGCCGCCATCCGCGTGTGCAGGGCCGCCAGGTTCGTCATGGTGGTGAGCTGCGGCGTGCACTGCTGGGCGACGGCCGCGTCGTCGAAGCCGACGATTCGCACGTCCTCGGGCACCCGGCGTCCCGACCGCTGGACCTCCTGCATCGCCGTGACCGCCATCAGGTCGTTCGCCACGAAGATGCCGTCCAGGTCAGGGTGCTCGGCGAGCAGCCGGCGGGCCGACTCCGTGCCGCTGGGCGAGGTGTAGCCGCCCTCGACGTACCAGGACGGGTCGAGACCGGCGGCCGTCATGGCCTGCTGGAACCCGGTCAGCCGACGGCGTCCCGATTCCATGTCGAGCGGTCCGGTGATGGTGGCGATCCGTCGTGACCCCCGCTCGATCAGGTGCTCGGTCGCGGTGCGCGCGGCCTGCTCGTTGTCGAAGGCGACGTGGTAGATCCCCGGCGCCTCCGGGTCGCCCACGAACACGACCGGCTGCCAGGAGCGTTCCAGCGCGCGGCCGAGTTCGGGGCCGTGGTGGGAGATGATGATCGCGCCGTCCACGTGCCCGGAGTCGAGGTACCGGACCATGTGGGCGGCCGTGTCGCCCGGACGGCCCATGGCCAGCACGACCTGGACGTCGGAGTCGGCGAAGGCCTGCAGCGCACCGTGGTAGGCCTGCGGGAAGAACGGGTCGGAGAACACGCGTTCGTCGGTCTCGGGCACGATCACCGCGATGACACCGGTCCGCCGGGTGACCAGCGAGCGCGCCGCCCGATTCGGGTGGTAGCCGATCTCGTTGATCGCCTCGCGGACCGCTTCGGTGGTCTTGGCGGCGACCAGCGTGCCGCCGTTCACCACACGCGAGACGGTGGCGCGCGATACCCCGGCGATCCTCGCCACGTCCTCCAGCGTCGGCGCCGAATGTGCCCCGTCGATCCTGGCCACGGGGTGCCTCCTTCTCCCCTGCACCGGGGCGTCCAGGCTGCGTTGACGTCGTCGTCCGCTGCGCCGGACCTTCCGGTTCCGCCTTGTTGCGGGAACGCTATCAGTGCGAAGCAGGCTTCGCGCTGGAAGCGCTCTCAGACGGAATGCTACGCCCCCGAGGGCCGAAGAGGGGAGCCTTCAGGGTCAACCCTTATGGAACGACCGGGAACCGGGGCGTTGAATGGGGACGTGCCCGAGAACCTGCCCGTGATCAGCCGTCCGCGTGACGGCGCGATGCTCGGCGGCGTGTGCGCCGGCCTCGGGCGGCGCTGGCACCTCGATCCCAACCTGCTGCGCATCGCCGTCGTCGTCCTGAGCATCTTCGGCGGCCTCGGACTGGTGGCGTACGGTTCGGGCCTCCTGCTGATGCCGCGCGACGGGCAGGCCGAGCTCCCCGTCCGCCGTTTCCTGCCCTTCACCCGCGCCTGGTCGACCGGTGCGGTGGTGGCGCTCACCGTCGCGATCGCCGTGGTCGTGGTGGCAGCCATCGGCTCCAACGGCATCGGCCTGGGGCCCGTCGCCGTGATCTTCTTCGTCTGGTTCTTCGGCTTCCGTGGACGCAACCAGCGCATCGCTCCCCCGCCCGAACCGACCCCGTTCGAGCGCGCAGCGGAGAACTGGCGCCAGCGGCTGGTCGAGCAGCAGGCGCCCGGCTACGAGAACGTCGCGCCGGCCGCACCGGTGGAGCAGCGCTGGGAGCAGCCGTACACCGATCCCGCGACCGACCTCGCCGTCCGTGACGACGACCTGCCGCTCGCTGTGGCGGCCACCACCCGCCGGGGTCCACGGCGCAGTTGGCGGCTGTGGTGGCTGGCCCTCGCCCTGGTCGGCGTCGGCGTGGCGGCCGTGACGATCCTGGGCACCGTCGGCCTTCCGTCCACGCCGCTGGCCTACGCCGCCGCCGTCCTGGCCGGTCTCGGGACCACCCTGCTGGCGGCCACCCGGCTGGGTCGCCCGCCGCTGCTGCTGCCCGCTGCCCTGGTGGCCGCCCTGGCCACCGGAGGGCTGATGGTGAGCGCCCATCGGATCACGCTGCCGACGGTCGGCGAGAAGCATTACGCCTACACGTCGGCCGCCGACCTGCCGCCGTCGATCTCGCTGTCGGCCGGCGAGCTGACCGTCGACCTGAGCAGGCTCGACCTCACCTCCGACCGGACGATCGACCTGCACGTCGGTGCCGGCCAGCTCACCGTGATCCTGCCCACCGGAGCCGCCAGCCAGGTGGACTGGGCGGTCAAGACCGGCGAGTTCAACGACAGCGGGACGACGGAAGCCGTCCAGAGCGGGATGGACCTGTCCGGCTCCAGCGGGTACGCGAGGTCGGGCACGGTCGGCGCCGGCACGCTGCACGTCCGGGCCGATGTCGACTTCGGTGAGCTGGACGTGAAGCCATGAGGCGCGACCGTGCCGCCTTCGGCTTCGGCGTCCTGGCCGTCGCCCTCGCTGCCCTCGGCCTCTGGACGGCCTACGGCCAGGTCCAGTGGCGCCTGGTCGGTATCGCCGCCCCGATCGCACTGGTCGTGGTGGCCATCGGAATCCTGCTGCTCTCCCGCAGGCACAACTGAGAAAACCAAGAAAGGAAACACCATGAAGCAACCGCTCACCCGTTCCGCCACCGACAAGTTCCTTGCCGGTGTCTGCGGCGGCGTCGCCCGTTCCCTGGGCGTCGACTCCGGCCTCGTCCGGATCATCACCGTCGTGCTGTCGTTCTTCTTCGGCGTCGTCGCCGTGCTCTACATCGCACTGTGGCTCGTGCTGCCCCTCGAAGAGGGCGGTCCGACCGGCTTCGACGAGCTCAAGGCGATGTTCCGCGGCAACAGCACCCCGCCCTCCGACTACCGCTGACCCGAAATCGGGGACGGTTCCGAACTCAGTCCATTCTCAGGTGGACCGAGTTCGGAACCGTCCCCGATTCGGTCACTCCCATTCGATGGTGCCCGGCGGCTTGCTGGTCACGTCCAGTACCACCCGGTTCACCTCCGGGACCTCGTTGGTGATCCGGGTGCTGATGCGTTCGAGCAGGTCGTAGGGCAGCCGGCTCCAGTCCGCGGTCATCGCGTCCTCACTGGAGACCGGGCGCAGGACGATCGGGTGCCCGTAGCTGCGGCCGTCCCCCTGCACCCCGACCGAGCGGACGTCGGCCAGCAGCACCACCGGGAACTGCCAGATCGAGTCGTCCAGGCCGGCCGCGGTGGTCTCCTGGCGGACGATGAGGTCGGCGGCACGCAGGATCCGCAGGCGCTCGGCGTCGACGGACCCGACGATCCGGATGCCGAGGCCGGGCCCCGGGAAGGGGTGCCGGCCCACGATGAGCTCCGGCAGGCCCAGCTGGCGTCCGACCTCCCGCACCTCGTCCTTGAACAGCGTGCGGAGCGGCTCGACGAGTTCGAACTGCAGGTCCTCGGGCAGGCCGCCGACGTTGTGGTGGCTCTTGATGTTGGCCGCACCTTCGCCCCCGCCGGACTCGACCACGTCCGGGTAGAGCGTGCCCTGCACCAGGAACCGCACCGGTTCACCGTCCGGGGCCTCGGCGATGACGTCCCGCTCCGCCCCCTCGAAGGCGCGGATGAACTCGCGGCCGATGATCTTGCGCTTCTCCTCCGGATCCGTCACGCCGGCGAGGTGGCCGAGGAAGGTCTCGGCCGCGTCCACCACCTTGAGCCTGGCGCCGGTGACGGCGACGAAGTCCTGCTCGACCTGCTCGGCCTCGCCGCTGCGCAGCAGGCCGTGGTCGACGAACACGCAGGTGAGCTGGTCACCGATGGCGCGCTGGACGAGCGCAGCCGCGACCGCGGAGTCCACGCCGCCGGACAGCCCGCAGATGGCCCGCGCATTGCCCACCTGCGCA
The DNA here is from genome assembly GCA_023392635.1 of Actinomycetes bacterium. GTDB lineage: Bacteria > Actinomycetota > Actinomycetes > Propionibacteriales > Propionibacteriaceae > Propionicimonas. The sequence continues at coordinate 24,993 of JAEVYS010000130.1, read as the reverse complement.
CGGATGCGCGCCACCTGCTCCTCGACGATGTTCACGCTGGTCCAGGTGGGACGACACCCGGCGATGTCGAGCAGGAAGTGCTCCAGCACCTTCTGCCCGTGCTCGGAGTGCAGGACCTCGGGGTGCCACTGGACGCCCGCGAGCCGGCGGTCCGCGTCCTCGAACGCGGCGACGGTGGCCCGCGGCGACCGGGCGTTCACGGTGAACCCGGCCGGCGCGGACGTGACCTCGTCCCCGTGCGACATCCACGACGTGAGGGTCAGCGGAAGACCGGTCAGCAGGCGGCCCGGAGCGAGCACCTCCACCTGGGTGCGCCCGTACTCGCGCTGGCCGGTACGGGCGACCGTGCCGCCGAGCACCTGTGCCATCGCCATGAACCCGTAGCAGATGCCGAACACCGGGACGTCCGCCGTGAGCAGGGACGCGTCCAGCTGGGGTGCTCCGGGCTCGTACACCGAACTGGGACCGCCGGAGAGGATGATCGCCTTCGGGTTCCTGGCGAGAACGTCGGCCACGGGCATGGTGTGCGGCACGATCTCGGAGTACACCCGTGCCTCGCGCACCCGCCGGGCGATCAGCTGGGCGTACTGCGCGCCGTAGTCGACGACGAGCACCAGATCGTGTTCTGCGGTCATGGCGCGAAGTCTAAAGCCCGCGAAATGGCAGGACGGTACGAGCCCCGCTCTCGGATACCAAGACTCGGTTGACCATTCAATGGACGCGCCGCTAGTCTCCGGCCATGACCTCGACGCGCCCCGCGACCACGTGTTGCTGCTGTGTGCCGTCGATGGCCTGTTGTCGAATGCGCTGATTCCCGCGCCCGACTTCCGACGACACACCCATCAGATCCCTTCGCGGATCCCTTTCCCAACGCCTTCGGCGGCCAGGACGGCCGTCGGTTGACACGCCGCACACATCCAGGAGTGACATGTCCCACCATCCCGACACCCTCAGCGTCCACGCCGGCCAGGAGGACGCCGACCCGGCGACCAACGCCCGCGCGGTCCCGATCTACCAGACGACGTCCTATGTGTTCGACGACACCCAGCACGCCGCTGACCTGTTCGCCCTGAAGGTGCCGGGCAACATCTACACCCGCATCATGAATCCGACCCAGTCGGTCTTCGAGAGCCGCATCACCGCGCTGGAGGGCGGCGTCGGCGCCCTCGCGACCGCGTCCGGGGCCGCGGCGATCACGTACGCGGTACTGAACCTCACCTATGCCGGCGACAACATCGTCGCCCTCTCCACCCTCTACGGCGGCACCTACGCGCTCTTCGCCCACACGCTGCCCCAGTACGGCATCCAGGTGAGGTTTGTCGACCCCCACAAGCCCGAGGACCTCGCCGCCCACGTGGACGAGAAGACCAAGCTGGTGTTCGGCGAGACCATCGGCAACCCGGCCATCAACGTGATCGACCTCGACGCGTGGAGCGCAGCCGCCCATGCCCTCGGCCTGCCGTTCATCGTGGACGCCACGGTCACCACGCCGATCCTGGCGAAGGTGTTCGAGCACGGTGTCGACATCGCCGTCCACTCCGCGACCAAGTACATCGGGGGCCACGGCACGTCCGTCGGCGGCATCATCGTCGACTCCGGCAGGTTCGACTGGACCGCACAGGCCGACCGCTTCCCCGGCCTCACCGGCCCGGACGCGGCCTACCACGACGTGGTGTGGACCGACGCAGCCGGCCCCGCGGCCTACATCATCCGGGCCCGCACCGTGCTGCTGCGCAACACCGGCGCCGCGGTCTCCCCGTTCAACTCCTGGCTTTTCCTGCAAGGGCTGGAGACGCTACACCTGCGCATCGACCGCCACTCCGCGAACGCCCTCGCCGTCGCCAAGTACCTCGAGGGCCACGAGAAGGTCGCGTGGGTCAACTACCCCGGCCTCGACTCCTCCCCCTACAAGGAGGTGGCCGACCGGGTGTTCACCGGACGTGGCTACGGGGGCATCCTCGCCTTCGGGCTCACTGCCGGCCGCGAGGCCGGCGCGCGCTTCATCGAGTCGCTCGAGCTCTTCTCCCACCTCGCCAACATCGGCGACGCCAAGTCGCTGGCGATCCACAACGCCACCACGACGCACTCCCAACTCACCGAGGAAGAATTGGTGGCGGCCGGGGTGGCGCCGGAGATGGTGCGCCTGAGCCTCGGAATCGAGTACGTCGACGACCTGATCGCCGACCTCGACCAGGCCCTGGCCAGGCTCTGACCCGCGGTACCACGAACAACAACACAACGAAGAGGCAAGGAACATGGCGTACTTCGAAGACGCGACCAAACTGATCGGGCGCACGCCCCTGGTGAAGATCAACCGGCTCTACGGCGACAGCGAGGCCATCGTCTTGGCCAAGCTGGAGTTCTACAACCCGGCCAACTCGGTCAAGGACCGGATCGGCGTGGCGATCATCGACGCCGCCGAGGCGTCCGGCCAGCTGCAGCCGGGCGGCACGATCGTGGAGGCCACGTCGGGCAACACCGGGATCGCCCTGGCCTTCGTGGGCGCCGCCCGCGGCTACCGGGTGATCCTGACCATGCCGGAGACGATGAGCAAGGAGCGCCGCGCCCTGCTGCGGGCGTTCGGCGCCGAACTCGTCCTCACCCCGGGCCCGGAGGGCATGAAGGGTGCCGTCGCACGCTCGGAGCAGGTAGCCGCCGAGACCCCGGGCGCGATCCTCGCCCGCCAGTTCGCCAACCCGGCCAACCCCGACATCCACCGCCGCACCACGGCGGAGGAGATCTGGGCGGACACCGAGGGCCAGGTCGACTGCGTGGTTGCCGGCGTGGGCACCGGCGGCACCATCACCGGCGTGGGCCAGGTTCTCAAGGAGCGCAAGCCCGGGGTGAAGATCGTGGCCGTCGAGCCGGCCGAGTCACCGCTGCTGTCCGGCGGATCGCCCGCGCCGCACAAGATCCAGGGCATCGGGGCCAACTTCATCCCCGAGATCCTCGACCGCGGCGTCATCGACGAGGTGCTGCCGCAGAGCAGCGACACCGCCGTCGAGTGGGCCCGTCGTGCCGCGCGCGAGGAGGGCCTGCTGGTCGGCATCTCCTCCGGAGCCGCCCTGGCCGCGGCCGGCGAACTGGCCGCCCGTCCCGAGAACGCGGGCAAGACGATCGTCGTGATCATCCCGTCCTTCGGTGAGCGGTACTTGTCGACGGTGCTCTACGCCGATCTACTTGACTAGGTGACAGCAGCGAGCCTGCCCCGGCGTGCGTGGGCGCGGATCAGCGAAGACCTCGACACGGCCATGCGGGAGGACCCCGCGGCCACCTCGAAGGTGCTGGTCGCGCTCACGTACCCGGGGATCCATGCCGTCTGGGTGCACCGGCTGTGCCACAAGATGTGGACGACGAACCCGGCGCTGCGTCCGCTGGCCCGGATCTTCTCGCAGTGGTCGCGCGGCTTCACCGGCATCGAGATCCACCCGGGCGCCGTGATCGGACGGCGGTTCTTCATCGACCACGGCATGGGCGTCGTGATCGGCGAGACCGCCGAGATCGGTGACGACGTCCTGATGTACCACCAGGTGACGCTCGGCGGGCGCAGCCGCGGCAGGTTCAAGCGCCACCCGACGATCGGCAACAGCGTCCTGCTCGGCGCGGGGGCCAAGATCATTGGTCCGATCACCATCGGGGACGGCACCAAGGTCGGCGCGAACGCGCTCGTGGTGAAGGACGTCCCGCCGAACTCCGTCGTGACCGGGATTCCCGCGAACACCACGCCCGGCGACGTCATCGCCTGATCCCGGGGACGCGAGTCCCTAGAGTGAGGGGTATGAGCCCGCTCTCTTACGACCCGAAGTCGGTGGTGGGCGGCGCGGCAGCCACCCTCACCGTCGCCGGGCTGGCGGCCGGGCTCGTCGCCGGACTGATCTCGACCACCTACGCCTACGTGGCCGGCGGGGTCGGGCTCGTGGTCGCCGCCGCGTTCTGGTTCGTGAAGTCCACGCGTTGGCAGCCGCGGGACATGGCGCGGCTGGGCCTGGGCCTGGTCGTCGGCGCCGTCCTCGCCTGGGCACTGACGTCGCTCGGGGTGCTCCCGCAGGGGGTGTTGGGCCACCGTTAAGCTGAGCGCGTGCAGAGCGACCCCGAACTCGAACGGCTCCGCGGCTCCATCGACAACCTGGACGCCGCGATCATCTGCCTGCTCGCCGAGAGGTTCAAGATCACCAAGCAGGTCGGGGTGCTGAAGCGGGAGCGCGGACTGGCCCCGGCCGATCCCGATCGTGAGGAGCAGCAGATTGCACGCCTGCGCGACCTCGCCGTCCGGGCCGAGCTCGATCCGGAGTTCGCCTCGAAGTGGCTGGAATTCGTGGTGGCAGAGGTCGTCCGGCACCACACGGCGATCGCTGCTGAGTAACCGGCGACGCCCATGATCGTCCGTCCGACGACAGCGTTGCGCTCACCCGGTGCCTGGACAGGGCTCGCCGGCACGCTGCTGGTGGCCTGGGGGACGTGCCACCCCGAGTTCTCCTTCGCCGCCGACGGCTGGCCGGCCGAGTGGGTGAACGCGCTCGGACGGGCGGCACCGATGCCGCTGGACCGGGTGCTGATCGTCGTGGGCACGATCCTGCTCACCTGGGCCTGGTGGCACGTCCGCCCCACCCGCGAGCGCCCACCCGTCCACGCCGGTGCCGTCCTGCTGCTGTGGGCGCTGCCGCTGCTGGTGGTACCGCCGGTGCTCAGCCCGGACGCGGTGCTGTACGCCGACCTTGGCTGGACGCTGTCCGCCGGCGCGAACCCGTACCACGTCGGCCTGGCCACCACCGGCGGCCCGTTCGCGTATCTGGTCGATCCGCTCTGGGCCGGCAGCGGCGTCGCCTACCCGCCACTCACGCTCCGCCTCAACCAGCTCGTGGTGACCGCGACCGGATTCCATCCGTACTGGTCAGTGGTCGCCATGCGGATTCCGGCGCTGCTCTCCGTGGTCGCGATGCTCGTCCTGGTGCCCCGCATCGCCGCCCTGCTGGGGCGTCCACGACGTGGGGCGGTGTGGCTCGCCGTGCTCAACCCGCTGCTGGTGCTGCACTTCCTCGGTGCCGCGCACAACGACGCTCCCATGGTCGCCACCACCCTCGCGGCGGTCTGGGTGGTGTTGCGCTGGCGGACGTGGTGGTCGGCGTTCCTGCTCGGCCCGCTACTGGTCGGGGTGGCGATGGCGTTCAAGCAGCAGGGCGGCCTGGCCATCCTCGCCGTCGCCGGGCTGCCGGTTGCCGCCACCCTGGTGGCGCTCCCCCCGGGACGGCGGTTGTGGCTGCTCGGCTGGCGCACAGCGGTGGCCACCGCCGTGGCGTTGGTCGGCTTCGTCGCGGTCAGCGTTGCCAGCGGCCTGGGCTTCGGCTGGGTGGAGTGGCTGGACCTGATGGGCCTGGCCAACACACCCGCCCCGCTGGCGCTGCTGGCGAAGGGGGGTGCGATCCTTTACGGCGAGGCCGGCGGCTCGTACACCGGCTTCCTGATCATCGCCGGCCGGGTGAGCACCGTCATCCTGCTGCTCGTGCTGGGCTGGATCGGGGTGCGGTTCGCCAACCGTCCGCTCAGCCTGGTGGCGTGGGGGTCGCTCGCGATCGCCGTCCTCGGGCAGGCGCTGCACCCCTGGTACCTCCCCTGGAGCCTGGCCCTGCTCGGCCTCGTGCCGCTGACTCGCCGCCAGCGCTACTGGGTGTTCGGCTTCGCCATCGCCTTCTGTGTCTGGAACGCGTTCCAGACGGCGATCTGGCACGGCCAGAACTGATCCTTGGACGGCGGTGGCAGGATCAGTCGCATGCGGGTAGCGATCGGCGGCAGCACGGGGCTGATCGGCACGGCCCTGGCGCGCCACCTGGTCAGGGGCGGCCACCAGGTGGTCCGGCTGGTCCGCGGTCGGGTCACCTCTTCCGACCAGCGTCGCTGGGATCCCGATGCCGGACGCATCGACGGACCCGCCCTGGAGGACGTCGACGCGGTGGTCAACCTCGCGGGCGCACCGATCGCCGGCGCCCGGTGGACGAAGGAGCGCAAGGCGGAGATCCTCCGCTCCCGCGTCACGTCCACGCTCACCATCGTCACCAGCCTGACCCCGGACGGGCGCTGCCAGCGCCTGCTCAACGGTTCGGCCATCGGCTACTACGGTGACACCGGCACCGAGATCGTGGACGAGACCATGCCGGCCGGACGCGGCTTCCTCGCCGACGTGGTGTCCGACTGGGAGGCCGCCGCCGCCCATTCGCCCGTCCCGACGGCGTTGCTGCGTACCGGCCAGATCATCGCGAAGGAGGGCGGCTACCTGGGGATGCAGCGCCCGGTCTTCGCCCTCGGCCTCGGGGGACGGGTGGGCAGCGGACGCCAGTTCCTCTCCTGGATCAGCATCGTCGACCACGTCCGCGCCACCGAGTTCCTGCTCTCCCACACCCTCACCGGACCCGTGAACCTCACCTCGCCGAATCCGGTCAGCAACCTCGAGTTCACCCGTGCCTTCGGCCGTGCGCTGCACCGCCCGACACCGCTACCGCTCCCCCTCAGCGCCGTCGGCGCCCTCTTCGGCCGCGAGTTCGTGCACGAGGCCCTGCTGTCGGGCCAGCGGGCACGGCCCGCCCGGCTCCTCGAAGCCGGGTTCACGTTCCTGCATCCCGACATCGACGACGCCCTCGACGCCCTTGGCTGATCGGGGACGGTTCCTTTTGCGTCACCGGGTGACGCAAGAGGAACCGTCCCCGGTGCGTCGCTTGGGTTCTGACCCCCGGACGGGGGCCGGGCGAGGGCGGCGATAGACTGACCACTCCACTCGCGCGACAGATAGGTGACCTGTGTCGAGTCCTCTCACCCCCTCCGGCGTACCGGAGCCGTTCGCTGCCCTCGGCCTCACCTTCGACGACGTCCTGCTGCAGCCGAACGAGACCGACGTCATTCCGTCGGGCGCCGACACCAGCACCTGGGTGAGCAAGCGGATCCAGCTGAAGATCCCGCTGCTGAGTTCCGCCATGGACACCGTCACCGAGTCCCGCATGGCCATCGCGATGGCGCGTGAGGGCGGCATGGGCATCCTGCACCGGAACATGTCGGCCGACGAGCAGGCCGGCCAGGTCGACCGGGTGAAGCGGTCCGAGGCGGGCATGATCGACCAGCCGATCACCACCACGTTGGACGCCACCATCGGCGAGGTCGACGAGATGTGCGGGCACTTCCGCATCTCCGGCGTCCCGGTCGTCGACTCCGACCTGAAGCTGCTCGGCATCGTCACCAACCGCGACATGCGCTTCGAGGACGACCCCAACCGTCCGGTCGGGGAGGTCATGACCCCGATGCCGCTGGTCACCGGCTGGCCCGGGATCAGCCCCGAGGAGGCCCTGGGGCTGCTGGCCAGGCACAAGATCGAGAAGCTGCCCCTGGTCGATCCGGACGGTCGCCTGCGAGGCCTGATCACGCTCAAGGACTTCGTGAAGTCCGACAAGTACCCGCTGGCCAGCAAGGACCCCCAGGGCCGCCTGCGCGTGGGCGCCGCGATCGGCTTCTTCGGGGACGCGTGGGAGCGCGCCATGATGCTCGTGGACGCCGGTGTCGACGCCATCGTCGTCGACACCGCGCACGGGCACTCCCGCGGCGTGCTGGAGATGATCGCCCGGCTCAAGGCCGAGCCGGCCGCCGCCGAGGTCGACATCATCGGCGGCAACGTCGCGACCTACGCCGGCGCGAAGGCGCTGGTCGAGGCCGGGGCGGACGGGGTGAAGGTGGGCGTCGGCCCGGGCTCGATCTGCACCACCCGCGTGGTCGCCGGCGTCGGGGTGCCCCAGGTCACTGCCATCTGGGACGCGTCCCAGGCGTGCCGTCCCGCCGGGGTGCCGGTGATCGGCGACGGCGGCCTGCAGTACTCCGGCGACATCGCCAAGGCCCTCGTGGCCGGCGCGGACTCGGTGATGCTGGGCTCGCTGCTGGCCGGGTGCGAGGAGAGCCCCGGCGAACTGGTCTTCATCAACGGCAAGCAGTACAAGTCGTACCGCGGCATGGGTTCTCTCGGCGCGATGGCCGCCCGCGGCCGGAAGGCGTCCTACTCCAAGGACCGCTACTTCCAGGGGGACGTCACCAGCGACGACAAGCTGATCCCCGAGGGCATCGAGGGCCAGGTCGCCTACCGGGGCCCGCTGTCCGCCGTGGCGTACCAACTGGTCGGCGGCCTGCGGCAGTCGATGTTCTACACCGGCGCGTCCACCATCGACGAACTGCACGCCAAGGGACGGTTCGTCCGCATCACATCTGCCGGCCTGCGCGAGTCGCACCCGCACGACATCCAGATGACCATCGAGGCACCCAACTACACGTCACACTCCTGAGCAAGGGAGCTCACCACACATGATCGAGATCGGCCGTTCCAAGCGCGCGCTGCCCGTCTACGGCTTCGACGACATCGCCATCGTGCCCACCCGGCGCACCCGCGGGATCGAGGAGGTGAACCTGTCGTGGAAGATCGACGCGCTCACCTTCGACTTCCCGATCGTCGCCGCCCCCATGGATTCGGTGATGTCCCCGGCCACCGCCATCGCCATGGGCAGGCTCGGCGGTCTGGGCGTCCTCAACCTGGAGGGGTTGTGGACGCGGTACGCCGACCCGGAACCGCTGCTGGAGGAACTCGCCGGCATCGATGACCCGGTCGCAGCCACCCGCCGCATGCAGCAGGTCTACGCCCAGCCGATCCAGGCCGAGCTGATCACCGAACGTATGCGCGAGGTCAGGGAGGCGGGCGTACCGGTGGCCGGCTCGCTGTCGCCCCAGACCTGCGCGGAGTACGCCGGCGTCGTGGAGAAGTCGGGCGTCGACTTCTTCGTCATCCGCGGCACGACCGTGTCGGCAGAGCACGTCTCGACCGTCGTGGAGCCGCTCAACCTGAAGAAGTTCATCTACGAGCTCGACGTGCCGGTGATCGTCGGCGGCTGCGCGACCTACCAGGCCTCGCTCCACCTGATGCGCACCGGAGCCGCCGGCGTCCTGGTGGGCTTCGGGGGTGAGGCCACCAAGCGGACCCGCAACGTGCTCGGCGTCGAGGTGCCCATGGCGTCGGCCCTCGCGGACGTCGCCGAGGCGCGCCGGGACTACCTCGACGAATCGGGCGGACGCTACGTGCACGTGATCGCCGACGGCGCGCTCGGACGCTCCGGCGACATCGCCAAGGCCATCGCCTGCGGCGCGGACGCCGTGATGGTCGGGTCGCCCCTGGCCAGAGCGACGGAGGCGCCGGGACGCGGCTACCACTGGGGCCGTGAGGCGTGGCACGCGACCCTCCCCCGTGGCGAGCGGGTCAAGTTCTCGCGCGTGGGCACGCTCGAGGAGGTCATGCTGGGCCCCTCCTACGTCGCGGACGGCACGATGAACCTGGTCGGCGCCCTTCGGCGGGCACTCGCGACCACCGGCTACACCGACGTGAAGGAGTTCCAGCGGGTCGAGGTCGTCGTCCACTCCTGAGGCACGTCGATGACAGCCGTGGTGGTCGTGCTGGCGGTCGTGGCCGGGAGCCTCGCTGCCGCCTGCGTCGCGCTCCTGGTCGCCTACCGGCGCTCCGAGAGCGACCGCCGGCACGCGCTGGCGGCCCGCGCCACGGCGGTGGACGCCCAACAGCGCGCGGCCGACCTGGCCGTGGCCGCCGAACGCATCCGGATCGTCCGGGAGATGCATGACGTGATCGCACACTCCCTCGCGATCATGATCGCCCAGGCCGACGGTGGCAGCTACGTGGTGGCCGACACCGCTGCGTCCCGACGGGCCTTCCTCACCATCGCCGAGACCGGGCGGGCAGCGCTGGCCGACACCCGCCGCATCCTCGGGATGCTGCGCGACGGAGGCGGTCCCGAACTGTCGCCGGTGCCCGACCAGGCCCCGCTGGAGGACCTCGTCCAGCAGGCACGGCAGGCCGGCCTCCAGGTGTCGCTGATCCGGGTGGGCGAGGCGGGCCAGCTGCCGTCGGGCTCGCGGCTGGCGGTCTACCGCATCTGCCAGGAGGCACTCACCAACGTGCTCAAGCACGCCGGGGAGGGTGCCCAGGTCATCATCGCGCTGAGCTGGACCGACACCGAGGTCGTGTTGACCATCACCGACCGCGGCGGCAACGGCGTGCCCGACACCGTGCCGGGAGCGCAGGAACCGCTCGCCGGGCTCGGGCTGGGACTCATCGGGATGCGCGAGCGGGCAGAGCTGGTGGGCGGTACGTTCGAGGCCGGGCCCACCGAGGAGGGCTTCCGGGTGCGGGCGCGGATCCCGCGATCGTCACAGACGGAGGAGGGGGCACCTGATGACTGAGGAACGGATCCGGGTCGTGCTGGTGGACGACCAGCAACTCGTGCGTGCCGGGCTGGCGATGGTCATCGACGCCCAGGCCGACATGATCGTGGCCGGCCAGGCCGGCAGCGGCCCAGAGGCGATCGGCCTGGTCTCGCACACCCGCTGCGACATCGTGCTCATGGACGTGCGGATGCCGGGCATGGACGGGCTGGAGGCGACCCGCCGGATCCTGGAGGACGCGGACGCCTCCGGCGCGCACTCGACACCCCGCGTGGTGATGCTGACCACCTACGACCTCGACGAGTACCTGCTGGAGGCGATCCGGGCGGGCGCATCCGGCTTCCTGCTCAAGAACGCACCCCCGGACGACCTGCTGGCTGCCATCCGCACCGTGCACACCGGGGACGCGGTCATCGCCCCGTCAGCGACCCGCCGGCTGCTGGCCCATGTGGCGGCCAATCCCGGGACCGCCGTGTCGGAGACCGCCGACCCGCGGCTGGAGAGCCTGAGCGAGCGCGAACGCGAGGTGCTGGAGCTGATCGCCCGGGGCCTGTCGAACGCCGAGATCTCCAGCACCCTGTTCCTGTCCGAGACGACCGTGAAGACGCACGTCCGTCACGTGCTGGCCAAGCTGGGCGTCCGGGACCGCGTCCAGGCAGTGGTCGTCGCGTACGAGACCGGGCTGGCGAGGTCCGGGGGCTGAGGCGCGCGATCAGGCCACGCGGGTCCCGGGCGGCAGGGCGCCGTACGGCACCGCCAGCCGGCGGACCGCGGCCCAGAAGAACGCCGCGCCGATCAGGACGTTCGCGCCGAGCCCCCACGGCCACACCGGCGTCTCCACGTTGACCGGGAGCACCTTCACCGGCGACACGTTCACGGGCTTGCCCGAACTCGTGTACACGTGGGGCGTGCCGTCCCCGTCGTACTCCACCCGGTAGCCGGGCAGTGAGTTGTAGAGGTCGGTGCACTCGTCGATCTCGGTCGCCTGCGGGTTCCCCATGCTGCGCACCCCCCACCGCACCATCGCGAGCGGATCCGAGCCGCGCGTGGCGTAGTCGGACAGGTTCCTCGCGCTGCCCGGCGGCAGTGGCGCCGCGTCCGCCACGATGACGAACGGGTTGCCCACCAGGATCCACCAGACCTGCTCGTAGTGGCTGATCGGCTGGACGCGCTCGTACCAACCGCACTGCGACACCGGCGGCGCCGGTTCGCCCCCACCCTCGGGATGCTGCTGCAGGTACTCGTCGACCTCCCTCTGGTACGCGTCGCTGACCGCCGGGCTGAGGCCCCACACCCTGACCGTCTCCTCGCGCACCACCAGGAGGCTGAGCAGCGCGACGACGACCAGGGTGATCACGGTCAGCACCACGACGCTCAGGTAGGTCAGCATGGTCGACCCTGCCGACCGCGAGACCAGCGCCGACCAGCCCAGGCCGATCGCGCAGATCACCGCGACCTCGGCGTACATCACCACGAAGGTGGCGATCACCTGCCAGAACGAGATGTTGCCCAGGAGCATGGACCAGGCGATGAACGGGATGGCGACCACGAGGAACACCGCCGCGGCGAGCCAGGCCGCCACCAGCTTGCCCGTCGCCAGCTCGAGCGCGCTCAACCGTGTGGCCTGGAGGGTCGCCAGGGTTCCGGCGTTCCGCTCGCCGTTGATCGACGTGGCGGTGAACGCCGGCGCGATCACCAGCCCCATGCCGAGGACGAAGTAGGTGATGATCCCGAAGGCGAGCGGGCCACCGCCGTACTCACTGGGCCCGCTGCTCCCGACCACTCGCGCCGAGGCGAAGATGACCAGCGAGGAGATGCCGCCGATGACCAGGAACCAGGCGATCAGCGCCCAGGTCCAGCGCCGGGAACGGATGCGCTGCTTGATCTCGAGTTCGACGACCGCGCGCACTCCGGCCAACGACAACTTCCAGGTGTTCACACACGCTCCTCGTTGAGCGAAAGGTAGGTCTCCTCCAGCCGTCCGGAGACCGGCGTCACCGTGTGCAGCGGCACGTCCGCCGCGACCGCCGCACGGATCAGCTCCCGCGCCGACTCGTAGCCGCCCAGCTGGACGATGACCTCGCCGTTGTTCTGGCCGGTCCACGGGATGCCCGCCTGGTCGAGGAACGTGCGCAGGCTGACCGGGTCGGTGGCGTCCAGCCGCCAGCCCCGCCTGACCGGCTCGCCGGCCGGACCGGTGGTGTCGACCGTCCGTCCACGGGACAGGAACACCGCGTGGTCGTAGACCTCCTCGAGTTCGGAGAGAACGTGGGACGACACCAGGACCGTCCGCCCTTCCTCGGCAAGGGTGCGGAGAAGGTCCCGCAGCTCGATCCGCGAACGTGGGTCCAGGCCGGAGGCCGGCTCGTCGAGCAGCAGGACGTCCGGTTCGTGCAGGAGCGCGCGGGCGAGGCCGAGGCGCTGCTTCTGGCCGCGGCTGAGCACCCGCGCAGGGCGGCCGGCGAACTCGCTGAGGTGCACCCGCGCGAGCGTGTCTGCGACCACCGAACCGCTGCGGGCCCGCTCGATGCCGTAGGCGTGGGCGAAGGTTCGCAGGATCTCGGTGCAGGTCAGCGCGTCCCAGGTGCCGAACACGTCGGGCATCCAGCCGACCCGCGACCGCACGTCGAGGTTGTGCGTCGTGATGTCGAAGCCCGCGACGTTGGCACGGCCCGCGTCCGGCTTCAGCAGACCGGTGAGCAGGAGCAGCAGGGTCGTCTTGCCCGAGCCGTTCGGGCCGATCAGCGCGGTGACCGCCCGCGCCGGTGCCGTGAAGGTGATGCTGTCGACCGCCTGTACGGAGCCGAACGCCCGCCGGAGGCCGATCGCTTCGATCCCGGGCGTCGGCGCCTGGGCGATCGCGGATGACGGCTCGCTCATGGGCCCAAACCTAGATTGCCGGGCGCCGTGGAGGCGTCATCCCCCGCGGCGGATCGAGTCATCCTTCGGGACGATTCTCGCTAAGGTCGGCTGCATGCGGATCCTGCGCGCGCTGACCTACGACATCGTCCTGGTCTTCCTGTTCGCCGCCATCGGACGGGTCAGCCACGGCGAGGATCTGTCACGTCTCGGCGCCACCGCGTGGCCGTTCCTCACCGCGACGATCGTCGGCTCACTGGTCGCGAGCTGGCGCCAGGGATCGTGGTGGCTGCAAGGCCTCACGGTGTGGGTGATCACCGTGGTCGGCGGCATCGCGCTGCGGCTGATCAGCGGCGGGACCGCCGAGCCGACGTTCGTCCTGGTCGCCACCGCGGTCCTGGCGCTCTTCCTCATCGGCTGGCGCGCCCTGCTGCGAAAGCGGATCGCCGCCGGCGACTAGGCCGCGCCTCCCGTACGCCGTGAGCGAGGCGCTGCACGCAACGCCCAACACGGCGTGGGGGGTTGTGCGATCCAGATCAGTGCCTCTCGCAGGCGATTCCGTCCTTGTCCCGGTCGCGGGCCTTGTTGGCGGCGTAGACGGTGTTGCTCCGGGTGAAGTTGGTGACCGGCGTACCGCTGGTGTGGTCCCTCGCACCCTTCTTGCCGACGCCGTGGGGATACTTCTTGTTCAGCTTGGCGCAGTTGGAGTAGTGGGTGGCGACCGGCAGCAGAGCGGACGGTGACGCCAGCGCCACGGTGGGCGGAGCGGACAGGGGTAGCGGCGACCCTTCGGCCGGGATCAGCGAGATCCCGAAGGCGAGAGCGGCGGTGACGGCAACGGCGGCCGCGCGACGGACGGGCAATGCGACTCCTCGAGGGTGGAACGGATCCTCGCACGCTAGCGTGAGCCGCCCCGTCGTGTCTGTTCCCCATCCGGGGACATCGATGCATCGCCGGTGGCGACCGGGCCACCACGCACGAAGGCCCCCACCCGGTTGGGTGGGGGCCTTCGACGGTTTCAGCTCAGTGGCTGTGGCCGTGGTCGTCGTCCTCGTCGGCCGGCTTGTCCACCACCGAGGTCTCGGTGGTGAGCAGCAGGGACGCGATCGACGCGGCGTTGGCCAGCGCGGACCGGGTGACCTTGACCGGGTCGATGACGCCGGCTGCGACCATGTCGACGTACTCGCCGGTGGCCGCGTTGTAGCCGTTGCCCGGCTCCAGCTCGGCGACCTTGTGCACGATGACCAGACCCGGCTCGCCACCGTTCTCGGCGATCCACCGGAGCGGCTCACCGACGGCCTTGGCCACGATGCTCACGCCGGTCTTCTCGTCGCCTTCGAGGCCGAGGCCGTCCGCCAGCACGCGGGAGGCGTGGACGAGGGCCGAGCCGCCACCGGCGACGATGCCCTCCTCGATCGCAGCGCGGGTCGCGGAGACCGCGTCCTCGATGCGGTGCTTCTTCTCCTTGAGCTCCACCTCGGTGGCGGCGCCGACCTGGATCACGCAGACACCGCCGGCCAGCTTGGCCACGCGCTCCTGCAGCTTCTCCCGGTCCCAGTCGGAGTCCGTACGCTCGATCTCGGCACGCAGCTGGGCAACCCGTCCCGCCACCTCGGCCGCCTGTCCGGCGCCCTCGACGATGGTGGTGTTGTCCTTGGTGACGACGACGCGGCGCGCACGGCCCAGGACGTCGAGCCCGACCTGATCGAGCTTGAGCCCGACCTCGGGAGCAACGACCTTGGCGCCGGTGAGGATCGCGATGTCCTCCAGCATGGCCTTGCGCCGGTCACCGAAGGCCGGAGCCTTGACGGCGACCGAGGTGAAGGTGCCCTTGATCTTGTTGACCACCAGGGTGGAGAGCGCCTCGCCGTCCACGTCCTCGGCCACGATGAACAGGGTGCCGCCGGCGCCGATGACCTTCTCCAGAACCGGGAGCAGGTCGTTCATCGAGGAGATCTTGCCCTGGTTGATGAGGATGTAGGGATCCTCCAGGACGGCCTCCATGCGCTCCGGATCGCTCACGAAGTACGGCGAGAGGTAGCCCTTGTCGAACTGCATGCCCTCGGTGAACTCCAGCTCGGTGCCGAAGGTCTGGGACTCGTCGACGGTGATCACGCCGTCCTTGCCGACCTTGTCGAACGCGTCGGCGATGAGGGCGCCGATCTGCTCGTCACGGGCGGAGATGGTGGCGACGTGCGCCATGTCGTCGGTGGTCTCGACATCGCGGGCGAGCCTGCGCAGCTCCTCCACGACCGCCTCAACGCCCTTGTCGATACCGCGCTTGAGCGCGATCGGGTTGGCGCCGGAGGCGACGGCGCGAAGGCCCTCGTGGACGAGTGCCTGGGCGAGCACGGTGGCCGTGGTGGTGCCGTCACCGGCGACGTCGTTCGTCTTGGTGGCCACCTCCTTGGCCAGCTGCGCGCCGAGGTTCTCGAACGGGTCGGAGAGCTCGACCTCCTTGGCGACGGTGACGCCGTCGTTGGTGATGGTCGGCGCACCCCACTTCTTGTCGAGGACGACGTAGCGGCCCTTGGGGCCGAGCGTCACCTTCACGGTGTTGGCGAGGATGTCGACACCGCGCTCGAGCGAGCGACGGGCCTCCTCGTCAAACTGAAGGATCTTTGGCATGGATTCGGTTCCTTACTTGGTGACGACGGCGAGGATGTCGCGGGCGTTGAGGAGCAGGTACTCCTGCCCGTCGTACTTGACCTCGGTGCCGCCGTACTTGCTGAAGATGACCACGTCACCCTCCGCGACGTCGAGCGGAATCCGGTTGCCGTTGTCGTCGATGCGGCCGGGGCCGGTGGCGAGCACCTTGCCCTCCTGCGGCTTCTCCTTGGCGGTGTCGGGGATGACCAGCCCGGAAGCGGTGGTCTGCTCTGCCTCCAGCGGCTGGACGAGGATGCGATCCTCGAGCGGCTTGATCGTGACTGCCACGTCAAAACCCTTTCGTTCTGCAGGGCGGATCCGCCCTGGATTGGTCAGGATGCTGGCCTCGGCGTCGTCGCGGTGCCGCCGGAGGCTGATTGGCACCCTCAAGGCGAGAGTGCTAAAGCGAATCTATCGCGGGCTTAGCACTCGATCAAGCCGAGTGCCAAGCGCCGCACCGGGTTTCCGCATCCGGCGGGACGGGTCAGGCGATGCGCGAGACCACCAGCACGCGGGCGCCGCCCGGCGTCGGGGTGAGCACCAGGGTGGCGGACGCGGTCCCCGCCGGCTTGAGACGCCGGCGCAGGACGGCCGGGTCCACGTCGACGCCACGGACCTTGATCTCAAGGCTGCCGACCCCCCGCTCGCGCACCCAGCGCCGCAGCGAGGCCTCACTGTAGGGAAGTTCCTCGAGCACCTCGAACGCCGTGGCGAACGCGGTGCGGGCGGGGCGGTCAGCGAACAGGTACGCGATGCCGGCCCGCGGGCAGTGGGCGCCGAGCCGCTCGGCGAGAGCCGCGACGCCGCCCGAGCGGATGACCGCCGGGTCGGGCTCGTAGAGGTACGACGCCACCGGGCCCACCGGGGGCTCGCGGCGCTCACCCGCGTCCAGCTCTTCGCCGGACGGGAGCAGCACGGCCACCCTCGATCCCGGTGTCCACGGCCCCGACCACAGGGAGGTCTCGACCAGGTCCCCCCGATGGCTCACCCAGCGGACCGCAACGCTGTCGGGGAGGAAACGGGACGGCAGCCCCGGCGCAGCCTTGATGCATCCCACGCGGCCCTCAAGAAGGCCGGTCGCGAACTCCCATGGCGGGGAGAAGTCGGACACCCGCCAGGTGCGGCCCGCGCCCGTGCGCCGGGCCGGGTCGGTGAAGACGGCCGCGCCGCCGGCCAGCAACTCCCCCGCCAACGACGCGGCGTCGCCGCAGAGCACACGCGCGCGCTCGCCGAGGTTCGCCTGCGCCAACACGGCGGTCGCCGGGTCGCGTTCCACAGCGACCACGTCCAGCCCGCCGTCCAGCAGCGCTAGCGCGTCCGCCCCCAGCCCGCAGCCGAGATCGACGACCTGGCCCGCGCCGGCTGCCCGGAAGCGGGCGGCGCGCCAGGCGGCAACCTCCCACCGCGTGGCCTGCTCCAGGCCGTCCGGGGTGAGGAACAGCCGATTGGCCCCCTCCCCGAACTTCGTGCCCGCCCTCCGCCGCAGCGCCACCTGGGTCAGGGCGGCAGCCGCCTGCTCGGGCGACCAGCCGCGCCGCAGCGCGGTGGCAGCGGCCAGCGAACCGGGGTCGGGGTGGGCCTCGGCCTCGGCCAGCGCGGCCGCGGCCTCACCGGAGACCAGCCAGCGCGCAGTTTCGACGTCCACGGCAGAAACCTAGCCGGGGCCATCGCCACGGGCAGAACCGCTCCCTATGATCGGCCCATGAGGGCAATGTCGATGGTGAGCGCGTTCTTCGGCGTCCTGCTGGTTCTCGCAGGGCTGGGCTGCGTCATCTGGGGCGGCTGGATCTCCTATCGGCAGTGGCTCGCCCTGGACGCGCTCCGCAGCGCCGACGTGCAGACCGCAACGCTGCCCCTGGCCATCGGTGCCGCCGGCCTGCTGCTCGGGGGTTTCCTGCTCGGCCTGGCCGTGGGGCGTCCGCGCAAGCAGGTCGCGCCGGCCCCGGTGCCACCGACGACGTAGCCCACCGTGTGAGCCGCAGGCAGCCGGACCACGTGACGACCGCGCCACACCTCAGCTGACCGCGTTCAGGACGAAGAGGACCCAGACGGCGCCGGCGACCACCATCGACACGATGAAGCCGACCAGCACGCCGGCACCCGTGCGCATCGTGCGTGGGATGACCACCAGGACGATCCCGAGCACGATCAGCAGCGCGGTCGCGATCGACAGTGCGCCGCTCTCGAAGCCGGACTGCCCGCTGCGGTAGCCCAGCCCGATCGTGATCCACCACGCGACTGCCAGGGTGACCAGCGAGATCCCCATCCCGAAGAGGAACGATCCCCGCTCGTCCTGCGGCGAGGGCGGCGGTGGCGGCGACGGCTGCTTGTACGGGCCCGGGGGAAGGACCACCGATCCGGCGGGCGGCAGGCTGGGGAACAGCGGCGGCGGCGGTGCGCCCGGCATCCTCGCGGCCGGCACCGGGGGCGGTGGAGCCGTCGGGCCGGTCCCCGGCCACACCCACGACGGATCGGGCGGCTCGAAGTCGGGGCGCTCGGGAGGCGGGTTGGTGCTCACGACCGCCCCTCCTCCCCGTCTCACCGCGGTCGACCGATGGACCCGCCATGGACAGGAACCACGCTAGCTCTGCGAACGCCAACGTGGCAGGGCCTGATCGCCTCCAGCGGCACCTCCGGGCCGCCGACGCGACACGTCAGTCGTCGGCCTCCACGTAGCTCCAGCTCGCCGGGCGGCCGTCCACGTACGGCATGACGCCGTGGAAGACCGGTCCGTCGCCGAACACCAGCGGCAGCCACTGCCGGTCGCCCTCCCACATGGGCAGGTCGTCAAGCCCGGACAGGTCGTGCCAGACCAGGGGCCCGTCGTCGTTCACGGCCGGCGGGGTCCCGTCCCAGCCGTCGACGACGAAGATGAAGCCGAACCAGTCCTCGCCGTCCTTGCCGAAGCCGGGCCAGGAGACCGTCCCCCGCAGCCGGGCCGACGTGACCGTGATGCCGGCCTCCTCGTGGAGCTCCCGGCACAGGCTGGACCAGATGTCCTCACCGGCCTCCAGCTTTCCGCCCAGCCCGTTCCACTTGCCCGCATGGACGTCGCCGTCCCGCGTGCGGTGCACCAGGAGGACCCGCCCGTCGGCCACCAGGTAGCCGATCGTGCCGATGATCGGCGTGTACGCCACTACACCAGGACGGTGCCCACCGGCAGGCCGGAGTTGGCACCGATCTCCAGGGAGGACGGACGCAGCCCCGCGGTCACGACCTCCGCGCCGAGGACCGCGATCATCGCGCCGTTGTCCGTGCACAGGGCGGGACGCGGACGACGCAGGGTGATGCCGGCGGCAGCCGTGCGCTCCTCCAGCAGGGCGCGAAGCCGCGAGTTGGCCGCTACTCCCCCGCCGAGCAGGATGTCGGTGGTGCCGAGATGGTTGCACGCGTCCACGGCCTTCGCCGTCAACACGTCGCACACGGCTTCCTGGAAGGACGCGGCGACGTCGTTCACCGGTACGTCGAGACCGTCGCGACGCCTCGTCTCCACCCACCGGGACACGGCCGTCTTCAGTCCGGAGAACGAGTAGTCGAAGCGGTGCTTCGCCTGGTCCTTGTTGGCGGTCAGACCCCGGGGAAAGGCGATCGCGGTCGGGTCGCCCTGCGCCGCGGCCTTGTCGATCACCGGACCGCCCGGATACGGCAGGCCGAGCAGCCGGGCCACCTTGTCGTACGCCTCGCCGGCGGCGTCGTCGATGGTGGCGCCCAGCTCCAGAATGTCGCCGGTGATGTCGTTGACGCCCAGCAGCGAGGTGTGGCCCCCGGACACGAGGAGGGCCGCGCACGGCTGCGGGAGCGGGCCGTGGTCGAGCAGGTCCACGGCGACGTGGCCGACGAGGTGGTTGAGCCCGTACAGCGGCTTGTCGAGTGCGACCGCGAGCGCCTTGGCCGCCGTCAGCCCCACGACGAGGGCGCCCATGAGGCCCGGCCCGGCCGTCACGGCGATCGCGTCGACCTCGGAGAGGTCGATATCGGCCGTCTCGCACGCCCGCCGCAGGGTGGGCACCAACGCCTGCAGGTGCGCGCGGCTGGCCACCTCCGGCACGACGCCGCCGAAGCGGACGTGCTCCTCCACCGACGATGCGACCTCGTTGGCCAGCAGTTCGTGCCCGCGGACGATGCCCACGCCGGTCTCATCGCAGGACGACTCGATGCCGAGGATGAGCGGCCCGCCCGCCGAACGTGCCTGCACGTCACTCATGCGCACACCACCGACCAGGCGTCGTCAGCGACCAGCGTGCGCATCATCACCAGCGCGTCGCGGCCGGGACCGTAGTAGTCGCGGCGCGTGCTGACCGCCGTGAACTCCAGTCGCCGGTACAGCGCGACCGCCGAGCCGTTCTCGGGACTGACCTCGAGGAGCATCCGACGGGCGCCCAGCGCGGACGCCCAGTCCAGGCCAGCCCGCACCAGTGATGCGCCGATGCCCAGGCCACGGGCGTCGGGACGGACGATCACGCGGTGCAGGTCGGCCATGTCCTCCACGCAGCTGAAGGTGGCGACGCCGATGATCCTCGCGTCCCGGTCGAGCCGGGCCACCACGTGACGGTCAGGACTGGTCAGCTCCTCGGCCCAGGCAGCCGCCGACCACTGCTCGGCGTGCGCGAAGCCGGACTGTTCGAGCGCAACGATGTCGGCGAGGTCGTCGGTGCGGGCGTGCGTGATGATCATCGGTTTCCCATCATGGCCAGCCGTGGCGCCAGCAGGGTCGACTTCCGGGTGGTGGGCACTTCGGCGTCGGGCCGGCGCAGGTAGAGCGGCACCAGGCCCGCGTCGGGCAGGGAGGCTGTCTCGGCGGCGAGGAGGCCGGCGTCGAGCGCCTCGGGGCCGGCGCACGCCCGTCCGGTGAGGGTGGCGCCCGGGCCGGCGAGCGGCACGTCCGGCACCTCGGACGGTGCCGTCACGAAAGGGCCGGCGAGCCGGCTGCCGTCCGCGCCGTAGGAGGCCCAGTAGACCTCCTTGCGCCGGGCGTCGGCCACCACGGCGAACTCCGTGCCGGGAGCGTCGGGACGCGCCGCCCACTCCCGCGCCACGACGTCGAGGCTGCACGCGCCCCGTACCGCCACCCCGAGCGCCACGCCGAGGGTCTGGGCCGCGGCCACGCCGACCCGCAGTCCTGTGAACGGTCCGGGCCCGACGCCCACGGCGATGGCGGTCAGGTCACCCAACGACGCACCGGCCTCGGCCAGCACGCGTTGCACCAGCGGCATCAGCTGTTCGGCGTGCGCGCGACGGTCCTCGACCGCACCGCGCGCCACCACCACGCCGTCGCGCGCGAGGCCGACCCGCACGTCGGTGGCGGTGTCGATGCCCAGCACCACACTCATAGCGCCTCCAGTTCTGCGCGGGCGGCGGTCCAGCGCTCACCGATCGGGGTCAGGAAGATCCAGCGGGTCTCGTCCTCGGGGTCGAGGGTACGGCGGATGTCGATCTCGAGGTAATCGTCGGCGAGGCCCTCCGCGATGCCGGCTCCCCACTCGACCAGCGTCACGGAGTCGTCCAGCGAGACCTCGAGGTCGAGGTCCTCGAGTTCGGCGAACGACCCGAGCCGGTAGGCGTCCACGTGCACCAGCCGCGGGCCACCGACCGTCGAGGGGTGCACCCGGGAGAGCACGAAGGTGGGCGAAATGATCGCGCCGGTCACACCGAGGCCGGCACCGAGTCCCTGGGTGAGGGTGGTCTTGCCGGCGCCCAGGTCGCCGGACGCGATGATGACGTCGCCGGGACGAAGGACGCGGGCCAGCCGCCGTCCGATGTCCTGGGTGTCCTCGGCGGTCGGGGCCGCGAGTCGCACCGGCAACTGGCGGGCGAGGGTGAGGCTGGTGCCCTCGCGGTCGACCTCGACGAACCCGTGCCGGCGCCACCACGACACCACCTGCGGGAACTCCTCCCGTGCGATCAGGTCGACCGCCGAGACCCCGCGGGCCGTGAGCAGCTCGATCGCCACCTCGATCATGGCCGAGGCGATCCCCTGCCGCTGGTACCCGGGACGGACGGAGACCCGATGGATGCCGGCCATCGGGCCGTCGACACTCACGATCACCACGCCGGCGGGTTCCCCGTCGACCAGTGCGAGGACGCCGAAGCCGCCGGCCAGCGCCGCAGCAACCTTGTCCGGTGTCTCCGCGAGGGCCGGCGGAGGCGGATCGACGGCCGGACGGTTGCCGAACGCCTCCCGGATCAGGTCGCACAGTTGTGCGGCGTCCGCCGGGGACGGCTCCACGATGCGCAGGCGGCGACCATCACCGAGCAGGGTCTCGGCGAGCACGCTCATCAACTACCTCCAGGCGACCGGGATGCATGGGCGGGCGGGCCCGCTGAATGTTACCCCGCGCCGCCGCGGCGCCCGAAGATCCCGGCATCCGCAGGGATGACGAGGGTGGTTACGGACGCGCTCAGTGGGCCTGCCGCGCCTCGACGACGGCGAGGACGTCGGGGTAGAGCGGGTGCTCGGGGATCAGCCCGGTGACCTTCTCCACGACCTCCGCGGCGCTCGCCGAGCCGAGCAGCGCCTGCAACTCCACGGCTTCGGGATCGTCGGGGGTGTCGAAACGCAGGCCGGCCCCCACGGCGTCCATCAGGGCGGAATGGGCCAGGCCGCGCTCGGCCAGCTGCGCCGCCGGGCTGATGAACCGGTCGTTGCGGCTCAGCTTGCGCAGCGGGGCACGTCCCACGCGCAGGGTGGTGTCGGGAAGGTAGGGGTTCGAGAAGCGCTTGAGGATCTTCTGGACGTACGCGGCCTGGGTGTCGGCGGGCACGCCGTGCTTGGCCACGATCAGGGACGCGGTCTCCTCCAGCACCGCGGCCACCTTGCCCGCGACCCCGGCGTCCGCGAGGGCGTCGGAGATCTTCTCGATGCCGGCTGCGTAGCCGAACCAGGCGCTGGTGGCGTGGCCGGTGTTCACCGTGAAGAGCTTGCGCTCGATGTAGGGCTCCAGGTCGGGCACCCAGGTGACGCCCGGGATGTCGGGGTGCGACTCGCCGAAGGGCGGGGTCTCGATCGCCCACTCGTAGAAGTTCTCCACGGTCACGTCGAGACCGGCGTCGGGGTCCTGGTTCGGGACGATCCGGTCCACGGCGGTGTTCGCGAAGATCACCCGCTCGTCGAGGTCGGTTCCCGCGTAGCTCTTGCGCACCTCCGCGGCGAGGATGTCGGTGCCGTTGATGGCGTTCTCGCAGGCCATCACCGCGATCCTGCCCGCGTCCGCCGGACGGGCGGCGACCCCCGCGGCGATCGCCGGGGCGACGAACTTGAGGATGTGGGCGCCCACAGCGGTCGTGACGATGTCGGCGGAGGCGATGGCTGCGGTGAGGGCCTCACCTTCGGAGGCGGAGTTGAGGGCGGAGAACCCGCGGACCTCGTGGGTCCGCGGGTCCTCGCCGACTTCGTGCACCACGTAGCTGTCGGCGTCCTTCAGCCGCTGGATCAGCGCGTCCGCGACGTCGGCGAACACCAGGTCGTAGCCGGCGTTGTGGAGCAACAGGCCGACGAACCCGCGGCCGATGTTGCCTGCTCCGAAGTGCACTGCCTTCATCTAGCTGTTCACCTTTCCGAACGTGTCTGCGATCTGCTGAGCAGTATCCGCCCTTTCGAGCCTCGCGACCGCATCCGCGTCGAGGAACACTTCGGCGATCTTGCTCAGCAGCTCCAGGTGTTCGTCGTTCGCGCCGGCGATACCGATCACGAACTTCACGGGGTTGCCGTTCCAGTCGATGCCCTGGGGGTAGCGGACGATGGAGATGGCCGACTCCCTGATCAGCCCCTTGGCCTCGTTGGTGCCGTGGGGGATCGCCAGGAAGTTGCCCATGTACGTGGACACCGACCTCTCGCGGTCGTGCATCGAGTTGACGTAGCCGGTGTCGACGGCGCCGGCATCGACCAGCAGCTTGCCGGCCTCGTCGATCGCCGACACCTGGTCGTTCGCCGTCCCCGACAGCACGATCGAGGACAGCTTCAGCACCCCGTGCGATTCCGCGGCCGGCTCGCTCGCCACCGGTTCGGCGACCGGGGCCGGCGCGGGAACCGTCTCGGTGACCGGCGCCGGAGTGACGGGCTCGTCGACGACGGCCCGGGCCGGCGTGGTGGTCGCCGCTACCAGTGCAGGTTCAGACGCTTTTGGGTCGCTGTTGGCTTCCTTCACCATCTCCACGACGTCGTCGTACCGCGGGCTGGCCATGAAGTTCTCGACCGCCACATGGACGGCGGAGGGCGTCTTCTGCTTGGCCCGATCGATCAGGTCCTGGTGCGAGACGACGATGTCGAAGGTATCGGTCAGGTTCGCGATCGCCTTGTTCACCACGGTGACATCGCTGAAGCCGGCCGCCTGGATCTTCTTCCTGAGCACCGAGGCGCCCATGGCGGAGGAACCCATGCCCGCGTCGCAGGCGAACACGATCGTCTTCACGGCGCCCGACGGTCCACCGAGCGTGCCGGCCACCGACGACTTGCGACCCTTCAGGGCCTCCATCTCTGCGGTGGCTGCGGCGAGGTCGCCAGGCTCGCCCTTGTCCTTGCCGAGTCGAAGGATCAGGCTGGCCAGGACGAAGACCACAGCGGCCGCGGCGATCCAGGAGATCGTCACGCCGAGGAAGCTGTCCGGAGCGGTCTGGGCGTAGACGGCCAGGATCGAACCGGGAGCCGCCGGAGCGCGCAGGCCCACGTTGAACAGCACGTTCACGAACACGCCGGTCATGCCGCCCGCGATCAGCGGGAGGATCAGCAGCGGACGCATCAGGGCGAACGGGAAGTAGATCTCGTGGATGCCACCGAGGAAGTGGATGATCGCCGCACCCGGCGCGGACGCCTTGGCGTTGCCCTTGCCGAACACGGAGTAGGCCAGCAACAGACCCAGACCCGGGCCGGGGTTGGCTTCGAGCAGGAACAGGATCGACTTGCCGGAGGCCTTGACCATCTCGATGCCGAGCGGGGTCAGCACGCCGTGGTTGATGGCGTTGTTCAGGAAGAACACCTTCGCCGGCTCGATCAGGATCGACGCCAGGGGCAGCAGGCCGGTGGAGATCAAGGCATGGACCCCCGCGCCCAGCGCCCCCATGATGGCCAGCATGATCGGCGACAGCAGGAACAGCGAGGCGATGGCCATGACCGCGGCCAGGATGCCGGCGGAGAAGTTGTCGACCAGCATCTCGAACCCGGGAGCGATCTTGCCCGCCCAGATGGCGTCGATCTTCTTCATCAGCCACGCGGTCAGCGGGCCCATGATCATGGCGCCGAGG
>JAEVYS010000069.1 GCA_023392635.1 Actinomycetes bacterium | reverse complement strand
TGTTTAGTGTCACCAGGTCATTCTTCAGATCCGGCTCCTGTACCGTGCTTAAGGCTTTTACTATATCTTGTTGTGTCATGATGGCTTTTGTTAATGAAAGCGCAAAGTTAACCCAAAGCAAGGCTTGTTGGAACGAGATACAAACCAGCGTTTTATTTTTGAAGAGATGAAAAAAATCTTACCCCTTCTTCTGCTGTTTTCCCTTTTTCTGAGCAAGCAATCGCATGCCCAGTTTGAAACAGTAAAAGACTCTGTTGTGCAGTTGTACGGGATTAAAATGACGGCCGACAGTCTGGTGGGAATTCCGGCGGTAAGTGTTTCCATCCAGGGAACCCGCCGTGGTACCGTTACCAACAACCAGGGGGTATTTTCAATTGTCGCACTAAAGGGCGATGTGGTGGAGTTCACCCACGTAAGCTTTAAACCCAAGACCATTGTTGTTCCGCGAAACATTGAAGGCAACCAATACAACATTGTGCAGCTGCTGGTGGAAGACACGTTTTACCTGCCAGCTACCATCATCAAGCCAAAGCCATCGCCCGAACAGTTTGCACGGGATTTTGTCAATATCAAAGTTCCCGACGACGACATTGAAGTTGCCCGGCAAAATACCAGTGCCGCCAAACGCCGCATCCTGATGGAAAGTACGCCGGTGGATGGTGGTGGCGCCTCGGCGCTGCAGTTCCGTAACATTGCCAACAAGGCCGTTTACCAGGGACAAACGCCTCCCATGAATATCTTTAACCCGGCCGCCTGGTCCGAGTTTATTAAGTCCTGGAAACGCGGAGATTTCAAAAGCAAGAGCGATTAAGATCTATCTGATCGGATAAAAATGCCCTGTTTTCAGCAGGGTATTTTTGTTGACAGTAGTGATCATACCTTGTTTTGTTTAGGAGTCTCAAAGCCAATTTTTCCGGCACCATCCGCTGTATCCAGTCTGGTCAAGAAAAGTACTTTGCGAAGGGAATTTTCTGTTAAACAACAAAGCGTTAAAACCTGGTTTGAACCGGATAACGGAACTTTACACCATGTTCGGAATGAAAAAAATTTTCTTGCTTGTGATGCTGGCTGTGGCTGGAAAATGGGCCGCGGCACAATCCGTCGACGGCATCTATTTTCACCTTTATACCGACAGCCTGAAAAAAGGTTTTTACAATTACATCAATGTTGACGGCAAAACGGCGGATGGACGATGGATTCCGTTAACGGCAAATGAAGTGGTTTTTTCTACCAATGGCGACACCAGCCTCCGGTTTCAGAACAATGATCTTTTCATCGACAGCACGTACCGGCAAGAGACGGTAACAGTAAAAGCCGTCCTGAAGTCAAACCCGAAAATTTGTAAAGAAGTTACCATCTACATCCGCAAAAGAGGTTTTGATGAACCGCTGAAAACAAACGCGGAAGTGATTGACGAATACAGCAAGCAACCGGCAAAAAAGCAAAAGGGGAATAAGCAATAGGAAAAGAACCGCGTGTGCTTTACCTATTGCCTATTGAAAGATGACTTACATTTTCTTGGCGTCTTCTAAGAACTTGGCCAAACCGATGTCGGTTAGCGGATGCTTCAGCAAACCAAGAATAGAATCTAACGGGCAGGTACACACATCGGCACCCAACTCAGCCGCCCTCACGATATGGTTGGAGTTGCGGATGGAAGCCGCAAGAATTTCAGTATCGAATCCCTGTAACGAAAAAATATTGGCGATCTGCCCAATGAGTTCCATGCCGTCCCAACCGGTATCATCAATACGGCCAATAAACGGTGAAACATAAGCTGCGCCTGCTTTTGCAGCCAAAATTGCTTGTCCTGCGGAAAACACCAGCGTGCAGTTGGTACGAATGCCGTTATCAGTAAACCACTTGATAGCCTTAACACCGGCTTTAATCATGGGCACTTTAACAACGATATTGGGGTGTATGGCTGCCAGCTTCTTTCCTTCTTCAACCATCGTATCAAAATCGGTGGTCAGCACTTCGGCGGAAATGTCACCGTCCACCATTTCAGCAATGGTTTTGTAATGTTGAATGATGGCTTCTTCGCCCCTGATGCCTTCTTTGGCCATCAGTGACGGATTGGTGGTAACGCCATCCAGAATACCTAATTCATTTGCTTCTTTGATCTGCGCCAAATTAGCCGTATCAATAAAAAATTTCATGCTTTCAATTTTGAACGCAAAGATAACAGAAATGAAAAGGGAGAAAGAAAATAAAGGAAGGAGAAAAAAAGTGGCAGGCAACTTACATCGCACCGCTACAACCGCCTACCCTTGCTACCTTCCGGTCCTGGGGGAGTTCAGCAGGAGCTGGCCGTATAAGACCTGCCGGTGCAAATATAGGAAGTTTTGTGATTTTTTCATTTGAAGCGGGATGATTGTTTTTTTGTGCGGGCCGGAGAAACATTTCCGGTTTTAACAATCATATAAAAAAACCTTCAATTGAGAAACTTATAGAACCTATTGATAAAAATGCTGCCCAGCATAAACCAATTTTGCTGCCCGCTTTGGTTTGTACCAACCTTATTTAGAGCACCACTCCTTCTGTTTTACCGGAAAAACAAGGGCAGATTCATAAGAAAAACTGACAGCTTGCTATGATGCAAGTTGAAACGGTAATTGGCAAGCGTTTAACGGAAATGTGTTTTGAATAGAGTTTCGTTTATACTACTATGGTAGTTGTATTTGTGTAAAGGAGTAGCGTATATTTATGGGTTATGGC
>JAEVYS010000014.1 GCA_023392635.1 Actinomycetes bacterium | reverse complement strand
CCCCCCCCCTTTCGTCCCGGTGGCCGGGGGTCCCCGGGGGCCCACGGCGTCATCGAATCAGAAGCTGTACTGGTCGATGTTGTCCGCGGTGAACATCAGCGGCTTGTTGTACAGCACCTCGCCGGCTTCCCCGACCTCGTAGGTGCCGGCCTTGCCGCAGTCGATCTTCGTGCCCTTGTCCGTCGTGATCTTGCCCTGCGCCAGCTGGGCAGCCGCGACGGTGGCCACGTAGCCGAGCTCGGCCGGGTCCCACATCATGAAGGCCTTGGAGTTGCCGCTCTTGATGAAGTCCTTCACCGAGGACGGCAGCGCGACGCCGGTGGCGAAGATCTTGCCACCCTTGCCTGCGTTGATGATGGCCTGCTCCGCCGCCGGGGCCGAGACCGCGGACGAGGAGATGATGACCTTCAGGTCCGGGTGTGCCTGGATCAGGTTGAGCGCGATGTCCTGGCTCTTCTGGGCATCGTCCGCAGCGAACTGCACGGTGTCCACGTACTTGAACTTCGAGTACTTCGGGTTGGAGTCGATGTTCTGCTTCATGAACTTGACGTGCGCGGTGTGGTTCGGCGCCGTCGGTGAGGCGGAGATGAACGCCACCAGGCCACCGTCGGGGGAGTTCAACAGCGCGGCGTCGAGCATGGTCTGCGCGGCGAGCTCGTAGGAGAGCTGGTTGACGAACAGGTCACGGGCATCAGCCGCGGCGTCCGCGTCGTAGGTGACGACCTTGATGCCGGCGGCGCGGGCCTGGCGCAGTGCCGGGGCGACCGCATCGCCGTCGATCGCGCTGACCACCAGGGCGTTCGGCTTCTGCGCGACCGCGTTGGTCAAGGTGGCGATCTGCTCGGTGGCCTCGGCCTTGTCCGAGCCGATGTACTGGAAGTCGAGGCCGAGCTCCTTGCCCGCGTCCTCGCCGCCCTTGCGGGCGACCTCGAAGTAGGCGAGGCCGGTGAACTTCGGGGCCATGAAGACCTTGAGCTTCGCGCCGGGCGCGCTGGCGGAGCCCGACGCCGGGGCCGCGCCGGGGGCGGTGGTCGTGCAGGCGCTGAGGAGCGGGGCAGCAGCAGCAGCGGCCCCCGCGGCTGCGGCGAGGCCGATGAAGCGACGGCGGGTGAAGGCCGATTCGGTCATGAGTGGGTTCCTTTCATCGTTGAACAGGTGGTGCGGGTGGAGATCGTGGGTGGACGGGTGACAGCGGTGCACGTGGACGCCGGCCTCACCCCCCGGCCGTCGAGGCGGAAACCCGGCGCGCGCGCCCGAACGCGTTGCGCAGGAGCGTCACCAGCTGGGGGCCGCCGGTGCTGGCGATGAGCAGCAGGCCGATCACGAGCGTCTGGCTCGTCCCCGGCACGTTGGCCAGCTTCATGCCGGTCTGGATGGTGGCCAGCAGGAGCGTCGACAGCAGCACGCCGAGGGCGCGCCCGCTGCCGCCCTTGATCGAGACGCCGCCGAGCACGACGGCGGTGAGGACGAAGAGGATGGCGCCGTCGGCGTTGTCGCCGCGTGCCGACTGGTACTGGTTCACCCAGACGAACCCGGCCAGTCCGGCGGCGGCGCCGGCGACGGCGTAGGCCAGCACCCGGGTCTGGCGCACCGGGACGGCAGCCGTGCGGGACGCGTCCGCGTTGGAGCCGATGGCGTAGCTGTAGCGTCCGAAACGGGTGGCCTCCATCAGCACGCCGATCACGACGGCGAAGACCAGGAAGAGCACCACGGTGGAGGGCACGACGCCGACCCAGGACCGTCCAAGAAGCGTGTAGTCGGGCGTCAGCCCGGTGACGCCGGCACTGCCCGCGAACAGGTAAGCGATGCCGCGGTAGGCGCCGAGGGTGCCCAGCGTGACCGCCAGCGACGGGAGCCCGGCGTAGGCCACCAGCGCGCCGTTGATCGCACCGAGCAGCGCGGTGACGGCGATCACCACGGGCAGCGCGGCCAGGACCGGCACGCCCGCGACCGAGAGCTTCGCGAACAGCACGCTCGCCACGGCCAGGGTTGAGGCCAGCGAGATGTCGATCTCGCCCTGCACCACGACCGGGAAGAGCCCGAACGCCATCAGGCCGAACACGACGAAGAAGGCGGCGGAGTTCATCAGGTTGTTCAGGTCGAGGAAGTACGGCGACAGCTGGCTCGACCAGATCGCGGCGAGCACGATCAGCACCACCAGCAACAGCTCGGCGGACGAGGACCGCAGCACCCTGGTCATGCCGCCACCTCGAGGATGACGCGGCGTCGGGTGGCCGTGAGCACCCGTTTCTGCACCAGCGCGTCGACCGCGACCGCTGCCACGATCGCAAGGCCCTGGATCAGGAGCCGGTAGAACTCCTGGACGCCGAGCAGCACCAACCCGTTGTTGATGGTGGCCAGCACGATCGCGCCGAGCGCGGCGCCGTAGACGCTGCCGGAGCCGCCCCAGATGCTCACCCCGCCGATCACCACCGCGGCCAGCACCTGCATCTCGATGCCCGAGGCGAGCAGGGAGTTGATGTTGCCCACCTGCGCGCCGAGCAGCAGGCCGACGAACCCGGCGATGCCGCCCGCGGCGACGTACGCGCCGACGAGGATCCCGTTCTCGTTCAGGCCGTAGTAGTAGGCGGCGCGAGCGTTCGAGCCCAGCGCGTACAGCTTGCGGCCCCACGGCAGCAGGCTGAGCGTCAGCCCGACGAGGACCACCACGAGGGCGGCGATCCAGACGTAGGACGACAGGCCGAGCCAGCGCACCGTGGCCAGCGTCCGCATCCACTGGGGCAGCTCACCGCTCGTCACCTCCATCGCGTTGGCGTAGAAGGACACCAGCCCCCGGTAGATCGACAGGGTGCCGAGCGTGGCCACCATCGATGGGATCTTCAGGTAGGTCACCAGCAGCCCGTTGACCAGGCCGAGCACCGCGCCCAGGATCACCGCGAACGGGATCGTCAGGCCGGCCAGCCACGGCGCCTGGCTCGTCACGTCGAACACGACGTAGGCGCACAGCCCCATGATCGAGCCGACCGACAGGTCGAGGTTGCCGGTGAGCACGACGAGCGTCTGGCCGGCGGCAGCCATGGCGAGGATCGCCGCGGTGAACAGGATGCTCTGGGCGTTGTCCCACGAGATGAAGCGCGGTGCGAGCGAGGTGAACACGACGATCAGGACCACCTGGAAGGCCAGCACGCCGATGAAGCGGACGCGCAGCGCCGCACCGCCGCTGCCGCTCAGGCGCAGTCGCTCCAGGATCGATGGCTGACTCACTTCGTGCCTTCCTCGACTCGACCAGCCGTCGCCGCGGCCATGATGTTCTCCTGCGTGGCGTCCTCGGTGTCGATCGTCGCCGCGAGGCGTCCGCGTCGGATGACGAGCACCCGGTCGCTGACCGCGAGCACCTCCGGCAGGTCGGAGGAGACCATCAGGATCGCCATCCGCTGCTCCCTCGCGAGGCGGCGCATCATGTCGTGCACCTGCGCCTTGGTGCCCACGTCGATGCCGTGGGTGGGCTCGTCGAGCAGCAGGACGCGGGGGTTGGTGGCGAGCCAGCGGGCCAGGGCGACCTTCTGCCGGTTGCCACCGGACAGCGAGCTGACCAGGGCGGAGATCTCGCCCTTGATGCTGAGCGCCTCGCGCTGGCCGGCGGCCAGCGCCCGCTCCTTCCGCGGTGACATGAACCCCGCCCTCGACAGTGCCCGGATGCTGGGCAGCGCGATGTTCGCGGTGATGTTCATCGACGAGATGATCCCCTCGGCGTCGCGGTCCTCCGGCAGGTACACCACGCCCCTACGGGCCATCGCCGCCGGGCTGTCGGGACGCACGACCGTGCCGTCCACCTCGATCGTGCCCTCGACATCGGGGTTGAGACCGAAGATCGCCTGCTGGATCTCCGAGCGTCCCGAGCCCACGAGCCCGGCGATCGCCACGATCTCGCCCTCGGCGACGTCGAAGGAGATGTCGGCGAACGTGCCCGCCAGGTTGAGGTCACGCACCCGCAGGCGGACCGGGCCGACATCCTCGGTGCGGGGGACGCGCTGGAGGGCGACCGAGCGACCCACCATCGCCTTGATCATGTCGTCGTCACCCAGCTCGGACGCCGGGGCGGTGAGCACGTGCTGGCCGTCGCGCAGCACCGTGATGGTGTCGGCGAGGCGGCGGATCTCGTCCATGCGGTGCGAGATCCAGACCACGGTGGTGCCGGCGGCCTTCAGGGTCTCGACCATCGTGTACAGCCGGCCGGCCTCCGACGGAGTCAGCGCGCTGGTCGGCTCGTCCAGGATCAGCAGCTGCAGGCCGGGCTCCACCGCGCGGGCGATCTCGACGAACTGCGCTTCGGCGACCGTCAGCTCGGCGACCAGGCGGTCCGGGTCGAGCTGGAAGCCGAGCTGCTCGAGCTTGGTCCGGGCCAGGCGCCGCATGGCTGCCCGGTCGAGCAGCGGGCCCTTGCGCGGGTAGGCGCCGGTGACGATGTTCTCTGCGATCGACAGGTGCGGGAAGAGGTTCGGGTCCTGGAACACCGCCGCCACGCCCTGGGTGCGGGCGTCCAGCGGGTTGTGGAAGCGCACCTCGGCACCGTTGAGCAGCACCTGCCCGTGGTCGGGCTGCAGGAGACCGGTGATGACGCCCACCAGCGTGGACTTGCCGGCTCCGTTCTCCCCCACCAGGGCGTGGATCTCGCCCGGCGCGAGGTCGAAGGACACGTCGCGCAGGGCATGGATCGCCTCGAAGGACTTCGAAATGCCCTGGACCGACAATCGCGGGACACCCGCGGTCGTCGCCACCTGCGCTGTCATTCGCCACCTTCCGCCACGCCGTCGTGCCGGGCCCGGAGGCCCTTCCCTCCGGAGGCTAGGCAGCCACGTGCGAGGCCTGCAAGCAGATGCGCACAAGCTGAGCAAATGCTCAGGTTAGGTTGCAGTTCGATACCGGAGTGGCGTTGGCAAGGTGTTTCAGGGGCTGCCGTCCGCCGCATCCGACGATCTGGGCAATTGCCCGAACAGGTCCGTCGCGGTTGTGGCGGAGGTCCGCGCACCCCTACAACTGTCGTTGCGTGGCGGCGTCGCCACGGGGAAGGACCACATGCGACAGGCCGTGATCTTCGGCGCGGGCAGCGTCGGCCGGGGGTTCCTCGGCGAGCTGCTGTGCGGGGCCGGCTGGTTCGTGACCTTCGTCGACATCGACCCCGTCCTCGTGCGCACCCTGGCCACGGACGGCAGCTATCCGCACCTCACGGTCTCCGACGCCGGCGAGCGGCGGACCACCGTGGGTCCGGTGACCGCCCTCCACGCACGCGATCGCGACGCCGTCGTCGAGGCCCTCCTCCATGCCGACCTGGCCGCCACCAGCGTCGGGGCCGCCGTGTTGCCCGCTGTGGCCGACACGGTGGCCAGGGGGGTCGGACGGCGGGTCGCGCTCTGCCGGCCGCCGCTGGACATCCTGCTCGCCGAGAACGTCCACGGCTGCGCCGAGGTGATGCGCCGGTTGCTCGCCGAACGGCTGCCGGAGCTCTCGGCGCCCGCGCTCGCCGCAGCCGTCGGGCTGCTGGAGACCTCGATCGGGCGGATGATCCCGCTGCCGCTCCCCGACCCGGACGCACCCACGCTGGTGCGGGCCGAGCCCTACCGGTTCCTGCCCTACGACGCCGGGGCGGTGGCCGGTGCGCCTCTCGACATCGAGGGCCTGGTCGCCGACGACACCGTCCCCTTCCGCTACTACGGCGACCGGAAGCTCTACGTCCACAACCTCGGCCACTGCGCCATCGCCTGCCTCGGCCGGCTGGCCGGACTGGAGCTGGTCTGGCAGGCGGTCGGCCGCCCGGAGATCCGGCTCCTGGCGCGAGGGGCGATGCTGGAGTCCGCGATCGCGCTGTCCCTGCGCTACGGCGTGCCGCTGCCGCCGCTCGTCGACCACGTCGACGACCTGCTGCACCGGTTCGGGAACCGGGCGCTGGCCGACACGACACAGCGGGTGAGCCGCGACCTGCCCCGCAAG
This sequence comes from Actinomycetes bacterium, assembly GCA_023392635.1. Taxonomy (GTDB): domain Bacteria; phylum Actinomycetota; class Actinomycetes; order Propionibacteriales; family Propionibacteriaceae; genus Propionicimonas. The sequence goes on along the minus strand of JAEVYS010000014.1, from coordinate 44,224 downwards.
CTCGCCGCCGACGAGCGCCTGCTCGGCGCCTGCCGCCTGGCTGCCGAAGAGGGCGTCGCGACCCGACACCTCTCCCTCGCCGTGGCCGCGGCCGCCGCGCTGGCCGGCACCGGAGGCGAGGACGGGGCAGGGCTGTGGGCCCAGCTGGACGGCACGCTCGCCGACGTGCTGGACGGGCCGCGCCGAGACCTCCTCTCCCGCCAGCTGGCCGGCCTCAGGGGCGGCTTCGACGCCGCCGCCCAGCTCGCACTGCTGGACGACGTCTTCGAACCATCCCGGATCGCCTGAACGCGGGAACGACAGAAAAGGAACAACGCATGCCGATCGTGCTGGGGAAGCCGGCAGTGGCCGCGGTCTACCGGGCCGCTGCCGACCGGGGCTGGGTCGTGCCCACCTTCTGCGCGGAGAACCAGACGACCGTGGAGGCCGTCCTGGCCGCGTGCCAGGCCCGGGCCGTCCAGCTGGGCCTGCGCGTGCCGGTGACGATCGCCATGACCGGCCGCTACGCGCACCGGCCACAGGCCGTCCACTACGCGGGCAGCCGCAATCCCGAGACCGGGCTGGAGCTCTTCCTGGGCGACTGCGAGGTGCTGGCCCGGCCCGGTGGCGACTACCCGGACGTCGACGTGCTCACCCACTTCGACCACGGCCAGTACGACCTCGACGCGTCGACCCTCGACGGCGACCTTTCCCGGTTCTCCTCGGTCATGTACGACGCGTCCGCTGCCCCGTGGGCTGTGAACCTCGCCCGGACCGCCGAGTTCGTCGACCGCCACGGCGAGCAGGTGCTCGTGGAGGGTGCGGCGGACGAGATCGTGGACGCCGGGGGGACCCTGCACGGCGAACTCACCTCGCCCGAGCGGGCAGCGGAGTTCGTCGCACGCACCGGCGTCGACATGGTCGTGGCCAACCTCGGCACCGAGCACCGAGCGGCCGCGGCCGACCTGCGGTACGTCCCGGAGGCGGCCCGGGCGATCGCCGGACGGATCGGCGCCCGGCTCGTGCTGCACGGTGCCTCCAGCGTGCCGCCCGCCCAACTCGCCACCCTGTTCGCCGACGGCGTCTGCAAGGTGAACATCTGGACGATCCTCGAGCGCGACACCAGCCCGCTGCTGCTCCGCGCGATGGTCGAGCACGCCGACGCGGTGGGCGGCCCGACCGCACGGACCCTGGCCGGCGAGGGCCTGCTGGGGACGGCTGCCCCGACCGCCGGCGCGGCCGACATCGGCTACTTCACCTCGTCGTGGCGCAACGCCGTGGTGCGCGAGGGCATGCAGCAGATCGTGGCCGGCTACCTCGACCTGTGGTACCGGTGAGCGTCCGCGACGTGGGCAGGTGCCCGCGTCCACCGCGTTCCGTCGAACTCCGACTGCCCAGTGGCTAGGGTCCAGTCCATGGTGCTTTCCTCATCGCCGAGTGACCTGGACCTGGTCGTCCGCGCAGCCTGGCTCTATCACGGGGACGGGCTGACCCAGGCGCAGGTGGCCAAGCGGCTGTTCGTGTCCCGCCAGACCGTGGGACGGCTCCTCGAAGCCGCCCGCGCGCAGGGTGTCGTGCGGATCGAGATCGACGCCCGCTGCCTCTCGGCGCTCGACCTGGCCACGCGGTTGAGGGAGACCTTCGGGCTGGCCGACGCCATCGTCGTGCCGCGCGACGACGAGGCACCCAAGCCTGCCGGACGGGTGAACGAGCGGGTGGCCGCGGCGCTCGCGGCCTACGTGCGGCGCTACCTTCACCCCGGCGCCGTCGTCGGCGTGGGGTGGGGCGACACGGTGGCTCGCGCGCTGTCGATGCTCGCCGCCGAGTCGCTGGACGGCGTCACGCTGGCCTCGGCAGCCGGCTCGATCCAGGCCATTTCGCAGTCGCTGGCCGGCGACCCCAAGGTCGCCCAGCACCTGCGGGTGGTGCCGGCGCCCCTGCTGGTGTCCTCGCCGGAGGCCGCCGAACTGTTGCGTGCGGAAGCCTCGGTGCGCGAGGTGCTCGAACTGGCCTCGTCCGCCACGGTGACCCTCACCGGCATCGGGTCCGCGGGGCCGGACGCGTCCGCCGTCCGATCGCAGCTGGTCACGCCCGCCGAGGTGACCTCGTTCGCCGCCATGGGTGCGGTCGGCGACATGCTCGGCGAGTGGTTCGACGCCAACGGCCGGATCGTGTCCTCCGCCACCTCGACCCGGCGGATCGGCCTTGGGCTGGACCGGCTGCGGGAGATGCCCAACGTGGTGGGCGTGGCCGGCGGGCGCCACAAGGCAGAGGCCGTGCTCGGCGCGATCCGCGGCGGGTTCCTGAAGGTGCTGGTCACCGACGAGAGCACCGCGGAGGAGCTTCTGGCCAAGGGGTCGGTGACCGCCGGCGCGGCACGCGCGGCCACGACGGGACGTCCGGGCAGGAGGGTCGCGCGATGAGCCGTGACCTGCTGCTCGCCATCGACGCCGGCGGCTCGGTGGTGAAGGCGACGATCTTCGACGTGACCACCGGCACCTCCGCCACCGCCTCGCGGTCCGTACCGCTGGACCGTCCTGCGCCCGGACAGACCGAGCGTGACGCCGAGGTGCTGTGGCAGGCGACCACTGCCTGCGTCCGGGAACTGCTTCTCCGCCCGGGCATCGCCGCCGAGCGTGTGCTGGCCGTCGGGTTCACCGGGCACGGCAACGGGCTATACCTGGTGGACGCCGCCGGGCGCCCGACCAGGGCAGCCGTGATGGCGGCCGACACCAGGGCAGCAGCCGCCGTGCGCCGCTGGGTGGCCGCGGGGCTGGCCGAGGAGCTGCAGGCGCACAGCTGGAACGGCCTGTGGGCCGGCCAGCCGGGCCCGATCCTCGCCGCCCTGGCCGCCAGCGAGCCCGAGGTGCTGGCCCGGACCTGCGCGGTGCTGTCGTGCAAGGACTACCTCCGCGCCAGGCTGACCGGCGTGGTCGCCACGGAGCTGTCGGACGCCTCCGCCGGCGGCCTCTACGACAACACGGCGTGGGCCGCTGACGGCGGACGGGGCGAGCTCGGGCTCAACGAGCCGGCGATCTCGGCGTTCGGGCTCGACGGCCTGCGCCGGCTGCTGCTGGCACCCATCGCCTCTGACAGCCTGGGCGAGGTCTCCGCCCACGCGGCGGAGCAGACCGGTCTGGTGGCCGGCACGCCGGTCGTGTCCGGACTGGTGGACAACGCCGCCCTGCACCACGGCTCGGGCGTGTTCGACGGCAGCGAGATCTGCGTCGGGGCGGGCACCTGGAGCGTGAATCAGGTCCTGGTGCCGGCCACCGACGCGACCATGGACTCGGTGCTGGGCGCGATCCGTCCGACCGCGGCGAACATCGCCCTCGGCGGGCTCGCCCTGCTGTGCGAGGCGTCCCCGACGTCGGCGTCCACGTTCGACTGGGCGATCAGCCGGGCGCTCACCGCCACCAGTGCGGCCGACCGCGCGGCGGGCCGGGACATCTACAGCGCGCGGCTCGAGCGGGAGGGCGCCCGGCGCCAGCGGATGGATGATCCGATGTTCCTGCCGTTCCTCGACGGGAGCCGCGCGGACGCCGGCGCGCGCGGCGCGTGGATCGGGCTGTCCTCCTCCAACGGCGAGGATGAGTTGCTGGGAGCGGTGCTCGAAGGCGTGTGCCTGGAGCACCGGCGCCACATCGAGCGGCTCCAGGCGGCCCTGCCCCAGCGCCTCCCGGTGCGGCTGTCGGGCGGGGCGACGAAGTCTCCGGTGTGGTGCCAGCGCTTCGCCGATGCCCTGGCGGTGCCGGTGCAGATCTCGCCGGTCAGCGAGCTGGGCTCGGTGTGTGCGGCCGCGCTGGCCGGCGTGGGCGTCGGCGCGTTCGCCGAGGTCGCGTCCGGCGTGCGCACGCTCAACCCCACCTGGCAGGTGTTCGAGCCCGACCCGGCGACGGCCGACTTCATGGCCGGGCGCTACGAGCGCTACTGCACCGTGGCGGAACTCCTCGACCGACTCCCCTGGGAGGAGTGAATGTCGGTGACCGAACCCGACGATGCCGGCCTGCCGGCCACGCAGCACGCCATCCAGTACCTGGGAGTCGACGAGTTCGCGCACAACCCGGCCAAGCCCGTCGACCCGGTCGGCCCGACCCAGCTGCTCCTGGCGGTGGAGGCCTGCGGCATCTGCTTCAGTGACACCAAGCTGCTCCACGCCTTCGAGAACCACCCGCGCAAGCTGCCGGTGGTGGCCGGGCTGACCCCCGAGGAGCTGGCCGGTATCCCCAGCTACCACCCGGGCGCCGAGCCGACCGTGCCTGGCCACGAACCGGTGGCGCGGGTGGTGGCGACCGGAGAGCGGGTGCGGCATTACGCGGTGGGCGACCGGGTGCTGGTGCAAGCGGACTGGCGGCACCTGCCGACGGCGGCCTCCAGCGGAGCGTTCGGCTACAACTTCGAGGGTGCGCTGCAGGAGTACGTGGTGGTCGACGAGCGCATGGTCGTCACCGCGGACGACGAGTTCATGCTGCGCGTGAGCGAGGCGCCGTCCGCCGCCGCGGTGGCGCTGGTGGAGCCGTGGGCCACGGTCGAGGCGGCCTACACCCGGCAGGAGCGCAACACCCTCAAGGCCGGCGGCTCGCTGCTGGTGGTGGCCGGGGACGGCGTCGTGCCGGCGGGCCTGGAGGCGTTGCGGGCGGCGTCCGCGCCCGCGAAGGTGGCGGTGGTCGGGACGGACGTGCCCGGCGGGCTCGCGGCGTCGCTGGACGAGCTGGAGCCGGGGTTCGACGACATCGTGTACTACGGGGCGGACGAGGAGACGATCGAGCGCCTGGGTGCCCTGCTGGGCAACGAGAGCCTGCTGTGCGTCGTCCTCGGCGGGCGCCGCCTCGGACGTCCGGTGAAGCTCGACGTGGGGCGGGTGCACTACGACTTCGTCCGGTTCATCGGCACCACCGGCGACGACCCGGCCGAAGCGTACGCGAGCATCCCGGCCACGGGAGAGATCCGTCCGGGCGATCGGATCGCGGTGATCGGCGCGGCCGGCCCGATGGGCCTGATGCACACGATGCGCGCGGCGGTGCTCGGCCTGGACGGGGTGAGCATCGTGGCCAGCGACCTGAACGACGACCGGCTCCAGCACCTCGCCGACGTGGTCGGGCCGGCGGCCGAGCGGCACGGCGTCCGCCTGGACCTGGTGAACTCCGTGTCCACTCCCCTGCAGCCCGGCTTCACCTACCTGACCTGCCTGGTACCGGTGGCGCCGGTGCTGGCGCAGACCGTGGACCTGGCCGGGCCCGGCGCGATCGTGAACGCGTTCGCCGGCTTCCCTGCGGGCACCCTGGCCGAGCTCGACCTGCAGCGGATCATCGAGAACCACGTCTTCCTGATCGGCACGTCGGGCTCGCAGATGGCTGACCTGCGCGGGGTGCTCGCGAAGCTGGAGTCGGGCGTGCTCGACACGTCGATCTCGCTGGACGCGGTGTGCGGCATGGCGGGCTTCGCCGACGCGATCCGCGCGGTGGTCGAACGCACGTCCGGGGGGAAGATCATGGTCTATCCCCGGCTGCACGACCTCGGCCTGGTGCGGCTGGCCGACCTTCCCCTGATGCTGCCCGAGGTGGCCGCGCTGATGGACGGTGGGCGCTGGACGGCCGCTGCGGAGCGGGAACTCCTGGCCACGGCAGCGTACGCACGGGTGCGGCCCCGGCCCGGAGGGGCGGGGCCGCACAGCTGTGGAGTCAGGCCTTGACGAAGTAGGTCAGCGGCGCGGTGCCACTGGTCACGATCGGCATCAGCCAGCTCTGGACGACGGCGATGTCGACGCGCTGGAGCCCGTCGAGGTACCGGCAGTTGTCGGTGTACCCGTAGCTGGTGACGGTGACGACCTTCTCGCCCGCCGCGCCGCCGCCCGGGTAGAACGTCGGGCCGCCGGAGTCCCCGAAGCAGCTGCCGCCGGTTCCGCGGGTGTCGTGGATGTTGCCGTTGACCTGGAGGATCTGCGGCGTCAGCTTCTGTCCGGGTGCGTCGGCGTAGCGGCGCACGAGCGGATACGACTGCGGAGTCGGCTTCTTGCCCTGGTTCGCGTCCTCGGGCACCGGCTGGTACTTGCGGACCTCGGTGCCGTAGCCCACCACCCGGAACAGGGTGCTGGAGAGCTTGGACTTCGCGATCGCGTCCAGTGTTCCCACCGGTGCGATGGCGGCAGGCGCGAGATTCGTGACGGGCCTGTCGAGAATGACCACGCCCACGTCGTTCCAGTTCTTCAGGTCGGTGAAGTCGGAGTACCGCGGGTGGGCGTACGCCGTGCCGGTGTACCAGTCGCGGCCCTTGAGGTCGACGATGACGCCGTCGCCGTCGGGGTCGGTGTAGCCGACCGCAGGGTTCGCTGCCGCCGGGAGGCCCGACGGCGGCTGCTCGGCGATCACCGGGGAGAAGTTCACGATGGTCTTGCCGGTGTTGCCGGCCGAGCAGTGTGCCGCGGTCAGCAGCACCGTCGGGCTGACCAGGGTCGCGGTGCAGCGGAAGCGTCCGCCGTCTTCGTAGAAGACGATCATGCCGACGTTGGAGTAGTGGTTCGCGTCGTCGCGATCACCGCCGGTGATGGCCTGCGCGTTCACTGCGGCGGAGGTGGTCAGCGCCAGCGCGCCCGCGATGGCGGCGGCGACGGATCTCCATGGCTTCATGCTGTTGCTCCTCGGGTGGTTGTCGGAGTTCCGAACCTAAGCGGGACCGTTCGAGCGCGACACCCCGGACGGCTACGTAGGTTTCGCTGTCCCCCACCCGTAACCCCCTGTGCCTGCAGAGCGCCTTCGACACGGCGATGTGCTCGGCAGCCTGCCCGCGGGGCGAGCCGGCGTGCCGGTGAGGGTACCTGTGAACCGTGCGGATCACGGACACGAGCGACCTGTGGTGGAAGAGCGCCATCATCTACTGCCTCGACGTCGAGACCTTCTTCGACAGCAACGGCGACGGCGTGGGCGACCTGCTCGGGCTCGCCTCCAAGATCGACTACCTCGCCGAGCTGGGCGTCAACTGCCTGTGGCTGATGCCGTTCTATCCGAGCCCTGACCGGGACGACGGCTACGACATCGTCGACTTCTACGGCGTCGACCCGCGGCTGGGCAACCACGGCGAGCTCGTCGAGATGATCCGGACGGCGCACGACCGCGGGCTGCGCGTGGTGGCCGACCTGATCGTCAACCACACCTCCGACCAGCACCCGTGGTTCAAGGCGTCCCGGCGCAGTGTCGACAACCCGTACCGCGACTACTACGTGTGGCGCGACACCGAGCCCGGCGACACCTCGAAGGAGGTGGTGTTCCCGGGCGAGGAGGACAGCATCTGGGCCTTCGACGGGCGCACCGGGCAGTGGTACCTGCACCACTTCTACTCCTACCAGCCCGACCTGAACCTCGCGAACCCCGACGTGATGGACGAGCTGCTGCGCACGATCGGCTTCTGGGTGGAGCTCGGCGTCGACGGGTTCCGGATGGACGCGGTGCCCTTCATCCTGCAGACGACGGCGGACTCGGCCGGCCCCACCGAGGTCGTCGACGTCCACGCCGTGCTGAAGGAGGTGCGCTCGTTCCTCGGCCGCCGCAAGGGCGATGCCATGCTGCTGGGCGAGGTCAACGTGCCGCACGCCGAGCAGCGCAGGTTCTTCGGCGGCGACGCCGGCGACGAACTGCACATGATGTTCGACTTCATCAGCATGCAGGCGACCTACCTCTCGCTCGCCCGCGAGGACCCGCGTCCGCTGGTGAAGGCGCTGACCACGCGTCCTCGGGTTCACCCGCACTGCCAGTGGGCCACGTTCCTGCGCAACCACGACGAGTTGACGCTGGACAAGCTGAGCGACGCCGAGCGGGCAGAGGTGTTCGCCGCGTTCGGGCCCGAGCCGGAGATGCAGGTGTACGACCGCGGCCTGAAGCGGCGGCTGCCGCCGATGCTGGACGGTGATCCCCGACGGGTCCGGCTGGCGTACAGCCTGCTCTTCTCGCTGCCCGGCACGCCCACGATCTACTACGGCGAGGAGATCGGCATGGGCGAGGACCTCGCGGCACCCGGGCGGATGGCGGTCAGGACGCCGATGCAGTGGACGCCGGGCCCGACGGCCGGCTTCTCGACCGCGGCGCCCCGTCGGCTGATCCAGCGGATCACGCCGGACGGGTACGGCCCCGAGCACGTGAACCTGGCCGACCAGGAGCACGAACCCGACTCGATGTTCTCCTTCATCCGCGGCCTGATCGCGATCCGCAGGAAGCGCCAGGAAGTGGGCTGGGGCGAGTTCTCGGTGCTCGAGCACACCGCGCCGACGGTGCTCGCGCACCGTCTCGCGCTCGAGCGCTCGTCGGTGATCGCCGTGCACAACCTGTCGAGCAATCCCGCGTCCATGACGCTGCGCGGCGCCGTCCGGCCCGAGGACACGGTGGAGGACCTGCTCGGCGGCGAATCGGTCGCCCACGCGGGCGAGCTCGAGATCAGCCTCGCCGGATACGGCTTCCGCTGGTTCTGGGTGCTGTCGCCCGCCTGAGCGTTCCCGGGCCGGCTCAGCGTTCCGGTGCCTCCACGACGTCGGCGAGCCAGCCCGTGATCGCCCCGACCGCCTCCGGGTCGAGCAGGGTGTCGGGGCCGTTGTACCTGAGGTCGCCGGAGGCCACGACCTCGGCGATCGTGCGGCTCTCCTGCTTGAGGACGTGGTTCGCTGAGGCGGGGAAGGCGAACGAAACGTCGCTCAGGCCGGCGGCGGCCTCCTGCAACCGCTTGCCGTCCAGGTCGGCGTCCACCTGCACGTCCTTGTGGCCGATCACGACGAGGGTGGGCACGGTGATCGCTGGCAGGACGTCGGCGGCGTCCTCGGACCACAGCTCCCGGGCGAAGGGCAGGTTGATCGGGGTGTCGAAGCTCGACAGCGCCATCCTGACCGGCTCGGGCAGGGACGGGTCGGGGTCCATCTGTCCGCCGGCCTCGAAACGGGCGATCGCCGCGTCCACGAGGCGCAGGTACTCCTCCCCGCCCGGCACCGGGCCGAGCTGGAGCTGGAGTTGCGACCGGAAGAGCTCGCCGATCGCGCGCCCCGGCGGTGCGGTGAGCACGACGGCGCGGAACGGGAGCGGCTGCGGGCTGGTGGCGTAGTGCAGCACGTGCAGGCAGCCCTCGCTGTTGCCCAGCCCCACCAGCCTCGCCGGGTCGACGACGTCCTGGGCGACCGCGGCGGCCACGCAGGCGGCGAGTTCGTCGAGGTGGGACGCCATGCTGATCCGGCCCATGAGCGCCGTGACGTTCTGCGCCACGTCGGGGCCCGATCCCCGCTTGTCGTAGCGCGCGGAGGCGAAGCCGGCCTTGGCGAGCGCGTCCGCGAGCAGGCGCGCGCTGCCGTTGGTCCCGGGCAGCAGCGGCGAGGTCCAGTCACGGTCGGTGGGGCCGCTGCCGGCCACCAGGACGACGGTCGGGAACGGGCCATCGCCGTCGGGGACGGTGAGCGTCCCGTGCATCGCAATGCCGTCGAGTTCCCAGCCGAGCTCTGTGGATCGGGTCATGCCAGCAGTATGGCGAGCCGCGGGGCGCTGCGCTGACGGTCGTCGCGGACCATGTCGCTAGAACGGCACCCCGCACCTGAGGATGGCGTTGGCGTAGGGGCTGGCCTCGCCGGTGCGCACGAGCAGGCTGGCGTCGCAGGTGCACCGCTTGAACTCCTCGTGGTCCACCGTGTCGGGCGCGACGAACAGCGACTCCACCAGGCGTCGGACACCGCGATTGCGCTCGAGCGACTCCGCGGCGATGAGGGCCCGCTCGACCACCAGTTCCGTCGAGAGCGCACGCAGCACCTGCTCGAAGGTGGGCACGCCGAACACCAGGGCGAGGTCGACGACCTCCACGCCCGGCGGTCGCGGCAGCCCGCAGTCGGCGACCACCACCGTGTCGGTGTGACCCAGCCCGGCGAGCAGGAAGCTGAGCCGGGGGTTCAGGATGCCGTCCCGCTTCATCCGCCCTCCACCTCCGAGCGCGTCGGATAGGAGGACTGGGCGCCCGCCCGCTGCACGGACAGGGCGGCCACCTCGGTCGCCCGGGCCAGGCCTCCGGCCAGGGCCTTCCCGGCGGCGAGCTCGACGGCCAGTGCACCGACGAACGCGTCGCCGGCACCGGTGGTGTCGACCGCGGTCACCCGGGGCGCCGCCTGGTGGTGCACGACGCCGTCCGCGTCGAGCGCCAGTGAGCCGCCGGCACCGAGCGTCAGCACGACGCTGCGCGGACCGAGGTCCGCGAGACGGCGGGCCAGCTGCTCCGCGTCCTCCGCCGAGTCCGGGTCGTCCGCGAGCAGGATCAACGCCTCGCTCCGGTTCACGACCAGCGGGTCGCAGGCATGCAACACAGCGGCGGGCGGGACGGCGGCGGGCGCGGCATTGAGCAGGAACCGGGTGCCGGCGCGGGCGCAGGCGGCAGCCACCGCCTCGACGGTCGCCATGGGCACCTCCAGCTGCATCACGACCAGGTCGGCGGCCAGCCACGACCGCTCGCACGCGCTCACGAAAGCGGGCGTCACGGCGCTGTTCGCGCCCGGCGCGACCACGATCGAGTTCTCGCCGTCAGGGGTGACGAAGATCAGGGCGACCCCGGTGGCGCCGGCCGCCGTGACCAGCTCGGCGACATCGACGCCGGCACCGGCCAGCGAGCCGCGGAGCAGCTCGCCGTGCCCGTCGTCGCCCACGGCCCCCACGAAACGGACGTCACCGCCCACGAGAGCGGCGGCGACCGCCTGGTTGGCGCCCTTGCCGCCCGGGGTGACGACCAGGTCGGAGCCGAGGATCGTCTCGCCGCCCGCCGGGCGACGCGCGACCTGAACGACGAGGTCTGCGTTCGCCGAGCCGATCACAGCGATCGCGCCCATTCAGTCCCTCCCGGTACGCCGCGGCATCAGTACGCCAGCCCGCGCGGCTGCGGGCCGAGCGGAGCGGACGCGGGGTTGGGCACGCGGAAGCCGTTGGCCCGGTACGCGTCGTAGTCGAAGTTCTCGCACTCGTCGTAGCCGATCCAGTGGTACTCGTAGAAGCCGTCCCAGTCCTCGTAGCCCTCCCCCATCGAGCTCTCCAGGAACGCGTCGGCCATCGCCTGTCCCAGGCGCGGGCCCGTCCAGAAGGCGCCCATGGCGAGCAGGTTGGCGTTGTTGGCGGTCGCCGCCCGCTTCGCGGCCGGGAGCGTCTCTGCGACCGCGGCGTGGACGTGCGGGCACTTGCTCGCCGCGATGTGGATGCCCATGCCGGTGCCGCAGAAGGCGAGCGCCTTCTCGAACTCCCCCTCCGAGATCTTCGAGCCCACCAGGAAGCCCACCCGGTGGTACATGTCGCAGTCCTCCAGCGTCGGGGTGAGGTCCTCCACGTTCCAGCCGCGCTCGACCAGGTGCTTCTTCACCGCCTCCTTCAGGGGGAAGCCGGCGAAGTCGGCGCCCACGACGACGTGCTTGTCCTTGACGGTCTTCATTTCGGTTGTCCTTGTCCCTTGGTGACTCGATGGTGTGGACGCCGACCGGCGATGTGGTTGGCGGTGATGACGGCCAGGAGGACCGCCCCCCAAATCAGCGGGCGGTAGAAGTTGCTGATGTTCGGGAACATGTTCAGGCCCGAGGACAGGATCTGCAGGATCAGGATCGCGAGCACGACGCCGATCAGCCGGCCGCTGCCGCCGTTGGGGTTCACGCCGCCGAGGACCACGATGAGCACCGCGAGCAGCGTGTAGGTGGACCCGTAGTCGGCCTTCGCCGAGTTGTAGTTCGCGAGCATCACCAGCCCGGCGAGCGAGGCGTAGAGGCCCGAGATCATGTACGTCCGCACCAGGAGGCTGGTCGTGTTGAGTCCGCTGAACCGTGCGGCGGTCGCGTTGGTTCCCAGCATGTAGATCTTGGTGCCGAACGCCGTCCTGGTCATCAGCAACCAGACCAGCACCGTCGCCACCGCGAACACGATCAGCGGCACGGGGATCAGCCCGAACAGCTTGCCGGCGAAGACCTGGCCGTACAGCGGCGGCAGGCCGCTCTTCGGCTTCCCGCCGGTGATGAGGATCGCGATGCCGGTGAACAGCTCGAACGTGCCCAGGGTGGCCAGGATCGGGGGGATCCGGACCTTCGCCACGAGGAAGCCGTTGAGCGCCCCGGCGGCTGCCCCGGTGGCCAGGGCCAGGCAGATCGCCACCGCGATCGCGCCCGCGGCCGTGGCCGGGTCGGCCCCCCGCGGCGCCATGCCGAGCATCACGACGGCGGCACCGATCGCGGCCATGTTCGCGACGCCGACCACCGAGAGGTCGATGCCTGCCGTGATCATGGTGAGCATCACGCCGAGGGCCATCAGCCCGAACTCCGGGAACTGGATGGCCATCGACTGCCACGTCAGCAGGTTGAAGAAGGCGCCGGTCTTGACGATCGCGAAGAAGCCGATGAGCACCGCGAGCATGACCACGAGCCGGGTCAGGTGGGTGTCCCTGGTGAGCGCCCGGAGGGACGCGGACCGGGTCAGGAGGGTCTGCACGGCATCGCCTTTCATCTCAGGACCGCGCGCAGGCCGTTGCCCGACCGCGCGATCTGTAGGGCCGAGATCCCGGTGCCGACGATGATCAGCAGCCCGAGCGAGAACTGCTGCCAGAAGGTCGGGATGCCGAGCAGGATCATGCTGTTCTCGACGATGACGATCAGCAACGTGCCGAGCATGACGCCGGTCAACGAGCCGGTGCCACCGGTGATGGCGGTGCCACCGAGGACGACCGCCGCGATCACCATCATCTCCATCCCCAGCAGGTTCGTGGGATGCATCTGGCCCATTCCGCAGGTACGGATGAGGCCGGCGACGGCGGCGATGACGCCCACGATCACGTAGATCCAGAACTTGGTCCACCGGACGTTGAAGCCGGCGCGCGCGGCAGCGCTCTCGTCGCCGCCGATCGCGAAGACACCGCGTCCGAACATGGTGTAGCGGAGCAGGAAGAAGATCACCGCGAGCACGGCGAGCAGGATCAGGAACGAGACCGGCATGCTGGACGTGAGTCCCGAGACCGGGTTGGTGGCCACGAACAGCGAGCCGCGTCCGAACTCGGCCATCGCCGCGGGGATCTTGGGGATCTGCACGGAGTTCAACGCGCCCTGCATGACCCCGGAGAACACGTTCGCCGTGCCGAGGGTGATGATCAGGGACGGGACGGCCAGGCGCGAGGTGAACAGCCCGTTGAAGGCGCCGAGCACCGCGCCCAGCCCGATCACCAGGAGGAACGGCAGCACGATGCCGCCCTCGTAGCGCGAGTCGACGAGGAACCGCGTCACGGCGTACACCGCGAGGGAGGCGAGGGCGGGGAAGGACACGTCGATGCCGCCGGAGACAATCACGAGGAACGCGCCGATGGCGAACAGCCCGGGCACCACCATCGCGTTGGCGAGGTCGACGAGGTTGTTGGCCGTGAAGAACTGCCCGCTGCGTGCCTGGATCAGCAGGCAGACGGCAGCGATCACGAGGAACACGTAGAACTCGTTGGACCTGATGGTCTTCTGGATGAGCGCACCCACCTCAGTGCTTTCCTTCCTGGTCGGACTCGCCGGTCATGAGCGCGGCCAGCTGGTGCTCGCTCACGACGGCGGGGTCGACCTCGTCGGTGATCCGTCCGGCCTTCATCAGGAGCACCCGGTTGCAGTTGCCGATGACCTCGGGGATGTCGTCGGAGATGACGATGACGGCCATCCCCGAGCCCGCGAGCTCACGAAGGATCTGGTGGATGTCGTGCTTGGAACCGATGTCGACGCCCACCGTCGGCCCGTTCAGGATGAGGATGTCCGGCTTCGTCGCGAGCCACTTGGCGAGCACGATGCGCTGCTGGTTGCCGCCGGAGAGGGTGTTGGCGGCGTTGTCGGGGTCGGGGGTCGCGATCTTCAGGTCACGCACCCATTCGTCAGCCGACGCGCTCTTGCGTTCCCGGTCGAGCAGCCCACGCGCCACGAGGTGGTCGATCTGGGCGATCACGATGTTGTCACCGATGGACCGCTCCAGGAACAGGCCCTCGGTGAGACGGTCCTCAGGGACGTAGCCGATGCCGCTGGCGATCGCGTCACGAATCCCGGAGAACGTCACCGGCCGGCCCTTCAGCAGCAGCTCGCCGCCATCGGGACGATAGGCGCCGAACAGGGTCATCGCCAGTTCCGTCCTGCCCGAGCCGAGCAGCCCGGTGATGCCCAGGATCTCGCCGGGGCGCAGGCGGAAGCTGACGTCGGCGAACGCGCCCTTCACGCTGAGGTCGCGCGCCTCGAGGACCGGCTCGTCCGGCAGCTCGCCCACCTCGAAGTGGGCGTCCTCGAACTCGCGTCCGGTCATGTACTGGGTGAAGGTCCGGCGGTTCAGCTCCTCGGGCAGGCAGGTCGCGACCGCGCGTCCGTTCCGGATGATCGTGAAGCGCTCGCTGATCTCGAACACCTCCTCGAGCTTGTGGCTCACGAAGAGGGTGGCGATGCCCCGCGCCTTGAGGTCGAGGATGATCCGGAAGAGCGCGTCCACCTCGCGCTTGGTGAGAGCCGTCGTGGGCTCGTCCATGATGATCAGCTTCGCGTCGCTCATCAGGGCGCGGCTGATCGCGACCAGCTGCTTGTCGGCGACCGAGAGCTTGCCGACCAGCTGGTCGAGGTCGACGGAGAAGTTGATCTTCGCCACCGCCTCCTCGGCGATGCGGCGGAAGCGGCGCCAGTTGACCAGCTTGCGCTTGCTCGCGAGCTCGGTGTTGAGGGCGAGGTTCTCCATAACGGTCAGGTTGGGGAAGACCGAGAAGTCCTGGTAGATGACCTGCACGCCGGCGGCGATGGCCTCGACGGGGGTCAGCCGCGCGTGGGAGACGCCGTTGATCTCGATCGTTCCCTCGTCAGGGTCGTGCACGCCCGAGATGATCTTGATCAGCGTCGACTTGCCGCTGCCGTTCTCGCCGGCGAGGCAGTGGATCTCGCCCGGCCTGATGTCGAGGGTGATGTCACTGAGCGCCTGGACCCCGGCGAAGGACTTGCTCACCCCGCGGACCGCGAGGACGCTTTCAGCCATTTTCGTTCCTTGGGTGGGACAGCCCGGCGGGGCGGCGGGAGGGGTACCGCCGCCCCCACCGGGGGATGGTGGCCGGCCGGACGGGGATGCGTCCGGCCGGCACCCGGGAGTCGGTCAGAAGCCGAAGCTGTCGACGTTGTCCTTGTTGATGACGATCCAGCCGTTGCCCTCGAGCACCTTGGTGCTGCCCTCAGCGAAGTGCATCTCCTTGTAGCCGTCGACGCCCAGGTCGACGGTGCCCTCGATCTTGTCGCCGTCGAGGATCTTCTTGGCCAGGGAGGCCATCGCGTAGCCGGCCTTGGCCGGATCCCACAGGGTCAGGGAAGAGACGGACCCGTTGGCCAGGATCTCCTTGTTGGCCGCCGGCATTCCGGTGCCGCTGGTGCAGACCTTGCCCTTGAGGCCGAGCTCGTCGATGGCGCGGGCCACACCCGGAGCGTCGAACGACGAGGTGCCCATGATGCCCTTGAGGTCGGGGTACTTCTTGAGCAGCTCCTTGGCCGTCTGGTAGGCCTGCTCGCCGTCGTCCTGGGACTCGACCCGCGGCTCGTCGGCCAGGAGCTTCATGTTCGGGAAGGCCTCCTTCTGGTGTGCGACGCCGCCGTCGGCCCACTCGTTGTGGGAGGCGTTGGTGACGTGGCCGACCATCGTGGTGTAGGTGCCCTCCTTGCCCATGCACTCGGCGAGGTTGTCCATGATGAAGGCGCCGTACTTGGCGTTGTTGAAGGCCTCGATGTCGTACATCGTGTTCTGCTGCGAGGCGCCCTCGTGGGTGACGACGACGATGCCGGCGTCGATGGCCTGCTTGAGGACGGTCTCGAGGGCGCCCGGGTCGACCGGGACGACCGCGATGGCGTCCACCTTCTGCGCGATGAGGTCCTGGATGACCTGCGCCTGCATGGTGGCGTCGGTCTCCGACGGGCCCTTCTGGTACACGTTGAGGCCGGTGTCGGACGCGAACTGCTTCACGCCGGTCTCCATGCGCACGAACCAGGGGTTCGTGGCGTCCTTGGGGACCACGGCGATCGTGTAGTTCTTGTCCTTGGCCGGCTCGCTCGAGCCCGCGCTCGGTGCGGCGCCGCTGCTGCACGCAGACAGCGAGAGACCGAGTGCGAGGGCGAGGCTGGCGGCCCCGGTGGCAAAGCGCCCTTGCTTCATTCCATCCTCCTTGTTAGGCGTCCTTCGGTTGCTGCCGGCTGAACTGCCGGGTATCAGCTGTGAAGCGTGTGTGGTGCGCTGTCGAGCAGCGCGGTCATCAGCGAGTAGGCGGGCTGGGTGGTGTCCAGGCGGCTGTACTGCAGCTGCAGCGGGCTGTCGGAAATGATCTCGAGGCCGTACGGGACGCCGCGCTCCAGACGCAGGCCGCCGACCGCCCCGGGGGCGTCGGTGCGCAGGTGCAAGGCCCGCAGCCCCGGGATGGTGATCGGCTCGGAGACGTCCGGCTCGCGGTCGGCGAAGTAGGCCGTGACGGTGAACACGGCGGGCGTGGCGTCGGGGTTCAGCACGCAGATGGACTCGTGGGACACCTCGGGCGCGGTGCTCCGCGGCGGGATGTAGGCATCCGGCACGAACCAGCGCCGGGTGGCGTGGGCGGCGCTGGCGGACGTCTCTTCCGACATGGACTCTCCAAGCGACGTTGCTCTTTGAAGCGCTTCATGTATTGAAGCGCTTCAGACAGTATCCTCGTTGTCGCCCACCCGCAACCGAGCGCGTGGGCCGTTATCACATTGATATCGAGGAAGCTCCGGAGCGCGGGTCGGTTAGGCTCGCGCCAGGTCAGCGGGAGGTTCGATGGGCAGGACCCAGAACGGCAACGGCGTCCGCATCCAGGACGTGGCCGCCCGGGCCGGAGTGTCGGTCGGCACCGTGTCGCACACCATCAACCACCCCGAACTGGTGAGCGCCCGCACCCGGCGGGCGGTGGAACGCGCGATCAAGGACATGGGCTTCGTGCCCAACCAGCAGGCGCGCGTGCTGACCGGTGTGGCCAGCCAGGTGATCGGCCTGGTCGTCCTCGACGTGGTGAGCCCGTTCTTCATGGAGGCCGCCCGGGCGGTCGAACGGGCCGCGCGCGAGGCGGGGCACGTGGTGATCCTGTGCAATTCCGACAACGACCCGGAGCGCGAAGCCCAGCTGCTGCAGATCCTCGGCGCGCAGCGGGTCCGGGGCGCGCTGCTGACGCCCGCGCGGACGGGGAGCGGCGGGGAGCAGGCCAGCGTCGAGGCCGGGCACCTCCCGGTGGTGTTCCTCGACTACCAGACCGAGGGCGACGACTGTTCGGTGTCGGTCAATGACGTCGCCGGCGCCCGCCTGGCGGTGGAGCACCTCCTGCAACTGGGCCACGAGCGCGTGGCCTTCGTCGGCGGCGGCCAGGGCCTGCGCCAGCACGTCCAGCGCGCCCAGGGTGCCCGCGACGCCATCGTCGCTGCCGGGCTCGACCCGGAGACGGCTCTGGTGGAGGTCCTCCAGGAGGGCCTGGGCATACAGGACGGGGTGCTCGCTGCGCACCGGCTGCTGGAGGGCCCCCTTCCCACCGGCATCTTCTGCGGCAACGACATGATGGCCTTCGGCGTCTACCGCGGGCTCAACCGGGCCGGCGTGCGGGTGCCCGACGACGTGGCGCTGGTCGGCTACGACGACATCGACTTCGCTGCCGACTGGGTCGTGCCCCTCACCTCGGTACGGCAGCCCACCGACCAGCTGGGCTACCTCGCCGCGCAACTCCTCTTCGAGCACTCCTCCGGCGACGCAGGTCACGTCCACCGCCAGACGGTGCTGCAGCCCGAGTTGATCGTGCGCAGCTCCAGCCAGCCGCGGGGCTGAGCGAGGACGACGGGCCGTTCGCTGCCGTCCTGGCCTGAACGGCCAGCAGGCTTGGGGCTCACGCGGGTTAGTCTCGGCCTATGCGTGCGATCCAAGCCCAGCGGGCCGGCGGCCCCGACGTCCTCGAGCTGGTTGAGATTCCCGATCCAAAGGCTGGCCCTGGCGAGGTGTTGGTCAAGGCGGCGGCTGCCGGCATCAACTTCATCGACACCTACCGTCGGGGCGGGGTCTACCCGATGCCGTTCCCGCACACTCCGGGCGATGAGGGTGCCGGCGTGGTGGTCGCGGTCGGCGAGGACGTGACCGATCTGGCCGAGGGCGACCGGGTCGCCTGGGCGGACTCGCCCGGCTCCTACGCCGAGCTGGTCCGGGTCAAGGCCGAGCGGGCACTCCGCGTCCCCCACGGCGTCGGCCTCGACGTCGCGGCCGCGCTCCCCCTTCAAGGCCTGACCGCGCACTACCTGGTGACCTCGACCTACCCCGTCCAGCCGGGCGACCCGATCCTCGTCCACGCCGGCGCCGGCGGGGTCGGCCTGCTGCTCACCCAACTCGCCACCAGCCGCGGCGCCCGCGTCATCACCACCGTCTCCAGCGCCGAGAAGGAAGCGCTCTCCCGGGCCGCCGGGGCCGTCGAGGTCATTCGCTACGACCTGCTGAAAGACCTGACCGCCGAACTGCCGGGACTGGTGAAGGAACTCGCCGGCGGCGGAGTGCCGGTCGTCTACGACGGGGTGGGCCGCTCCACCTTCGACGCGTCGCTCGCGTGCCTGCGACGCCGCGGAACGATGGTGTTGTTCGGCGCCTCCAGCGGACCGGTGCCGCCCTTCGACATCCAGCGGCTCAACTCGGGAGGCTCGCTGTTCCTCACCCGTCCCACCCTGGGCCACTACATCGCTACGACCGAGGAGCTCCGTGGCCGGGCGGACGAGCTGTTCGCCGCTGTGGTTGACGGAGGCCTGGACGTCCGCATCGGTGCGCGGTTCGCCCTTGCCGACGCCGCCAAGGCGCACGAGGCACTGGAGGGGCGCGCCACCACCGGGAAGGTGATCCTCCAGATCGGCTGAGCTGTGCGCGGCGTCAGCGAATCCCGTAGTCACCCGCGTGGGGTCTGGGCGCGCGAGCCGAAGCGGGGCAGGCTGGGAACATGCCACACCCTCAGAACGCCGCCGCCGACACGACCGGCACGGTCGACTCGACCGAGGCTGCGCTCGCACAGTGGTGGCTCGGCCGGGGCGTCGAGCTGCCCGAGTTCCTGACCGCCAACTGGCCACGGCCCGCGACGCGGACGGCGCTTCGCGTTCAGGATGAGCGTCGCGCCTCCTGAGCTCGCGAGCCGCCGGCCAGCGTGGCCTCAGCACAAGTAGCGCTTGGCCGAGGCGAATGACGGACGGCAGTCTCTGGACATGAGCAACTTCGCCGTGGTGTGCGCGTCGGGAAGCCTTCGCGAGCGCCTTGCTGGTCACGATCACGTGACGCACTTCAGCCATCGTTGGACCGAGGGCGGTGTCGACGTCGCGGCAGGCTTCACCGGTGCCCACGTCCTCCACCTGGCCGTCGCCGCCTGTGTCCTCAACGACCTTCACCGGGAGGCGCAGAGTCGCGGGGTGCCGATCAATGGTGTCCGGGTCGAGGCGCAGGGCGAGTTCGGCGAGGACTGGGCCTCGACCGGCATCACCTATCGGGTGGAGGTCGACTCCCCCGCAGACCCGGCCGGCATCGAGGAACTCATCACGCTGGTCGACCAGCTCGCGGAGATCCCGAGAGCGATCAGGGCCGGCGCCCCGGTGGCTCGCACACCGTGAACGCCGGCCCTGTCCCACGTCCGGCGCTCAGGCGAGGGGATCGTCCCTGCGGATGACGCCCGGCTCGGACGTCCCTTCGTTCCCGAAGCCGGAGGCGGCATCGGTGGGGTTGAGGCCGTGATCGCCTGGTAGCGGCGGCTCCCCCACCGTCGTCGTACCGGTGAGATCGGTCCTCGGTTCGGCATCACGGAACGTCGCCTCGCGCTCCGCGTCGTCCCCGACCTTGCCGGAGTCACCCCAGGACGATGCAGCATCCTCGACTCCCGGCGTCGTCACCGTCGCACCCTCGTTGATCGAGCCACGCCAGGCACCGTTCGCGCGGCCTTCGTCCTCGATGAACCGGGCGAAGTTCTCGAGGTCGGCCTCGGCCTGGTGCTCCACGATCTTCAGCGCGTCACCGACCTTCTCGACGACGCCTTCCGGCTCGTACTCCAGGCTCAGGTGCACCTCTGTGCGCGCGGGGCCGAGCTCGGTGAAGGTCACCGCGCCGGCGTTGGTGGCGCCTTCCACGGCGGCCCAGGCCACCTTACGGTCGGGCACCTGCTCCAGGATCTTGGCGACCCACTGCCGGCGCACGCCGCCCATTTCGGCCACCCACTCCAGGCGGTCATCGCCCAGCTGGGTCACGCTCTCCACCGCACCCATGAAGTGCGGGAACTCCTCGAACTGCGTCCACTGGTTGTAGACCGTGCTCAGCGGCACGTCCACCACCACCGACTTCTCCACCTTGGTCGTCATTCACGTCTCCCTCCCCCGGCGAGTGCCGGCCTGCTCGAGCCCCGTCCCCGGTGGACGGTGCCGTTCAGCAGACCCATTACCCACCTGCAGCGAAGGCTGGGTTCCCTTCTCGAGCCCCCTCCGGCGGGGTGCTACTTGAGGCTGACCGCTTCGATCGCTCCTGTGTCAGGGTCCAGGGCGTAGGCGATCCGGCTGCGAGCGTCGACCGTCACGGCGCGGGGCTTGATCCGCGTCCCGATGTAGTGAGAGGAACCGGAGAGCAGATTGCGTTCCCGCACGCCGGCGGAGTCCACGCTGTAGAGGCGTTGACGTTTCGAGTCCACCGCCAGGCTTCCTGTCGTGCCGGCGTAGGTAGTCTCGAGGCGTCCCAGCGAGCCGGTTCGATATGTGATCAGCACGCCGAGTGTCGCGGCGACGTAGAGCTTGTGTTCCTCGACATCCACCGCGATTCCGACCGGCTCAAGTCCGGCCTCGATCGTGCCCACCCGGCGTCCCGAGCTGAGCGCATAGGCCCAGATCGAGCTGTCCTCACCATTGGCGATGAAGAGTCGATCGCCCTTGCTGTCGATAGCCAGGTCGTTCGGGCCCTTACCAGTAGCGAAGGTGGCCGTGGTCTTTCCGGTCGCCGCGTCAATCGCATACACCTTGCGTGATGCGCGGTCAGCGACATAGAGCGTCTTGCCCGCCTTGGTGATCGCCGTCGGCTTTCCCGGTGCGTCGATCCGGCGCAGTACGGTCATCGATCGTGCGTCGATCACGGTCACGTCTCCGCTGACGTAGTTCGCGGTGTAGAGCTGAGAACTGGTCGAGTCGACGACCAGGTCCATGGGTTGCTCACCCATACTCGGAGCAGCGGAGGCGGGCCCCCCTGCAGCGCTCAGAGTGGCGGCCGGCGCCGATGGAATGGGGCGAACAGCTGGCGGAGCCTCGGCGGTGCGGACCGCCGCCCTCAACACTTCGGGAACCAGGAGCATTAGCACGAGGGGACCCAGCACGACCGCGATCACGGCAGCCAGGACAGCAGCACCGCCCGGGCGTCGGGAACCGCGCCTGACACGGCTGGTTTCTGGTCGCTGTGCGGCTGTCGCCTGTAGGTAGGGCGCGGCTTCGCGAGTGCCTTTGCAGCCCGGGAACCGGCTGCACCCCCAGAACATCGACCCTGCGTTTCGTCCTCGACGCGCCTTCTGGAGTCGCATCGAAGCAAGGCACACGGGACAGGACGGCACCCCAGGCGCGGCCGCCGGCGTCGCGAAATGGAGAGAGGGATGAGGGACCTGGACCATGGATGCCGATGAAGGGAAGCCAGCAGGCATCGCTGTGGCCGCCGGCAGGTGCGCGTTCCCGCTCGCGACCAGCGCCATCAACGCTGGGCCGTCCACGAGGTCGGTGCCCGTCTGACGCGCGAACTCGATCGCCTCGCGGCTGAACGTCCCCGACGTGACCACAATCCCTCGGCTCGCCCGGTTAGCGACAACGAGCCCGAAGAGCTCCCGAATGACAGGTGCCCCGACCTGCCACGCCTTCCAGTGCTTGCACTGGACGAAGATCCGATCACCGCCACGCGTCAGGATGAGGTCGATCCCCCCGTCAGCTCCGGGCGAGGTCGTCAGGACGTCGTATCCCTGCAGTCGATACGCGGCAGCCACAAGCTGCTCAAACTGCCGCCAGTCCAGCTGCCGTAGCCATTCCCGGCCATCCGGTTGGAGCATGGGTGCCGGCTCCTGCGAGCCCACCGGGCCAGAAACCTCAGACTGGAATGGGTCCGTCATCGCGCTGATCCGCCTAACTGCACGCCGCAGCGACAACGGGCGCGCAAGCGCGTGACAAACATGATCTCCTCGGGCGGGCTGCCTCTATCCTCTCGCGCGCCCAGGTCGCCTGGCAGTAACCCGTAAGGGGTCACTTTGAGACAAGTTCAAAGGCGGCGAGGGTGACCCCGGTGTACTTGTCGACCACGACTACCTCAGCGCCGCACGCAAACCGGCTCCCGGCCCTCGACAACGTGGGACGTCACCCGGACAGGTCCACGAAGAAGGCAACGCAGCGTTAGGGGCTCCTGGGCTTCCCTAGCACTACGGCGAATCCCGCCCGAAGGAGGCCGCTCAGGAATCGGTGAGTGCGGCCCACTGTTGTTTGTTGAGCCGTCCGGAGACACCTGCCTTCCTTGCGCGAGCAAGCGGCGAGCAGCCGGAGATCAGGTCCCCAACGACTGGGTCCGCCGGCGCAGCTCCTGGCTGGGCCAAATGGAATCGAGGACCGCCTAGGCGACGCGCCGTGCCGGTGCTCCTCGCCCGACACGCCATCAGACAAGCTTGGCTCGTGCAGGGCGAGAGCAGTGAGACAAAGAGGCAGATCGACGTGGTGGGCGCCGTCATCGTTGATGCCGGCCGTATTCTGTGCACGCGGCGTGGCCCAGGAAGTCTTGCGGGTCACTGGGAGTTCCCGGGAGGGAAGCTAGAGCCGGGCGAACTACCAGAGGAGGCTTTGGCTCGCGAGATCCTTGAAGAGCTTGGCTGCACCATCACCGTCGGCGCCAAGCTGGTTACGACCCAGCATGAGTACGACTTCGCCGTGGTAAACCTCACCACGTTCTACTGTTCCATCCTCGACAGTGAGCCCACCATTTCGGAGCACACCGCAGCCGTTTGGCTGCCGCCCCCTGACCTCACCAGTCTCGACTGGGCCCCGGCGGACCTTCCCGCCGTTCACCAGATCCAGCGCGACTTCGAATGACAGCCGACTTCTCCTGGAGCGACCCGCTGGCACTCGACGTTCGGTTCGGCTACCTAGCGGAGGATGTTCGCGCGCCAAGGCAGCGGCATCCACAGATGGTCTTGAACGGGCCCAGTGAATCGGTCCTCCGAATACTCCGAGAGGAACTGTCGAAGTGCCAGGGGTTCCTGTTTTCGGTCGCGTTTGTGACGCCTCGCGCACTAGCGCTGCTCAAACAGGAGCTGGTGGACTTCACCGGAACGGGACGAATCGTCACCTCGGACTATCTGGCTTTCAACTCCCCAGCGTCCTTCGCGGAGCTGATGAACCTGGAGCAACTCGGAATCGAGGTTCGCCTCCACAGCTCCCCCGCCTTCCATCCCAAGGGCTACATCTTCGAGCACGCGACTGCAGTCACAGCCATGGTGGGCAGCTCCAACCTCACCGAGAACGCCCTAGTCACCAATCACGAGTGGAATCTCAGGGTGACCGCCGCGCGGGGCAGCGACCTGGCCCGCCAGTTCACAAGGTTGGTCAGGCAGCAGCTCGCCGAGTCCGTGCCGCTGACCGAGGACTGGATCGCAGATTACGCTTCCCGCTACGTCGCACCGGCCAGTCGCCCAGCCAGACACATACCGGAGGCAACGCGCGAGGATGCCACATCCTTCGTGGTCCCTAATGGGATGCAGATGGAGGCGCTGAACGCCATTTCGACCTTGAGAGCTCGGGGAGCCCGTCGGGCGATCGTGATTTCGGCCACCGGCACAGGCAAGACGATGTTGTCAGCGCTGGATGTACGAGCGTTTGGAGCAAGACGGCTGCTCTTCGTTGTTCATCGCGAGCAGATTCTCGATCGCACCATCGAGGAGTATCAGCGAGTACTCGGCGGGCCAGCGCGCGACTACGGCAAGCTCGCTGGCGGGGTGAGGCAGCCTGATGCACGTTATGTGTTCGCCACCGTCCAGACACTGTCCCAGCCACATGTACTGACGAGCCTTGCTGCAGACACGTTTGACTACATCGTTCTTGATGAAGCTCATCGGGCCGGCGCCACCACCCACCAGCGAGTGCTCGACCACTTCACGCCACAGTTCCTTCTCGGAATGACAGCAACCCCTGAGCGAACCGATGGCTTCAACGTGTTCGAGCGCTTCGACTACAACGTCCCGTACGAGATCCGTCTCAACCGAGCCTTGGAAGAGGACATGTTGTGCCCCTTCCACTACTACGGCGTCGCAGACGTCACGCTCGCCTCGGGTGACACCCTGACTGACGAAGCCGACCTGAGAGTCCTCATCTCCCCCGAACGGGTGAGCCACCTCATCAAGGCGATCGAGGTGTACGGGCAAGCAGCCGTCCCTCCACGGGGCCTGATCTTCTGCAGCCGTCGGGAGGAGGCCCGACTGCTCTCGGACGCCCTTAATGACCGGGCGCTGCGTGGGAGGCCCTTGCGCACTGTGTTTCTCAGCGGCACCGACCCGATCTCCGTTCGCGAGCGTGCAGTGGCGAGACTGGAGACCGGGGAGCTTGACTACATCCTCACCGTGGACGTCTTCAACGAGGGCGTCGACATTCCCTCGGCGAACCAGATCATCATGCTCCGCCAGACGCAGTCCGCCATCGTGTTCGTTCAGCAGCTCGGTCGCGGGCTGCGGAAGCTCCCCGGCAAGGACTGCGTCATCGTGCTGGACTTCATCGGCAACTACACGAACAACTACCTCATTCCGATCGCACTGTTCGGTGACGAGTCGCTCAATAAGGAGTCACTCAAGCAACACCTGATCGCCGCCGAGGAAGCGGGCGTCCTTCCCGGACTCGCGAGCGTGCGCTTCGACCGGATCGCGCAAGAGCGCGTGCTCAAGTCCATCGTGACGGCACGGCTTGACAGCATGTCGAACCTCAAGAACGCGATCGAGATTCTCCGGAATCGGCTCGGACGAGTACCTGCACTCTCAGACTTCCTGCGCTTCGACTCAGTGGATCCCGTCCTTCTCGCCACCAGAGACTCCAGCTACCCGGCCCTCATCGAACGCGTCCTGAGCATCCCCTCAGGCCTAACGCCGCTGGAGCGGAAGGCACTCGACCTGCTTTCTCACGAGGTCATGACCGCCAAGCGCGGCCACGAGTTCGTCCTGCTCCAGGCGCTCGTTGAGCGCGGCCCGCTCGGACGCGACGAGATCGCCCAGCTGTTCGCCGATGCCGGCCTTCCATCCGACTCGCTCCATGTCAGCAGCGCGATTGACACACTGTCGCTTGCGGAGCACGCCGAGGCTGACCAGAACCGTTACGAACGGGGGCTGGTACGCATCGACCCCGACGGGAGCGTCCGCCTCACGCCCACAATGGAGGTCTCGGCCGGTCACTCCACGACCTTTTCGGCAGCCCTGAGCGATCTCATCACCACGGGGTTGGAGGTAGTCGCGAGGCGATATGCCGACGCGCATCCCTTCACTCCGGGACGTCAGTACTCGCGCAAGGAAGTGACTCGCCTGCTCTGCTGGCCAAGGAAGTGGACCTCGACCTTGTATGGCTACCGGGTAAGCCGCGACACCCGGTCCTGCGCCATCTTCGTGACACTCCACAAGTCTCAGGACATCGCCGCTAGCACCGCCTATGAAGACCGGCTGCTCGATACCACCACGATGCTCTGGTACACACGAAGCCGCCGGACACTGGCCAGCGATGAGGTTCGTCCCATCATCAACAACGAGGTCGATCTGCACGTCTTCGTAAAGAAGGACGACGCCGAGGGCACGGAGTTCTACTACCTCGGCCAGGCCACCTCCCACGCGGCGGAACAGACCAAGATGCCGATCGCGGGTGGTGCTCCCCTCGACATTGTCCGCATGCGACTGCAGTTCGCCGAGCCCATCGACTCTGCGCTCTTCGACTACTTCCACCCGGTGATCACCGGGGAGTAGCGGAACCCGACGGAGGATCTGAACGGGCAAGTGCACCCAGGATGCATGAGGTTTGTGCAACTTGGAGGGTGGTCTGTGACGTGGATTGCGGGCATCGGCCGGACAGGAGTGGAGCGGCATCAGGTGAAGGCCAACGGGCGTCGGTCGGGGAGCTTGTGGAGGGAAGGTCCTCGAGAGCTTGGTGGGTCGCGGTTGACCCGGTGCTCTTGACCCGTTGCGACCCAGCGCTGGGCACG
Source organism: Actinomycetes bacterium (assembly GCA_023392635.1). Classification (GTDB taxonomy): domain Bacteria; phylum Actinomycetota; class Actinomycetes; order Propionibacteriales; family Propionibacteriaceae; genus Propionicimonas. The sequence goes on along the minus strand of JAEVYS010000014.1, from coordinate 18,017 downwards.
GGCTCCTCTTCACACCTCAGCTGGGACGGCTCGCCGCCTCCTTCTGGCGGGGGAACGCCTCGTGGAGCTGCCACTGGAGATCGGCGATGCGATCAGATTCGAGGGGTCCCGCCCCGGTCAACATCGCCTTGAGCTTCTTCGGCCACGTCACGAGGACGCCGTCGACGGTGAAGGAGCCTCCGATCAGCGGCCAGTCAGCGTCGACGAAGCACAGCACCCCGCGCACCGGGATGTCAGGCTGGTCGGCGAGTGCCGTCTGGACGAGGCTGAGCTGTTTCTGCATTCCCTCGACCAGCTTGGTGCGGTCCCGGCCACCGACGATGAGCAGCTCCTGACGTGGGCGGATGATCCCGCCCTCCACCCGCAGTTCGGGGCGTCTGTCCTGGTAGCGCTTGGCGTCCACCACGTACACCCCCGAGGAGCACACCACGAGGTGATCGATGTTCGCCGTGGACCTCGGGATTCGCCGGTCATGCAGCACCCTCAGCGTGGGACCCGCAACGCCGGCGAGCATCCCGCCCAGCTGCTGCTCACCAACCGCTCCCACGGACCACGCTCTTGTGGATTGCGGATCGTCGAAGACGGCCAGGAGGAACTTGCCGATCTTCGGATGCGCCGCCTGGACGCGTTCCTGCCTCGCGTCGTGGCGTCGGGCGTGCTCGCGCGCGGCCGAGCCGCCGGCGACGCCGTCGACCAGCTCGAGTTCCGGGGGTGGATCAGGCGTGATCGCGTGGCGTGGCGCCGCTGTCACCTCAGTCGGCGTCGCCAGCGCACGGCGGGGTTGGCAGGCAACGCAGGCAACAGTCTTCGACGCCCGATCGTAGTCGGCGGTGACTCCTGCCTCAATCATCTGGCCACATCGGGAACAGGCGCCCGCGTAGCGCAGCCGCATCCGCTTGACCGGCGATGCCGGAGTGGTGGACCCAGCGGCGGGGTTGTCGGATGCGGCGCTGGTCATTCCCTACCTTCGTACGTGCGTGGGACCCACGACGGCCAATACGTTGGAGGAGCCGAGGGGGACTCTTGAGCCTCCCACCCGAAGATGCCCCGAATGAAGTCCCCGCGAGGGCGACCCCTCGAGGCCAGCAAACCGCTTGGTGGGCCCACTGGGAATCGAACCCAGAACCCGCGGATTAAAAGTCCGCTGCTCTGCCAATTGAGCTATAGGCCCCGCGCCGGAGCGCCCTCGTAGCGTACCTACGCCTACCGCGTCCGTGCACACTGGAAGCGTGGACATCGGCTACCTCGGCATCGCGCTCGTCCTGGTGCTCGGGGTCGCGATCGTCGCCTACGGCTGGCTGGCCGATCGCACCGACACGAAACGGCGTCAGGAAGCCCTCACGCAGCCGCCGGACCGGCCCATTCCGGGTCACCCGGCGGACGCGCCGTCGCCGGCCTACCTCAGTGAGGACGAAGCCCTCCGCGGGCCCGCGAAGCCGTCCACCCTCCAACTGACGGACGACGCCCGCACGCGCCTGCAGCAGCGCCTCACCGGGGCGCCCAGCCTCGCCTACGGCTACGCCGACCCGATCTTCGCCAACGACCCGACCAGCGGCCTGTGCGTGCTCAGCCGTCCCCGTGTCCTCGTCGCCGCCGAGGAGGTGACCACCGTCCGCGAACTGCTCAGCTTCCTCGAGAAGTCGTCCAGGGCGAAGCGCGGGGTCGTCGTGGTCGCCCCCGGGTTCGCCCGGGAAGTGCTGGCCACACTCGCGGTCAACGCCTCCCAGCGGACGCTCGACTGCGTCGCCGTCGTCATGCCCGAGATGGGCCAGCGGCGCGCCCTGTGTTCCCTCGTCGGCGCCGCCCCGGTGTCCCGTCAGGACCTGCGTGCCGGGTACGTCCCGCCGAGCCTCGGGGCGTGCGAGATCTGGGTCTCGAACGCCGAACGGTCCTGGATCCTGCATGAGGACGGCGACGGCAGCCTGCCCTGAGTGCTGGAGGACCCCCGGGTCACGCCGGCGATAGCGGGTCTGCCCGACGGATTCTCAGCCATCCCTCAAGTTCGGCTCAAGGTGTTTCACGCGTAGCCGAGGTCGTCCAGTTCGTCGTCGTCGATGCCGAAGAAATGGGCGATTTCGTGCCATACGGTGATGCGGATCTCGTCGACCAATTCGGCCTCGGAGGACACGAAACGAAGCAGTGGCCCGCGGAAGATCAGAATGCGGTCCGGGAGCACTCCCGAGTACTGGGAAGTGCGGTCTGACAAGGGAGTTCCGTCGTAGTAGCCGAGCACGTCCCCCAGCTCCGGATCGGGCTCCTCCTCGATGATCAGGGCACAGTTCTCGACCAGGTCGAACAGCTGCGCCGGAATGCCGTCCAGCGCCTCGTCCACCAGTTCCTCGAACCGTTCCGGGGACACCGACAAGGCCATGCGCCCAGCCTAGTCCGCCGGTGGTTGCGAAATCACAGGCATGTAGTTATTCATCATCTGCTGACGGCCAAAGGCGTCCGATTTACAGTCGTGCTACTTGAGGCAGCTGGGACGGGTGTGACTGGCGTCACGGGGAAGACCCGTCCCCTGTCTCTCGCACTTCGAAAGGGAACCTGGATCTTGAAGCAAGCGCTGGTCGCCACTCGCGCCGCCCTGACCTGGCTCGTGCTCAGCGCGTGCCTCGTCACCGCGGGCATGCTGGACGCCGCCCCCGCGCACGCCGCCACCAAGACCTACACCGCGGACACCAGCGTGAACATCCGCTCCGGGCCCAGCACCAGCAAGACCATCCTCGCCCAGCTCGCCACCGGCGACAGCGTCATCGCCGCCGGCAAGGTCTCCGGTGACTGGCTCCCGATCGCCTACAACAACACCACCGCCTACGTCTGGGCGGAGTACCTGGACGCCAACACCAACCCCGCCTCGGTCGTCGTCACCGGCCCCTCGGGACGCAAGACCGCCGTCCGCAACGTCAACGTCCGAGCCGCGGCCAGCCTCGACGCCGATATCACCACCATCGTGTCCAAGGCGGCAGCCATCAAGGTCACCGGCCTTGCCTCCGGCGGCTTCACCCAGGTGAGCGTGGGCTCCAAGACCCAGTGGGTCCGCAGCGAGTTCCTCTCCACCGCCACCGACACCACCCCACTGACGGTGGCGTCCTACACCACGATCGCCGTCCTGGCCCTGCGCAGCACCGCCTCGGTGGCGGCCACCAGCCAGCTCGTCGTCCCCAAGGGCTCGACCCTGGGCACCACCGGGCTGCACACCGGCAGCTACAGCCAGGTCGTCTACAAGGGCAAGGTCGGCTGGGTGATCACCGGCTACCTCAAGGCCGTCCCCGGCACCCCTGAGGACCTGGTCCTCCCCATCCGCACCGACATCCTCTATGCGACCTCCGACGGCGTGGTCATCCGCGCGACGCCGGAGGCCGGTGGCACCAAGTTCGCCACGATCGACCGGGACGGTGCCCTGCGCAGCACCGGCAGCCCGAAGGGCTCGTTCACCCAGGTCATCTGGAACGGCGGCACGGCCTGGGTCGCCAGTTCCGACCTGTCCACCCAGAAGTCGGTCGTCGACCTCGGCTCGACCAGCCTGAACAAGCTGGAGCCCTACGCCAAGGCCGCCGTCCTCGAGGTGCGCGCCAACTTCCCCGAGATCAAGACCATCTACGGGTGGCGCTCGTCCAGCGCCTACTCCTCCGACCACCCGAACGGTCGGGCGATCGACAACATGATTCCCAACTACAAGTCCAACAAGGCGCTGGGCGACCGGCTCGCACAATGGGCCATCGACAACGGCAAGCGCCTGCACGTCACCTACATCATCTGGCGGCAGGGGCAGTACAGCCTCAGCCGCGGCTACTGGGTGAAGATGGCCGACCGCGGCAGCGACACCCAGAACCACATGAACCACGTGCACGTGTCGTTCCAGCCGAGCTAGACCCCCCGAAACACCCCCAAACCCCCCGGACCGAGGGGTCCTCGCCAGCCACCGGCGTGGGCCGCTCGGCCTTTCCGGGCGGGTCGAGGCACAGCCCGCGGCAGAGGGCGGGCACCGTTTTGAGCCGCCCCAGCCGCGCACCGTATAGTGACGCGTCAGGTCCCCATCGTCTAGCGGCCTAGGACACCGCCCTTTCAAGGCGGCAGCGCGGGTTCGAATCCCGTTGGGGATGCCATCGCCCGGGCTCGTCAGGACAACGCAACGATCCGGTGCTCCCGCTCGCCCAGCAACCAACGCCCGGTGGCGGCCAGGTCGAACGTCTCGGGCTGCCAGCGCAGCGCGTTCACCCGGACGCGGGCCAGCTCGATCGTGGTCGACCACGGGCGCGCGCCGAGTTCCTCCGTCTCGGCCTGGGTGATGACGGCCAGCGAGCGCCCTGTGGTCTCGTCGCGCAGCGTCCGTACCCGACGCTCCCCCGTCTGGTCGATGGCCGCCACACCGTCCTCCACGGCCTCCATGATGGCCTTCTGGGCCTCGCGGCTGATCCACAACGGTTCGCCCATCAGTGCCAGCGACGTCCGCGCCACCTCGCGTCCCGCGTCGGGGCGTCCGACCCGCGCCGCCGCCTCGGCCATCCGCGCCAGGCGCCCGGGATCGCCGAGCAGGGAGTCGATCTTGTAGCCCACCATGGTCGCGTAGTTGCAGCGGACGGCCGCGCCCTCCTCCAGCAGGTAGTCGGCGTTGCGCACCTCCTGCCCGGGGATGGGGTTCACGATCACCATCGGCAGGCCGGCCGCCATGCACTCCGACGACGACAACCCGCCCGGCTTGCCCACGAACAGGCTCGCCACCCGCATCAGCTCCGCCATCCGGGTCGTGAACCCCAGCACCACGAACTCGTCGCGTCCGGCGACCAGGGCGTCGACCTCCGCCTTCAGCTCGGCGTTGCGCCCGCAGACGATCACCGCCTGGAACCGGTTCGTCATGCGCATCGCCTGGCGCACCACCTGGAGCGTGTACGAGCCGCCGGCGGCGCCCGCCGAGATCAGCACGACCGGCACGTCCGGCCGCAGCCCGAAGGACGCCCGCACGAACGCCTCGTCCACCGGCCCGTCCAGGCCGGAACGCACCGGGATGCCGGGCGCGCTCACCCGGTCGGGCGGCAGCCCCACGCTCGTCAGGTACGCCCGGCTCTCCTCCCGCGCGGCGAAGAAGTGCGAGAACGGGGACGTGAACCACAACCCCTGGATGTCGTAGTCGGTCGTGACCACCGTCAGGCTCGCCTGCAGCTGCCGGCGGGCGATCAGCAGCGAGATCAGCCGTGCCGGCAGGAAGTGCGTGCAGATGACCGCGTCGGGGTTGAACTCCTTCACCTCGCGCACGAACTGGATGGTGTTCAGCTGCTCCATCCACTTCATCGGGGAGGCGCTCAGCTTGAACGGCGGGTCGGCGTTGTCGTAGCCCCAGCCGACCAGCCAGGGAGCAGCGGACACGAGCTGGAAGTAGGCGTCGTCGTAGACCCGATTGAAGATCTCGTTGGTGGTTTCGAGGATGTCGAGGCGGCGGACGTGGGCGTCCGGAGCGATCGCGACGACGCCGGACTCCACCGCGCTGGCGGCCTGGTTGTGGCCGGAGCCGACCCCGGCGGCGAGGATCATGACGCGTCGTCCCATGCGGCTCAGAGTATGGCGAGGGGCCCGCTGAGGGGCCGATTTTCGCGCGGGCGAGCGGGTACGTTATAGTTTCCGGGCTGGCCGGGTAACGGCCGGCGAGGCCAATAACCTTGGCCCCGTAGCGCAGTTGGTTAGCGCGCCGCCCTGTCACGGCGGAGGTCGCGGGTTCGAGTCCCGTCGGGGTCGCTGAAGCGTGCTATTGCTTCTCAAGGCCAGGTAGCTCAGATGGTAGTAGCGTTCGCCTGAAAAGTGAAAGGTCGCCGGTTCGATCCCGGCCCTGGCCACTCCTTCGCGATGGATGATTCCATCGCGTTTTTGTTTGCCCGGAGCAAGATCCCGGCATTCGCCGGGATGACCGGGTGGGTCACCGGGAATGCCGGGATCGACGGTTGCACCGTCAGGAGACGATGTGCTCCTTCTCCAGGATCGCGTCGCGGATCTCGCGGCGCTTCTTCTGCTCGGCGGGGTCGGGCACCGGAACGGCGGCCAGCAGGCGCTGGGTGTAGGGGTGCTGCGGCGAGTTCACGATCTCCGCGGTCGGCCCGAACTCCACCAGCCGGCCGTCCTTCATCACGGCGATGCGGCTGCTGAGCATCTCCACCACCGCCAGGTCGTGACTGATGAACAGGCAGGCGAACCCGTAGCTGGCCTGCAGGTCGGCGAACAGCTTCAGTACGCGCGCCTGCACCGACACGTCCAGCGCCGAGGTCGGCTCGTCCGCGATCAGCAGCTTCGGCTCCAGGGCCAGCGACCGGGCGATCCCGATGCGCTGCCGCTGGCCGCCGGAGAGCTCGTGCGGGTAGCGGTTGCGCATCGCACGCGGCAGCTCGACGCTGTCCAGGAGCTGCTCCACCCGCTTCGACAGGTCTGCCCCGCGGAGCTTCTCGTGCAGGTACAGCGGCTCGCCGATCGACTCGCCCACCGGCAGGCGCGGGTTCAGGGACGAGCCCGGGTCCTGGAACACGATGCCGACGTCGCGCCGGAACGGGTACAGGTCAGCGTTCGTGGCCCGCGTGATGTCGCGTCCCGCGATGTGCAGCGAGCCCTCCGCCACCGGCAGCAGCGCCACCGCGGCGCGGCCGATGGTCGTCTTGCCGGAGCCGGACTCCCCCACCAGGCCGACGACCTCACCCGGGTCGACCCGCAGGTTGACGTTGTGCGCGGCCCGGAACACCGGACGCCGTCCCTGCTTGGGGTAGTCGATGCAGACGTCCTCCATCAGCAGCGCCGGCGTCACCGCCGGATCGCCCTTGCCCATGGGCAGCGGGTGCTCCCCGTCCGAGACCAGCGACTCGCGCACGGTGATGTGCGACTCGTCGGTCTGCGATCCCAGGTGCGGCACCGCGGCCAGCAGCGACTGCGTGTAGGGGTGCTGCGGACGGTTGAAGATCTCGTCCGCCGTGCCGTGCTCGACGACCCGCCCGTCCTTCATCACCACGATGCGGTCGGCCATGTCCGCCACCACGCCCATGTCGTGGGTGATCAGGATGATCGCCGCATCCACCCGCTCCCGCAGCTGACGCATCAGCTTCAGGATCTCGGCCTGCACGGTCACGTCGAGCGCCGTGGTGGGCTCGTCGGCGATCAGCAGCTTCGGGTCACAGGCGAGCGACTGCGCGATCATGATGCGCTGGCGCTGGCCGCCGGACAGCTGGTGCGGGTACTTGTCGAAGCTGCCCTCCGGGTCGGGGATCTCGACCAGCCGCATCAGCTCCAGCGCCCGCGCCTTCGCCTGGCTGGGAGCCATCACGAAGTGCGTCCGCAGGGTCTCCACGATCTGGAAGCCCACGGTGTACACCGGGTTCAGCGCCGTCATCGGCTCCTGGAAGATCACCGCGATCTCGTTGCCGCGCACCTCGCGCAGCTGCGTACCGCTCAGCCCGATCAGCTCGACGCCCTTCAGCTTGGCCGAGCCGGTCGCCCGCCCGTTGGACGGGAGCAGGCCGATCAGGCTCATCGACGACTGGGTCTTGCCCGAGCCGGACTCGCCCACGATCGCCAGCACCTCGCCGGCCTTCAGGTCGTAGTCCACGTGGTCGGCGGCGTCGAACCAGTCGCCGTTCACCCAGAACTTCACGCCCAGGTCGCGCACCTCGAGGATGGTGTCGCCACGCTTGATCTCGCCGTCGCCGATCCGGCGGGACAGCCGGATGGCGCCTTCGAGGCTGGTCTCGACGGTCTTGGGGCTCATCGGGCACCCTCGCTCTCGGTAGCCGGGGCTTCGGTGATGCGGGTCAACGCCTTGTCCATCTCCCGCTTGGACGGGATGCGCTTGGTGCGCGGGTCGAAGGCGTCGCGAAGGCCGTCACCGATGAAGTTGACGCTGAGCGCGATCAGGATGATGAACAGGCCGGGCCACCAGAACAGCCACGGGCGCGTGGCGAAAGCGCCCTGGTAGTCGGAGATCAGCTTGCCGAGGCTGACGTTGGGGTCGACCACGCCGAAGCCCAGGAAGCTCAGCGCCGCCTCCAGCACGACCGCCTGCGACATCACCAGCGTGGTGTTCACGATGATCACGCCGACCGCGTTCGGCAGCACGTGCTTGGTGATGATGCGCCAGTCGGACGCGCCGGCCACTCGGGCCGAGTCGACGAACTCCCGCTCGCGCAGGGTCAGGAACTCGCTGCGCACCAGTCGGGCGAGACCGGGCCACAGGATGAATCCCAGCACCACGGCCAACAACAGCGGCGTGTTGGCGACGATCGAGTCCTTGACCTCCTGGGAGGCGTCCAGCTTGATCGGCAGGGTGGACAGCAGCTTGCCCAGCACGGCGCCGAGGACGAGCACCGGGAGGGTGATGACAAGGTCGGTGGCCCGCATCAGGACGGTGTCCACCTTGCCGCGGTAGTAGCCGGCGAAGGCGCCCACCGTGGTGCCGAGGATCAGGGTGATCAGGCCGAGCACGACCATCACCAGCAGGGACGTCTGGGCGCCCTTCATCACCAGCGCGAAGTTGTCGCGTCCGATGTTGTCCTGGCCGAAGGGGTGGTCGCCGATCGCGAAGCCGGGGCCGCCGAGCCACGTGGGCAGGGTGAGCGTCGGCGAGGCGCCGTTCACGATGTCGTGGCTGCTGGCGTAGTTCTGGTACTTCCACCAGCCGGGGATGCCGAACACCCCCATCGCCGACAGCGACAACGTGGCGATCAGCAGGAGCATCACGATGCCGAAGATGGCCCCCTTGTGGCGGATGAACCGCCGCCAGACCAGCTGGCCCTGGCTGAGGCCCTCGACCTCTTTCAGTTCGCCGACGCCCTCACCGCGTCCCTGCGAGCCGCCGGTGGGAGAACCGGCACCGGGCAGCACTTCGGGGTCGGACGTGACCGGGAGGTCGTCGAAGTTGTCCGGCGCGCCCTCACCCGGGCGGAGGTTGTTGTCGAAGCTCATGCGTTCACCCGGATCCGTGGGTCGAGGAGGCCGTAGAGGAAGTCGGCCACGATGTTGGCGACGATGGCGAGGAAGCCGGTCAGCATCACGTACGCCATCACGGGGTCCATCTCGCTCTGGCGCAGCGACGTGACGAACAGTGCGCCCGCGCCCGACCAGCTGAAGATCGACTCGGTGATCACCGCGCCGCCGATCATCGAGATGAAGTCCACCGGCACGATCGAGGCCAGCGGCAGCAGCGCGTTGCGCAGCGCGTGGCGCACGATCACGACCCGCTCCGAGAGGCCCTTGGCCCGCGCCGTGCGGATGTAGTCCTGGCTCAGCACCTCCAGCGTCGACCCGCGCTGGTAGCGGGTGTAGGCGGCGAACGAGATCAGCACCAGGGCGATCGTCGGCAGCAACAGGTGCGTCCAGCGGTCGAGCTGAGAGATCCAGAAGTCGCCGCCGAGGTTCGGGGTGGACGGGCCGATGGTCGCGATCGGACGTCCGTTGATCGCACTGGCGTGCATGTACAGGCTCCACCCCTGCATGACCCGGTCGACGAAGACGGCGATCGAGGTGAGCACCGCGACGATGGCGGCGCCGCGCATCGACACGCCGCGGTCAGGGCCGCCCCACAGCCAGCCGATGGCCATCGCCATGGCGATCGCGGCCAGGAGCAGGCCGACCATCCACCAGATGTTCATCGGCACCAGGTAGAACAGCCACTGCAGCGGGACGTACAAGGCGATGCCGACCACGGCGGTGGTCAGTGCCGAGTACAGGGCGAGGCGGTTGGACAGGCCCGCGAAGATCATCGTGATGGCCACGGCCGCGGCGAGGGAGATGACGCCGACGCCGACGATGCCCAGCTGGGGGTTGAGCACCCAGCCGCTCAGCAGCGCGTACGACAGCACGCCGAGGGTGATCAGCATGGCGGCGACGAACACGACCAGCTGGCGCCGGACGCCGACGGCGGTGGCGCCGGCCCAGAACAGGCCGGAGACCACCGAGAGTGCGATCACCACCGGCCAGTTCATCACCGGGTGGTTCAGGTAGTCGTTCACGCCGATGGCGAGGAACTGCTTCAGCAGCACCGCCACCCAGAACACCGGCAGCGCGTAGAGGACGAAGGAGATGAAGGTGATCGCGTAGTCGAACGTCGTGTACTGGCGCAGGGCGCTGATCACGCCGATCAGCACGCCGAGGATCAAGGCGATACAGGTGGCGCCGAAGATGAGCTGGATGGACGTCCAGATGGCCGTGCCGAGCAGGTCGGACACCTTGATGCCGGAACGCCAGGCGACGCCGAGGTCACCCTGGACGAAGCTCGTGAGCCAGTGGAAGTAGCGCTGGTACCACGGCTGGTCGAGGTTCAGCAGGGCCACCCGGTGGGCGATCAACTCTGCCTTGTTCGGCGCGGGCGACACCCGGAGGTCATCCAGCGGGTCCACCGCCAGATCGAGCATCCCGTACACGATCGCGGAGAGGATCAGCAGCAGGCCGAGTGCGATGGCGAGCCGCCTCGCGATAAATCGGATCATCGAACACCTTCAGTCACGGGCTAGAGGGTAGCGGAGCAGGACCGCTGCCCGGAAACGTGCCAGTGGGGCGCCAGGCGAACCTGGCGCCCCACTGGTGCGGTTCTGTGCGTCGGCTCAGGCCGCGAGCTTCCACTCCCAGAAGTTCCAGTAGAACGTCGGGGACAGCGAGATCGAGCTCAGGTTCTGGAGCTTGTTGCTGACGCCCGTCGGCTGCGGGAACTGGAAGATGGTGATGCTGAAGGCGTCGTCGACCAGGTTCTTCTCGATCTGGTTGACGAGTTCCTGCTGCTTGGACTGGTCGGTGGCCACGAGGAGCTCGTCGAGCAGGCCGTCAACCGTCTTGCTGGAGTAACCGTAGAAGTTGTTGATGCCCTTCGTGCGGTAGTTGGGGTCGGCCTCGGCGAAGCCGGTGGTCACGGACTGCCAGCCGAAGAGGCAGGAGTCGTACTTCGAGGTGGCCTGCAGCAGGCTGCCCCAGTCCTTGTTGCCGGCGTCGACGACCTTGAAGCCGGCCTTCTCGGCGGACTCCTTGATCAGCTGGAACTCCTGCACACGACGGGTGTTGGTGTTGTCGTACAGGAAGCGGACGGTCGGCGAGGTGACGCCGGCCTGGGACAGGAGAGCCTTGGCCTTGTCGGTGTTGTCGCCGCCACCGAAGGTCGCCTCCATGCCGCCCGCAGCCGCGGCACCGTCGTACATCGGGCTGCCCGGAACGACCATGAAGGAGTTACGGATCGCTGCGTTGGGGTTCAGCGGCTTGATGATCGTGTCGATGATCTTCTGGCGCGGGATCGTCTGCAGCCAGGCCTGACGGACGAGCTTGGCCTTGTTGGCGTCGCCGCCGTAGCTGGCCGGGTCGAACGGGCCCTTGTTGTTCTGGGCCATGTCGACGTGCTCGTAGGTGCCGCCGGTCTCGTTGAGGACGGTCACGCCCTGCAGCGCCTGGAGCTGCTTGAGGATGTCAGCGGTGGCCTGCGGCTGGGTGGCGAGCACCTCACCGTTCTGCAGGGCCTGGACGGACGCCTGCGGGTCGCCGATGATGCGGGTGGTGATGGTGTCGATCGTCGGCTTGTGCTCACCCTTGTAGTTCGGGTTCTTGCTCACGGTCACGAACTGCTCGTTGAGGTCGGTGATCGTGTAGGGGCCGGTGCCGACGACGAGGCTCTTGTCCGAAGGCATCGTCTTGAAGTTGAAGTCCGAGTTCCAGACGTTGGAGATCTTGGCCAGCTTCGCGTTGTCCTTGTTCTTGAACGCGTCGAGGACGGCCTGGGCAGCCTGGGTCGGGTCGTCGATGCCGAGGGCGCGCTTGCCCACGACGTGCGCGGCGACGCCCGGGTTCATCAGGTCGATCTCCCAGTCGACGAACGGCTTGGAGTAGGTGTAGGTCACCGACTTGCCCTCGACGGTCGGGAAGTCCTTGATCAGGGTCCAACCGGTGTTGGAGGAGTTGAAGAAGACGTTGTTGCCGGAGTTCGCCTTGGCGACGTCACCGGTGTCCTCGTTCAGCTTCGCGTCGTAGTTGTTGAACGCACCGCTCTGGGCGCCGTAGGCCAGGATCAGGTCAGCGGCGGAGACCGGGGTGCCGTCCGACCAGGTCGCGGTGTCGGCGATGGTCTGCTTGATCGTCAGCGGGGAGTCGGAGACCTTCTCGTAGGAGCCCATCGACTTGTTCTGGACCAGCTTCAGGTCGTGGTCGTAGTAGTTGAAGCTGTCGTTCGTCATGTAGATGATGTTCGTGTTCGCGGTGGCGTTACCGAACGACGTGTAGTTGTTGTACGAGTAGAACGCCTGGTTCCACGCAACCGTCGCGACGGACGCCGTCGAGATGTTGGTCTGGGTGGCCTGCGGCGCCGGCGTGCATGCCGTGATCGCCAACCCCGTGGCAATCACGCCCGCAGCGGCTGCGAGCAGCTTCTTGGTACGCAATGTACTTTCCTCCAGTAGATAGACGCCCGGCAGCAACGGGTCACGCCGCGCCGAAACGTGGTGAGCTTCGACAAAAGTACCCGTGAGCCACATCATGAGCAACGCGGTATTGCGCTGTGGCCCAGTTCGTTACCGAAGAGCAATCTCGACGATCAACGCCGATTGACTACGGCAGTGCCCAGGACGAGGTCGTTGAGGGCGCGTCTTTCGGCCCCGATCACGACGGTCGGCAGCACGAGGCTGATCATCGCGGCACGCGCGATCGCCCTCCCCCACCCGAGTTGCTGCCCGTCCAGCCGGACGATGACGATCCGCGCGAGCAGCTGGCCGAAGCTGCTGCCGGTCAGCGCGGTGAGCACGGCGCTCTGCACGAAGTAGGTCGCGAGCACCATCCACGCCCGCCAGCCCCCGTCGCGCAGCACGCCGGTGCCGAACAGCAGCACGGCGACGATCATGCAGGCGCCCCAGTCGAGGATGAGGGCGGCGATCCGGGAGAACCAGGACGCCAGAGAGCCGCGTCCGCTCTCCGGAAGACCGAGCGTCGAGCCCGGATAGGAGTCCACCTCGTCCTCGGTCATGCCGCGAGCTTAACCGGCTCGAGACGGCGGGTCCGGCCCGCGCCGGCGGATCTTCCGTACGTCCGCTCTGCCGCGTCCGGGGGGCGTGGTTCAGCGTGTTACCGGGCTGAAACAAAGGCGCAACTCGCCGGTTACCGGTTGTGCCTAGCGTTTGCTTCGTTCAATCCCCCTACGTGTGGAGGCAAGATGTTCCAAGGCGCCGACGACCTGTTGGCCTTCATCAAGGACGAGGGTGTCGAGACCGTCGACATCCGCTTCTGCGATCTCCCCGGCGTGATGCAGCACTTCACCGTGCCCGCCGGCTCCTTCGGCCCGGACGTGTTCGAGAACGGCCTGGCGTTCGACGGCTCCTCGATCCGTGGCTTCCAGAAGATCCACGAGTCCGACATGGCGCTCCTGCCGGACCCCACCACCGCCTTCATCGACCCGTTCCGCCGCTCGAAGACCCTGGCCGTGAGCTTCTTCGTCCACGACCCGCTCACCAAGGAGCCCTACAGCCGCGACCCGCGCAACATCGCCCGGAAGGCCGAGAACTACCTCGCCGCGTCCGGTATCGGCGACACCGCGTTCTTCGCTCCCGAGGCCGAGTTCTACATCTTCGACTCCGCCCGGTTCGAGACCAAGCAGAACTCGTCCTACTACTACATCGACTCCGAGGCCGGCGCCTGGAACACCGGTGCGGAGAACGACTCCGACGGTCGCCCGAACCGCGGCTACAAGGTCAAGTACAAGGGCGGCTACTTCCCGGTGGCCCCGATGGACCACTTCACCGACCTGCGCGACGACATGGTGCGCAACCTGGAGAACGTCGGCCTCGAGGTCGAGCGCGCGCACCACGAAGTGGGCACCGCCGGCCAGGCCGAGATCAACTACAAGTTCAACACGATGCTGCACGCCGCGGACGACGTGATGAAGTTCAAGTACATCATCAAGAACACCGCGTGGCAGGCGGGCAAGACCGTCACCTTCATGCCGAAGCCGATCTTCGGCGACAACGGCTCGGGCATGCACGTGCACCAGTCGCTGTGGAAGGGCGGCGAGCCGCTGTTCTACGACGAGGCCGGCTACGGCGGCCTGTCCGACCTCGCCCGCTGGTACATCGGCGGCCTGCTCAAGCACGCCCCGTCGCTGCTGGCGTTCACCAACCCGACGGTGAACTCCTACCACCGCCTGGTGCCCGGCTTCGAGGCCCCCACCAACCTGGTGTACTCGGCCCGTAACCGCTCGGCCTGCATCCGCATCCCGATCACCGGCTCCAACCCGAAGGCCAAGCGCCTCGAGTTCCGCTGCCCCGACCCGTCGTCCAACCCGTACCTGGCGTTCGCCGCGTGCCTGCTGGCCGGCCTCGACGGCATCCAGAACAAGATCGAGCCGCTCGCGCCGGTCGACAAGGACCTCTACGAGCTGCCCCCGGAGGAGCACGCGCTGGTTCCCACCGTCCCGGCCGACCTCGGTGGCGTCCTGGACAAGCTGGAGAGCGACCACGAGTACCTGCTCGCCGGCGACGTGTTCACCCCGGACCTGATCGAGACCTGGATCGACATGAAGCGTGCCGACATCGACGCCATCCGGCTCCGTCCGCACCCGCACGAGTTCGAGATGTACTTCGACATGTGATCGTCCGGCGATCGCCGAACGGGCAACCAACGGCCCGGAGCTCCGGCTCCGGGCCGTTGTGCTGCTCCGCGTGCCCTCCGCCAGGTGCGCGGGACTCGTCCTTCGCGGCCCCCCTCGCAGCCGCCCCCGATACTCACAAACGCCCGCGAAATGTCGGGGGCGGCTGTGAACTTCGGGGGCGGCTGGCGAGGGGGACGCGGCCGGGTGGCCGTCACAGGCCGGTCACTCCCAGGATGTCGGACGGGGCGGTCGCTCCCCCGGCCGGCTCGATGCTGATCGCCACCGCGTCCGAGGTCGCCACCGGGCCGGTGAACCACTGCTTGGCCGACCCCCCGCCGGTCACGAGCGCGTCCGGGGTGACCCGCGTCGGCGCGGAGAGCGGGCCCGCGAGCGTCCACAGCTGGTAGGTGCGGCCCGCCCCGGGTTCGGGGAGGTCGCTTCCGGAGAGCAGGGCCCGGTTGAGCCCGCGGGAGACGAGGAACGTCGCCGTCCCCCCGCCCTTCAGGGCCACCGTGTAGCTCCGCAGGTCGGGCGCCTGCAGCAGCTGGGTCTCGGCCGACGCCGCAGCCACCGGCGGCTGCCGCTGACTCAGCGAGATCGCCCAACCGCCCAGCACGAGCGCGACGACGGTCACCGCCGCGACCGCAAGGGTGAGCACACGGTTCGCCCGGCGTGCGCGGTGCAGCGCCAGTTCGTCGCCCGCCGCAGCCGTGCCCGAGGGTGCAGGAAGCGTGCTCCCAGCTCCGGCGGCAGGGGCGGCCTCCGGCTCGGGCGGCAGGACGCGCACTCCGGCGATCGCGCGCATCACCGAACCCTTGAGCTCGGGCGGCGGCGCCGCGCTCGACAGGACGGAGAGCTCGCCGGTCGTCTCGCGGAACTCGGCCACCTCGCGCCGGCAGGTCTCGCACTCGGCCAGGTGGGCCTCGAACTCGGCGCGTTCCTCGGGGCCGAGCGCGTGCACGACGTACGCGCCGACCGCGGCGTGGCTGTCACTCATGCCTCCACCCCCAATGCGTCTCGAAGGCCGATCAGGCCGTCGCGGATGCGCGTCTTCACCGTACCGAGCGGCAGCCGCAACAGCGACGCCACCTGGGTCTGGGTGTAGCCGCCGAAGTAGGCCAGGCCGATCGCCTCGCGCTGGATCTCGGTGAGCGACTCCATGCCCCTGCGGACGCGCTCCACGTCCAGCTTCTGTTCCACGTCCGCCCAGACCGCGTCCACCTCACGGTCGGCGCCGAGGGCGGCGTCCCGCTCGTCGCGGGCGACCTCGCTGGTCACCGACCGCACGCGGTCGACCGCCCTGCGGTGGGCCATCGTCGTCATCCAGGCCAGGACGCTGCCCTTGTCGGGGGCGTACCGGGCGGACTGGCGCCACACGTCCACGAACACCTCCTGGGTGACTTCCGCGGCATGGTCGGGCGAGCGGAGCACCCTCAGGGCGATCCCGTAGACCCGCGATGACGTCAGGTCGTAGAGCTCGCCGAACGCGTCCTCGTGGCCCCGGGACGACCGGGCCACCAGCTCGGCCAGGCGGGCGGCCTCGGCGTCGCGTCCGGCAGGCACCGCGCCGGCCCGGGAGGAACCCCCTCCCGGACCGGGCGGTACTGCGGAGATCTCCATCCCTGAAGTCCCCTTCCGTGGTCGAGCCGGGTGGATGTGCCACCAGTACCCGGCCGGTGACCGGCTCAGGACGCCGGCAGCAGCACCGTGTCGATGATGTAGACCGTCGCGTTCGCGGTCTGGACGTTGCCGCAGAGCACCTTGGCGCTGCCGTTCACCGTGAACTCCTCTCCGGAGCCCGCGACCATCACCTTCTGCTTGGGGTTGAGCGAGTCGAACTCGCCGGCGAGCATGTCCGGGGACAGCCGCTCACCGACCACGTGCTCGGTGAGGATGGCGGTGAGCATCTTCTTGTCGGCCAGGACCTTCTTCAGCGTGGCCGGGTCGATCTTGGCGAAGGCGTCGTTGGTCGGCGCGAACACCGTGATGCCGTCGGCGTTGTTCAGGGTGTCGACCAAGCCGGCCTTCTTCACGGCCGTGACCAGCGTGCTGAGCAGCGGGTTGTTGCTGGCCGCCGTGGCGACCGGGTCGGTCGACATCCCGTCGAACGAGCCCTTGCCGCTCTTCGGGACGGCGGCGCACGCGGAGCCGAACGGCTGGGTCATGTCGGCGCCCATGGACGCGCTCATGGTCGGCGTCATCGAGGACGGCATCGGGGAGCTGCTCATCGGCGCGGAGGTGGTGGACTGCCCGGCCGGGCTGGACATCCCGCCACAGGCGGTGAGCGCCAGGGGGAGGGTGAGTGCTGCGGCGAGGCCGGCGAGCTTCGTGCTCCGGGTACGTGCGAACATTGCGGTTCCTTCCGTGGTCAGGTCAGGCCGTTCGGCCCTTCTCACCCCTGATTCGGAGCCGCCTCGCCCCCGGATTGGGGGGACGACGATTCATTCGGCGGTGAACTGGATCTGGTGCCAGCCTCGGGCGCCGTCGGGGAAGACGCGGGTGCGCGCCTCGGGCTGGGTGTTGCCGTCGAGGTCGGTGGCGCGCACCTCGGCGCTGTGCAGCCCGGGCGGGCCGTCGTACCGGAATGACCACTGCCGCCACAGGTCGATGCCGCCGTCCGCCGCGAGCCTGGCCTTGCGCCATTCGCCCCCGTCGATCCGCACTTCGACCGCGGCGACGCCTCGGTGCTGCGCCCACGCCACGCCCGCGATCACCGGCTTCGCCCGCGACAGCGTGCCCAACGACCTGGGCACGTCGATGCGGCTCTGGGTGAGCACGGGCGCGTCGGTCGCCCAGCCGCGCTCGGTCCAGTAGGCGGTGCGGGCTGCGTAGGTGGTGAACTCGATCCGGCGCAGCCACTTCGTCGCGGACACGAAGCCGAACAGGCCGGGAACGAGCATGCGGGCGGGGTACCCACGCTCGTCGGCGAGCGGGCGTCCGTTCAGGCCGACCGCGACCATGGCGTCCCGGCCGTCGATGACCGCCTGGAACGGCGTCGAGCAGGTGTAGCCCGAGTCGAGGGAGGAGGAGAACACCTGGTCGACGCCCGGCCGCACCCCGACCCGGGCGATCAGCTCGGCGAACAGGACGCCCAGCCAGCGCCCGGTGCTGACGTACGGGCCACCGACCTCGTTGGAGACGCAGGTCAGCGTGATGTCACGTTCGACCAGCGGCAGGGCGAGCAGGTCGTCGTAGGTCAGTGTGAGCGGGCGGTCCACCATGCCGTCGATCTCGAGGGTCCAGGAGGCGGCGTCGATGCGCGGCGTGACCAGGCTGATGTCCACCCGGTAGAAGTCCTCGGTGGGGGTGATGAACGGGCTCACCCCCGGCACCTGGACGCCCTCGGGGAGCGGACGGGCGGGCGAGACCGGTGCCGGCAGCCCGAGCGCACGCCGCGCCGCGGCCGCGGCGTCGCGGGCCCGCTGCACCACGAAGCCCCCTGCTC
>JAEVYS010000082.1 GCA_023392635.1 Actinomycetes bacterium | reverse complement strand
GAGTTGAGCCGTGACATCACGGCTCAACTCACAGCTTGCGGGGTGGGGGACAGGTGGGCGAGGGCAGCCTTCATGCTGAGGGGGGTGAAGCCGGCGGCGAGGGCCTTGCGGCGAAGGGCGGGCTGCGCGCGCAACAGGGCCCAGCCCCGTCGCAGCAGGATCAGCGGGGGCTTGCGCTTCTTGGCCAGGTCGCGGCGCAGGCGCAGCCAGAACACCAGGGGGGCGGGACGATCGAGGTAGATCGCGTCGACGTCCAGCCCCGCGGTGCGGCAGGTGGCCAGGAACTCGATGGCGAAGATGCCCTCAGCGGTCAGGCACCGGGCACCGTCCAGGCGCACCTCATGGGTCCCGGTCCGCCGGCTCTCCGCTATCGAGTACGTCGGCACGATCGCCGACCCTTCGCTGAGCAACTCCTGCAGCGCCGCGACGGCCGCCTCGGCGTTCCACGAGCGCGGGTCGTCCCAGTCGGTGATGCCGAGGGTCTGCGGCATCCCGGGATGGTCGGCGTCGAAGTAGAAGTCGTCCAGCCGCAGGGACGGGCACCCGGACGCGTGCGCCAACCGCGACTTGCCGCTGCCGGACGCCCCGGCGATCAGCACCAGCCGGCACGCCTGGTTGCCCGGTCGATCGCTCACAGGCCCAGTGCCTGAGCCATCTCGGCCCGGGCCGCCGCCATGCGTCCTGCGGCGGCGTCCCTGGCCGCGACGAGGTCGTCGGTCACCGGCTGTTGCACCTGCAGGTAGCACTTGAGCTTCGGCTCGGTGCCGGAGGGGCGCACCACCACCCGGACCGAGTCGCCGCTGAACTTCATGCCGTCGGTCGGGGGGAGGTCGGCACTGCCCAGCGCCAGGTCGGTGGCCGACACGGGTTCGCCGGCGAGCGTCGACGGCGGCGTCGCCCGCACCCGGGCCATCGCGTCGCTGATCAGGCTCAGGTCCGACACCCGGAACGACAGTTGCGATGTGAGGTGCACACCGTAGGTGCGCGTGATCTCGTCCAACCGGTCGGCGATCGTCCTCCCGGACGCCCGCAGCTCGGCGGCCAGCGTCAGCACCCGGACCAGCGTGGTGATGCCGTCCTTGTCCGGCACGGCGGGCGCGTCGGTGCAGTAGCCGATCGCCTCCTCGTAGCCGAACGCGAGGCCGGGCACGCGGCCGATCCACTTGAAGCCGGTGAGCGTGGTCCTGAAGGGCTGCCCGTGCGCTGCGGCCATGGTGCCCAGCAGCGTGCTCGAGACCACCGAGCACGCGTAGGTCCCGGTCACTCCGCGACGCAGCAGGTCGTCGGCGAGCAGCGTCCCGAGTTCGTCGCCGGTCAGCATCCGCCAGTCCCCATCGATCACCGCAGCCACCGCGCAGCGGTCGGCGTCCGGGTCGTTGGCGATCGCCACGTCCGCGCCGACCTCCCTGGCCAGGGCGAGGGCGAGGTTCATGGCTCCCGGCTCCTCCGGGTTGGGGAACGGCACGGTCGGGAACGCCGGGTCCGGCTCGTTCTGCTCCGCCACCCGGTGCGGCTGGCCGAACCCGGTCGCGGCGACCACCTGGTCGACGATCGCCGCGCCGACGCCGTGCATGGCCGTGTAGACCCAGCTGAGTTCCCGGGACGCCGCCTCCGGCACCAGCGAGGCCGCCCGGGCGACGTACGCTTCGACCAGGTCGTCGCCCACGAGCGGGTAGTCGTCGCTGCGGGCGATGTCTGCCAGGGGACGGGCCGCCACGTCGGCGATCCGGGCGGCGATCTGCGCGTCGGACGGCGGGACGATCTGTGAGCCGTCGCCGAGGTACACCTTGTAGCCGTTGTCCTGCGGCGGGTTGTGGGACGCGGTCACGACCACCCCGGCGACGCAGCCGAAGTGCCGGATCCCGAACGCGACCACCGGCGTGGGCAGCGGTCGCGAGCACAGCAGGGGCAGCAGTCCGGCGCCCGCGAGGATCTCGGCGGTGTCGGCGGCGAAGACGTCGGAGTTGTAGCGGGCGTCGAAGCCGACCACCACCCGGCCGCCCTCCAGACCCAGGTCGAGCAGGTGCCGGGCGAGCCCGGCGGCGGCCTGGCTGACCACGACACGGTTCATCCGCGCCGGACCCGGTCCGAGTGCGCCGCGGAGGCCGGCGGTGCCGAAGGTGAGCGGCCCGGCGAACGCGTCGGCCAGTTCGGCGAGCGCGGCGTCGTCACCCCCCTGCGCGCGCGCCAGCAGGTCGTCGAGCGCCGCGCGGGTCGCCACGTCCGGGTCCTGGTCGCGCCAGCTCGTCACCCGCTGCCTGAGGTCGTCGCTGAGCATGGTCACAACCGTTCCAGCAGGCCGGACAGGAGCATCCGCAGTCGTGGTTCCGCCGCCGCGCCTGCGGCGATCACCTCCGCGTGGTGCAGCGGTGTGGGCGAGATGCCGGCGCCGGGGTTGGTGACCAGCGAGATGCCGAGCACCTCGAGTCCCGCCTCCCTGGCGGCGATGGTCTCCAAAGTGGTGGACATGCCCACGAGGTCGCCGCCGAGGATCCTGGCCATCTGCACCTCCGCCGGCGTCTCGTACTGCGGGCCACGGAACTGGACGTAGACGCCTTCCTCCAGCGTCGGGTCGACCTGCCTGGCGAGCTCACGCAGGCGTGCCGAGTACGCCTCGGTGAGGTCGATGAAGGTGGCACCCTCCAGCGGTGTCGCGCCGGTCAGGTTGATGTGGTCGCGGATGAGCACCGGCGTGCCGGGAGCCCACTCCACGTGCAGTCCGCCGCAGCCGTTGGTGAGGACGATGGTCTTCGCGCCGGCGGCGGCAGCCGTCCGCACGCCGTGGACCACCGCGGCGACGCCGCGTCCCTCGTAGAAGTGGGTGCGCCCGGTGAACAGGGCGGCGACCTTGCCCGCCGCCGTCCGCACGAGCTTCAACGCGCCCCCGTGGCCGGCGACGACCGGCTTGGCGAACCCTGGGAGCTCCTCGAGCAGGCACTCGCCGAGGGGCTCGCCCAGGTCGGCGGCGGCGCCCGACCAGCCCGATCCGAGCACGAGTGCGAGGTCGATGGAACCGACGCCGAGGCGTTCGGTGAGGCTCTTGGCCGCCTCAGCGGCGAGGCGGCGGTAATCGGGCTGATCAGTCACCCGATGACTATAACGAGGGCGTCCGGTCCCGGTCAGCCGAGGCGTCGTCGTCGTCCCCGGGCTCGTCATCGGCCAACAGGGAGAAGCGGGTGTAGCGCTGCGTCCGTCGACGCCGCAGCATCACCAACAGCATGGCCAGAAGCCCTAGCCAGACCAGGACCTGGCCCGCGTGGACGAAGCTGCGGGGCCCGAACGCGTAGGCCCACAACATCATCACCAGCCCGAAGGCGACCCCGCCGCCGCCGACCATCACGACCGCGCGCGACCGCCGCCCGAGAGGCAGGCCGGCCGAGCGGTGCAGCAGCACGATTCCGGCGCCCACCGACACCGACATGGGCAGCGCGGACAACTCGAGCAGCACGGTCTGGGCGGGCGTGGCCTCAGGCAGCCCGATGAGCACCATGGCGACACCGGCCAGTACGCCGGCGACGGCCACGGCGGAGAGCAGTACGCGTATCGGCACGAGCCGAACAATACGACGGGCTCTCCTGCTGCCGGCCCAGGGGTCAGGGCGGGTCGGGTCATGGGACAATTCACGGGTGACGGACGTCGTGATCATCGGTGGTGGGCCGGGCGGCTACGAGGCTGCGCTGGTTGCCCGCCAGCTGGGCGGACGCGTAACACTGGTCGAGCGGAGGGGGCTGGGCGGTTCGGCGGTGCTCACCGACGTGGTGCCGTCGAAGACCCTCATCGCCGCCGCCGAGGTCATGACGAAGATTCGCAACGCCGAGGAGCTCGGCCTGCATCTGGTCGACGACACCCGGCGGCTCGGCGCCGCGGTCGGGGTCGACCTCGGACGGGTGCACGCGCGGATCCGCGACCTGGCCAGGGCACAGTCGGCCGACATCTCCGACCGGTTGCGCGCCGAGGGCGTCCGACTGGTCAGCGGCACCGGGCGCCTGGACGGTACCCAGCGAGTCGTCGCCCAGACGGCTGACGGCGAGGAGGAGCTCGCGGCGGACATCGTCCTGGTGGCCACCGGCGCGCACCCCCGCGAGCTTCCCAGCGCTGTGCCGGACGGTGAGCGCATCTTCACCTGGGCCCAGATCTACGACCTGGACCGCGTGCCCGAGCACCTGGTCGTCGTCGGCTCGGGGGTTACCGGCGCCGAGTTCGCCAGCGCCTACTCCGCCCTCGGGGTCCGCGTGACGCTGGTGTCGTCCCGGCACCAGGTTCTGCCCGGGCAGGACGACGACGCCGCCCGCGTGATCCAGCAGGTGTTCGAGAACAGCGGCATGACGGTGATCAACGGCGTCCGTGCCCTCGGCGCCGAGCGGCACGGTGACGAGGTGGTCGTGCGGCTGGCGGACGGCGGCCAGGTGATCGGCTCCCACTGCCTGATGGCGGTGGGGGCGATCCCGAACACTGTGCACATCGGCCTGGAGGGGGCCGGCATCCGGCTCAGCGCCTCGGGCCACATCGAGGTCGACCGGGTGTCGCGGACGAGCGCCCGCGGGGTCTACGCGGCCGGCGACTGCACCGGCGTGAACGCCCTGGCCAGCGTTGCGGCCATGCAGGGACGGATCGCCATGTGGCACTCGCTGGGCGACTCCGTCGCCCCGCTGGACCTGCGGACGGTGTCCGCGAACGTGTTCACCGCACCCGAGATCGCCACCGTGGGGTGCAGCCAGACCGACATCGACACCGGCTTGGTGCGGGGACTGACCATGATGCTTCCGCTGCGCGGCAACGCCCGGGCCAAGATGCAGGCCCTCAACGACGGCTTCGTGAAGATCTTCTGCCTGCCGACGACCGGCATCGTGGTGGGCGGCGTCGTGGTGGCGCCCTCGGCGTCCGAACTGATCCACCCGCTGTCGATCGCCGTGCGCAGCAAGCTGACCGTCGACGAACTGGCGGAGGCGTTCACCGTGTACCCCTCGCTGTCGGGGTCGCTGGCCGAGGCGGCCCGGCGCCTGCACGGGCACTCGGCCGAGCAGGTCATCACCTACTGAGTTCTGCCGAGCCTGCTTGAGCCGGTCGGGCTCCACGGTGCACTCTGCCGTGATGCCGACCGTCTACGAGGCTGCGGGCGGAGCCGAAGGGCTCCTGCGGATCGCGCACGCCTGGCACGAGCGGTGCCTGGCCGATCCGGTGGCGAGCCACCCGTTCAGCCACGGCGTCCTGCACCCTCAGCACCTGGAACGGCTGGCCGCCTACCTCGGCGAGGCACTCGGCGGCCCGCCCGCCTACACCTCGACGATGGGCACCGAGACCAGGGTGCTGCGCATGCACGCCGGCAACGGTGAGCACGCCGAACTCGACGAGCGGGCCGTGGCCTGCTTCGACGCGGCCCTGGTGGACGTCGGCGTCGAGGAACCGGCACGTACCGCCCTGCACGACTACTTCGCGTGGTCCACGCAGCGCATGGCGGCTCATCCCGGGTCACCGCGGACGGTGCCGACGGGGGCCGTACTGCCGCACTGGGACTGGGACGGCCCGGTCGAGCCGTCCTGACGCACCGGGGACGGTTCCTTTTGCGTCAGGGTGACGCAAGAGGAACCGTCCCCGATGCGTCAGTCTTGCGTCAGGGTGACGCAAAAGGAACCGTCCCCGATGCGTCAGTCAGCGGGCGATCCAGGCGGGGTCGTCCAGAAGCGGACGGAAGGCCAGTCCCGCGGCACCGACCATCAGCAGGTTTGCGCCCAACTCGGCGGCCGTGATCCGCACACCCTCAAGGGAGGGTGCCAGGCAGGCGGCTGCGACGGCGCGCTCGAGACCGGCCGGGTGGTAGGCCTGGAGCGCTGCGAGGAAGCCGCCGAGCGCAACCATCTGCGGGTTGAGCAGGTTGATGGCCGCGGCGAGCGCGCTGCCCAGGTGCTCGAGCTGGCGCTCGACGATGCCCGCCACCCGCGCCGACCGGTCCGACAGCAGCGCCTTCTCGAACTGCTCGGCGTCGGCGCGTTCCAGGCCGAGGGCCTCCAGGAGTTCCGAGCGCGTGACCTCCGCCTCCAGCGTCCCGCGGATGCCGGCCGAGTCGACGACGGACGAACTCGAGACCCGGACGTGCCCGAGCTCACCGGCGTAGCCGGAGGTCCCGCCCAGCAGCGTGCCGCCGGTGATCACGCCTCCGCCGATGCCCGAGGCGCCGCCGTTGAGGTAGATCAGGTGGTCGTGGCCGCGGCCGGCGCCGAACTCGTGCTCCGCCAGCGCGCCGAGCGCGGCGTCGTTGCCCACCAGCACGGGATGGCCGGTGGTCGCCGCCAACGGCTCGCCGAAGGCCTCGTCGTGCCAGTCGAGGTGCGGGGCGTTGCGGACCAGGCCGTCGCCTGTCCGCACCTGGCCCGGCACGGCGACCCCGATGCCGACCACGCGCAGCGCGTCGAGTTCCACCTGCATGCCGGCGATCACGGCCCCGGTGATGCTGAGGACCTCCCCGACCGTCGGGATCCGGTCGTACTCGTGCCGGATCACGCGCCGGACCACGCCGTCCAGCCCGACCAGCCCGATCGTGAGCGCGTCGATCTCCGGGTTCACGGCGATCGCGGTGACCTCCGGACGGATCCGCACCATCGGGCTGGGACGGCCGACCTGGCCCAGGGAGTCCGGATCGCGTTCCTCCACCAGCCCCAGGTCGACCAGGTCGGTGACCAGGCTGGCGATCGTCGAGCGGTTGCGGCCGGTGCGCTTGCTCAGCGCCGCGCGCGAGACCGGTCCCGACCGGTAGAGGATGCCGAGGGTCGCCGCCAGGTTGGACCTGCGGACGTCCTCGGTCGTCCCGGTGCCGATGGCCACGGCCGTTCACCTCGCTCGTTGTATGGGAAGTCCGAGCCGAGGCTATCGCGCCCGGAGCCAGGGGGCGGTCAGCGTCCTCCGCGTCGCTTGTTGACCAGGTCGAACGCGACGGCGAGCAGCAGCACCAGGCCCTTGATGGCCATCTGCCAAGCCGCGTCCACCGACAGGATCGACAGGCCCATGTTGAGCACACCCATCACCAGGCCACCGATCATCGCCCCGGTGACGGTGCCCACACCGCCCTGGACGGCCGCCCCACCGATGAAGACAGCGGCGATCGCGTCCAGCTCGTAGTCCTTGCCCGCGGAGGCGACCGCACTCCCGGCGCGGGCCGTGCTCACCACGCCGGCCAGTGCCGCGAGGACACCCATGTTGACGAACAGCAGGAAGTTCACCCGGCGGGTCTTCACTCCGCTCATCACGGCGGCGAACAGGTTGCCGCCCATGGCGTAGACGTGGCGGCCGAAGACCGAGCGGTTCAGCAGGAACGTGTACCCGAGGATGAGGATGCCGAGGATGATCAGGATGATCGGTGTGCCCGAATAGTTGGCGAGCTGCCAGCACACGCCCATGATCGCGAGGATCGCCACCACGATCTTGCCCCAGAACGACGCCGACCCCTCGACGGGGAGTTCGAGCTTGCGGCGCCCGTTGCGCGCCGAGACCAGGGACAGCGCGATCGCGACGGACACCACGGCGCCCAGCACGAGGGTGAGCACGTCGGCGCGCCCGATCGTGCCCAGCCAGCTGGGCAGCCAGCCGGCGCCGATCGCGACGAACTCCCCCGGGAGCCCTCCGATCGTGCCGCCGTGGAGGAAGATCAGGGTGAGGCC
The DNA here is from genome assembly GCA_023392635.1 of Actinomycetes bacterium. Classification (GTDB taxonomy): domain Bacteria; phylum Actinomycetota; class Actinomycetes; order Propionibacteriales; family Propionibacteriaceae; genus Propionicimonas. The sequence continues at coordinate 17,547 of JAEVYS010000082.1, read as the reverse complement.
GCGGAACAGCAGCTGGCCGGCCAGCGTGGCGATGAACGCGGGAATGCCGATGAACGCGACCCAGAAGCCCTGCCAGGCGCCGACCAGGGCGCCGACGAGCAGGGCGAGCAGCACGGCCACGTACCAGGGCAGGTGCCACTCGTTCATCCCCAGGGCCGCGACCGCGCCGACCATCGCGACGACCGATCCGACGGACAGGTCGATGTGGCCGGCGATGATCACCATGACCATGCCGATCGCGAGGATCAGGACGTAGGAGTTCTGCTGGATCAGGTTGTTCACGTTGCCGGGCATCAGCAGGCGCCCGCCGGTCAGCACCTCGAACAGCAGGATGATGATCACCAGCGCGGCCAGGATGCCGTACTGGCGGAAGTCGATGGCCAACCGGCGGCCCGGCGCCCGGGTGGGCTCGGTCGCCGGCGGGGCTGAGGTCTGGGTGCTCATCGGGACGAGTCCTTTCCCATGGTCATGAGGTACATGAGGTCTTCCTGGGTGGCTTCCGCTCGGGGCAGTTCACCGGTGATGGCCCCTTCGGAGATGGTGTAGATGCGGTCGCACATGCCGATCAGCTCGGGCAGTTCGGAGGAGATCACGATGACCGCCTTGCCCGCGTCGGCGAGGGAGTTGATCAGGCCGTAGATCTCGTACTTCGCGCCCACGTCGATGCCGCGGGTGGGTTCGTCCAGGATCAGGACGTCCGGGCCGGACAGCAGCCACTTGCTCAGCACGACCTTCTGCTGGTTGCCGCCCGACAGGCGTCCGACCAGCTCCGAGACCGTGGGGGTCTTGATGTTCAGGTTGCGCCGGTACTCCTCCGCCGACAGGTACTCGCGGTTGCGGTCGATCAGCCCCCATCGGGCGAACCGGGCCAGCGCGACGGCCGACACGTTGGCGGCGACGCTGCCGATGAGGTTCAGCCCGTAGCGCTTGCGGTCCTCGGTGACGTAGGCGATGCCGTTCGCGACGGCCTCGTCGACGGTGGACGTGCGGATCTCGACGCCGTCCTTGTACACCCGGCCGGAGATGCCGGTACCCCACAGTCGCCCGAACAGGCTCATGGCGAGCTCGGTGCGCCCGGCGCCCATCAGGCCGGCGAAGCCGACGATCTCGCCGGCCCGGACGGCGAAGCTGGCATGGTCGACCACGACGCGGGACGTGTCGACGGGGTGGTGGACGCACCAGTCCTCCACGCGGAACAGCTCCCGCCCGATGGTGGGCGTGTGGGGAGGGAACAGGTTGTTGAGTTCGCGGCCGACCATCGCCTTGATGATCCGCGCCTCGGTGGCGTCGGGAGCGCGCATGTCGATGGTCTCGATCGTCCTGCCGTCGCGGATCACCGTGACGCGGTCGGCGATGCGGCGGACCTCGCGCAGCTTGTGGGAGATCAGGATGCAGGTGATGCCGTGGTCGCGCATGCTGGCGATCAGGTCGAGCAGGTGGTCGGAGTCGTCGTCGTTCAGCGCGGCGGTGGGCTCGTCCAGGATCAGCAGCGACACGTCCTTGGCCATCGCCTTCGCGATCTCGACCAGCTGCTGCTTGCCCACGCCGATCTCGTAGATGCGGGTGGCCGGGTTCTCGTTGAGGCCGACCTTGCGCAGCAGCGCGGCCGCCTCGATGGCGGTGCGGTCCCAGTCGATGATGCCGCGGGTGGAGCGCTCGTTGCCGAGGAAGATGTTCTCCGCGATCGACTGCAGCGGGTTCAGCGCCAGCTCCTGGTGGATGATGACGATGCCCGCGGCCTCGCTGGCGTTGATGTCGGAGAAGGTCGCCTCCGCGCCGTTCAGTTCGATCGTCCCCGAGTAGGTGCCGTGCGGGTACACACCGCTCAGCACCTTCATCAGGGTCGACTTGCCGGCGCCGTTCTCGCCACAGATGGCGTGGACCTCGCCGCGCGCGACCTCGAGGGACACGTCATCGAGGGCCCGGACGCCGCTGAAGTCCTTGGTGATGTTCTGCATCCGCAGGATCGGGTCGTGGTCAGCCATGTTCGCCTCGTGCTCGTTGGGACGCAAGGACGGGGTGACGGTCGCCCGCCACCCCGTCCGCGGGTGTCACTGGCCGATGTCGGCAGGCTTGAGGAAGCCCGAGTCGATCAGCTTGCTCTGCACGAGGTCCTTGGTGACGACCTCGGGCTCGATCAGGAACGAGGGCACGACCTTGACCTTGTTGTTGTAGGTCTTGGTGTCGTTGACCTCCACCGTCGCGCCGGAGTTGATCTGCTGGATCATCTGGAAGACGCGGTCACCCAGCTTGCGGGTGTCCTTCCAGACGGTCATGGACTGCTCGCCGGCGAGGATCGCCTTGACGTTGGCCTTGTCGCCGTCCTGGCCGGTGATCATCGGCCAGTCGGAGCCGACCTTGTAGCCGGCGGACTTCAGGGACGCCTCGATGCCGATGGCGAGGGAGTCGTTCGGGGACAGGACGGCCTGGACCTTCTTGCCGCCGCTGTAGTTGGAGGAGAGGCGGTTGTCCATCTCGGCCTGTGCCTTGTCCGACTTCCAGCCCTGGATGCCGATCGAGGTCCACTCGTCGTCCGACTTGGGCGACTTGCCGCTGGGAACGACCAGCGTGCCCTTCTGGACGTAGGGGAGCAGGACGTCCCATGCGCCGGAGAAGAAGAACTTGGCGTTGTTGTCGTCGGGGCTGCCGGCGAACGGCTCGAAGTTGATCGGCGAGGTGGCCGAGTCGAGCTTCAGCTGGTCCTTGAGGAAGTTGCCCTGGAGCTGGCCGACCTTGTAGTTGTCGAAGGTGGCGTAGTAGTCGACGTTCGGGCTGCCGTTGATCAGCCGGTCGTAGGCGATGACCTTCGCCTTCTGCTTGGCGGCCTCCTCGAGGACCGGCCCGAGGGCGGTGCCGTCGATCGAGGCGATGACGAGGATCTTGGCGCCGCCGGCGATCTGGTTCTGGATCTGGCTGATCTGCTGGTCGACCTTGTCGTCGGCGTACTGCAGGTCGACGGTGCAGCCGGCGTCCTTCAGCTTCTTCTGGAGCTGCTCACCGTCATTGATCCAGCGCTCGAGGCTGCGGGTGGGCATCGTGATCCCGACGTTGCAGTTGGCCGCGCCACCGGGGGCTGCGCTGCTGCAGGCGCTCATCGGAAGCGCCAACGCGCTCGCCGCCAAGAGGGCGACGAGGCGGGTCTTCTGCGACATGTTGTTCCTCTCTGACTACTGTCGCCGCTACCCGGTGCCGAACCTCCCTGTGCGGCCCGGGACAGGACCGCAACTTCGCGGCCGTTTGTCTGTAAGCGCAACATAATGCGGACCGTGGGGGTCGGCAAGGTGTCTGAATAACGATCTGGTAAACGTTGCTCCGAATTTCGAGACCTGCTGACGCATCGCTGCCGGATCGAGGCGATGCCACGCGGGGACTGATACGCCGGGGTCAGGGTGGCGCCCTGGCGTAGACAGAGAGGACGGTCGGGTATAAGTTGGATGTCACAACATTTCGCTCATCGAAGAGAGATTGGACGTCTCGTGGCTCCCACTCCGGCTCCCTCTGACCAGTTCACCTTCGGCCTGTGGACCGTCGGCTACAACGGCACCGACCCGTTCGGCGGTCCGACCCGCAAGCCCCTCGACGTGGTGCACGTCGTGGAGAAGCTCGCCGGCTACGGCGCGTACGGCCTCACGCTGCACGACGACGACCTGTTCGCGTTCGGCTCCACCGATGCCGAGCGCCGCCACCAGATCGACCGGCTGAAGGGTGCCTGCGAGCAGACCGGCCTGAAGGTGCCGATGGTCACGACCAACCTCTTCTCCGCTCCGGTGTTCAAGGACGGCGGGTTCACCTCCAACGACCGGGCCGTGCGGCGGTTCGCGCTGCGCAAGGTCCTGCGCAACATCGAACTGGCGATCGAGCTCGGCGCGAAGACCTTCGTGATGTGGGGTGGCCGTGAGGGCGCGGAGTACGACGCGGCGAAGGACGTCCGTTCGGCGCTCGAGCGCTACCGCGAGGCCGTGAACCTGCTCGCCCAGTACGTGCTGGACAAGGGCTACGACCTGAAGTTCGCCATCGAGCCCAAGCCGAACGAGCCGCGGGGCGACATCCTGCTGCCCACGGTCGGCCACGCCCTGGCGTTCATCAACTCCCTCGAGCACCCCGAGATGGTCGGCCTCAACCCGGAGGTGGGCCACGAGCAGATGGCCGGGCTGAACTTCGCCGCGGGCATCGCCCAGGCGCTGTACCACGGCAAGCTGTTCCACATCGACCTCAACGGCCAGCGCGGCATCAAGTACGACCAGGACCTCGTCTTCGGCCACGGTGACCTGCACAACGCCTTCGCCCTGGTCGACCTCCTGGAGAACGGTGGCCCCAATGGTGGCCCCGCGTACACCGGCATGCGGCACTTCGACTTCAAGCCCTCGCGCACCGAGGACGAGAGCGGCGTGTGGGACTCGGTGCAGGCCAACATGCGCATGTACCTGCTGCTCAAGGAGCGCGCCGCAGCGTTCCGTGCCGATCCGGAGGTCCAGGCGGTGCTCGCCGAGGCCAAGGTCCACGAACTCGCCGAGCCCACGCTGGCCGAGGGTGAGAGCTACGACGACCTTCTCGCCGACGCCTCGGCGTTCGAGGAGTTCGATGCCGGCGCCTACCTCGACGGCAAGGGCTTCGGGTTCGTCAAGCTGCAGCAACTCGCGGCGGAACACCTTCTCGGCGCGCGCTGAGTCGGCCCGTCCCTCGGCTGGTCAGGACGCGGTGTCGCGTCCCGGTTCGCCGGATCCTGACGAGCCGGCATGAAAGGAAGAGCAAATGGGGAAGGTGATCGGGGTCGATTCCTCGACCCAGAGTTGCAAGGTCGTCGTTCGTGACGCCCAAACCGGTGCGCTCCTGGCGACCGGACGCTCGTCCCACCCTGCGGGGACCGAGGTCGATCCGGAGCACTGGTGGACGGCGCTTCAGGCGGCCATCGCCGAGGCGGGAGGGCTGGACGGCGTGTCTGCCGTCAGCATCGCCGGCCAGCAGCACGGCATGGTCGTCCTGGACGCGGCCGGCCGGGTGATCCGTTCCGCCCTGCTCTGGAACGACACCCGGTCGGCCGGCGCCGCGAGCGACCTCATCGAGGAGATCGGGACGCGCGAGATCGTTGAGCGTGCCGGTTCGCTCCCGGTGGCCTCGCTCACGGTGACCAAGCTGCGCTGGCTGCGCGACCACGAGCCGGAGAACGCCGAGCGCGTGGCGGCGGTGTGCCTGCCCCACGACTGGCTGACCTGGCGCCTGCGCGGTTACGGGCCGGCCGGGGAGTCGGAACTCGGCCCCGTGCTCGAGGAACTCGTCACCGACCGGTCGGACGCGTCCGGCACCGCCTACTGGACCCCGTCGACCGGCGCCTACGATCGCGGTCTTCTGACCGCCGCCCTCGGGCACGACGCCATCCTGCCGCGGGTGCTCGGCGCTGCCGAGTCCGTGCCGGGACCCGGCTTCGTCGTCGGCCCGGGAGCCGGGGACAACGCTGCCGCAGCGCTCGGACTCGACGCGCGTGCGGGCGATGTGGTCGTCTCGCTGGGCACGTCCGGCACCGTCTTCGCGGCCACCACCGGCGCGGTCACCGACCCCACCGGCACCGTGGCAGGGTTCGCCGACGCCACCGGCGGCTTCCTGCCACTGGTGTGCACGCTGAACGCCGCCCGCGTCCTCGACGCGGTGGCCGGGCTCCTCGGTGTCGACCACGCCGAGCTCGGGCGCCTCGCCCTCGAGGCCGCGCCCGGCGCGGGGGGAGCGGTCCTCGTGCCCTACTTCGAGGGGGAGCGGACGCCCAACCTGCCCGACGCCACGGCGACGCTCGCCGGCCTGACCCTCGCGTCCACCACCCGCCCCAACCTGGCGAGGGCTGCGATCGAGGGGATGCTGTGCGGCCTCGCCGCCGGCGTGGACGCGATCCGCGAACTCGGCGTGGAGACCGGAAGGATCCTGCTCATCGGCGGCGCGGCGGCCAACCCGGCCGTGCAGGCCGTGGCGGCGCAGGTCTTCGACGTCCCTGTCGAGGTGCCGAGCCCGGGGGAGTACGTCGCGGACGGCGCTGCGCGCCAGGCAGCCTGGGTGCTGACCGGCGAACGGCCGGGCTGGCCGCTCGACCTGGTCGCCTCGCCTCCGCCCGAGACGCACGCCGAGATCCTGGCCCAGTACGCGAAGGTCGCGGCCGGCTACCGCTGAGCCGACCACCGGGCACCGGGCCGGCGTGAGCTCCGCCGGCCCGCTCAGCGGTGCAGGCGGTCCCGGAGCCAGTCGACCTGGCGTTGCCAGTGGAACAGCTGCCCGCCCTCGTGGCCGTTGTACTCGTAGACGGCGATGTCCCGGTCCTCGCAGCCGTAGCGGTTGAAGGCCGCGAACACCGATGAGGGCAGGACGATGTCGTCCATCATGCCGACCGAGAACAGGGCCGGAGCCGTGGCGCGGCGGGCGAACACCGCCCCGTCGAAGTAGGCGAGCGTGCCGAACACCTCCGCCACCCGGCCACGGTGCACCGACAGGTACTTCGTGACCTCGGTGAACGGGCGGCCCGGCGTGAGCGCCACCGACCGCCGGAAGTGGCAAAGGAACGGCACGTCCGGCATCGCGGCCACGATCCCGTCGCCGAGCAGCCCCGCCACCGCGAGCGTGATGCCGCCGCCCTGGCTGCCCCCGGTGACCGCCACCCGGTCGGGGTCGACGAAGTCCAGGCCCTGCACCGTGTCGACCAGGCGGACGGCGTCGGTGAACACCCGACGGTAGAAGTAGGTGGACGGGCTCTCTATGCCGCGGGTCATGAAGCCCTCGAACGCCGCGCCGGACCCGTGCGGATCGGGAGTGCTGCCGCCGCCTCCCCAGCCGCTGCCCTGGCCGCGCGTGTCCATCACGACGTGGACGAAGCCGCTCGCAGCCCAGGTGAGGTGCTCGGCCGGCAGGCCGCGGCCGCCGTTGTAGCCGACGAACTCGACCACCGCGGGGAGGCGCTCCGCCGAGCGGGGGCGGATCACCCACGCCCGGATCGGGTCGCCGTCGAAGCCGGCGAACGCGAGGTCCTCGACGACGAACTCCCTGATCGGGCCCTCCTGCGGGGTCAGGACCGGATCCTGCGTCAGCATCCTCGCCTCCGCGATCGTCACCTGCCAGAAGCGGTCGAAGTCGTGTGGCTCGTCGATGACGGGACGGTACTCGACGAGCTCGGGGAGGGTGAGGTCGGTGAGCGGCACTGCTGGCTCCTTCGGCTGGTCTAGCTGGGGGTGACCGCGGAACGATACTCGAACGCCTCCAGGTCCACCACGGTCGAGGTCGGGAGGCCGTTGCTGGTGGCGTAGACGCCGAGCCACAGTCCGAGGAAGCCCCCCGTGGCGACGCTGTCCAGCGCACGCCCGTCCACGGTGGCGATCAGCGTCTCGGTGTCGCCACGCACCAGCAGCAGGCCGTAGTCCTGGCCGCGGATCCTCAGTCCCAGCTGGACGGGCTCACCCGCGGCGGGGCCGGGTGCCAGCTCGGCGAGTGCCTGCTCCTGCCCACCGCGGCGGTGGAGCGCGCGCACCACCAGGTCCTGCTCCGGTCCGGCGACGACGGCCAGCCGTACGTGGTCGGCCTCCGACTGCCGCACGGTCAGGCCGATCTCCTCACCCGCGGCCAGGGAAGCCCGCAGCGTGGCCCGGACGTCGACGTCGCGGTGCGCCTGTCGCAGGCCGAGGAAGGCCGGCGCGCCGGGCTCGGCCAGCGTCACGGGACGCATCTGCAGGCGCCAACCGTCACCTCGGGCAGCGGCGAACTCCGCCGCGGGTCGCCGCAGTGACGTCCAGCGCAGGTCGCCGGGCCGGATGACGGAGTCCCCGGCCGCAGGGCTCGCGGATCGCGCGAACGGGACGTCCACGCGAGCGGGGACGCGCCCCTCACCCGGGGCGAGGACGGGCCAGCCGTCCTCCCACACCACCGGGACGAGGAAGGTCTCGCGGCCCAGGTTGTAGTGGTAGCCACCGTAGGTGCGCATGGCCAGCAGGACAGCCCACCAGCTCCCGTCGGCCGCCTGCACGAGGTCGGCGTGACCGGGGCCGACCACGTCGACGCCGCGACCGAGGTGGCGGTGGGTGAGGATCGGGTTGGACCGGTTACCCTCGTACGGCCCGGTCACCGAAGCCGAGCGTGCCACGCAGACGGCGTGGTGGAACTCGGTGCCGCCCTCCGCAGCGAGCAGGTAGTAGGTGCCGTCCACCTTGTACAGGTGGGGCCCTTCGGCCCACACGACACCCAGCATCGCGCCGTTCCACAGGATGTGCTCCGGTCCGACCAGCACCCCGGCCACCGGGTCGAACTCGCGCAGCCAGACCTCGGTCTGGTGGTGCCACCGGGGTTCGCGGGCCAGCCGGGTGCCGTGGATCCACACCCTGCCGTCGTCGTCGAAGAACACCGAAGGGTCGATGCCGTCCGCGTCCAGCCACACCGGGTCGGACCACGGCCCGGCCGCGTCCTCGGCCGTCATCAGGAAGTGACCGCCGCGGCTGTCGTCGTCGGGGTCCACCAGGGTGCAGACCACCCAGAAACGGCCGTCGTGATGACGGATCGTGGGGGCGTACAGGCCGCCGGAGGAGGCGATGCCGTCATAGTCGAGTTGGCCTGCCCTGGTCACCACGTGACCGACGAGTTCCCAGGACGCCAGGTCGGTGCTGTGCCACACCGGCAGGCCGGGCAGGTACTCGAAGGTCGAGTTGACCAGGTAGTAGTCGGCGCCCACGCGGCAGATGGACGGGTCGGGGTAGCAGCCGGGCAGGATCGGGTTGTCGACCCGGCTCATGGGGTGTCCATTCCCCGGGTGTTCGGCCGGTGATTCATGCCTCGACCAGCTCGACGGTGACCAGGCGCCGATCGGCCACGGTCACCTCGTGCACGTCTCCCGTCACTTGCAGGCAGGCGCGTTCGGTGGCCGTGCCGGGCACCGGCGGCGCCACGCTGAGCCCCGGGTTGGAGATCGCGCCGTTGGTCGAGCTGACGCTCGGCAGGTCGTCGGAGGACGCACCGGCGTGGGAGGCCACCCAGATCTCGACGGCACCGGGCTCGACCACGCGGACGCGCCGACGGTCGGAGAAGGCGAGACGGGTCGTCGGGACGTCGAAGGACACCCGCCGCGCCTCGCCGGGAGCGAGTTCGACCCTGGCATAGCCGAGCAACTGGGCGACGGGACGGACGACCGAAGCGACGACGTCCCTCCCGTACACCTGCACCACGTCCGCGCCGGCCACGGTTCCGGTGTTGGTCACGGTGACCGCCACGCCGAAGCTCCCGGAGGCCGGGACGGTGGCGTCCACGACCAGGTCGGTGTGGCTGAAGCTGGTGTAGGAAAGGCCGAACCCGAACGGGCGCAGCGGCGTCGGGTCGGTCGAGGTGACCTCCGAGGGTCCGCCGAGGATCGGCTGGAGGTAGGAGTAGGGCTGCGCCCCCGCGGAGCGCGGCAGCGTCACCGGGAGGCGGCCGGACGGGTTGACCGCCCCGGTCAGGACGTCGACGATGGCCAGCCCGCCGCCCTCCCCGGGGAAGAACGCCTGCAGCACGGCGGCCGGCCGCGGCTGCGTCCCGTCCAGGGCCCAGCCGATGGCGTAGGGGCGCCCGGTCAGGAGCACCAGGACGACCGGCGTCCCCGTCGCCACCACGGCCTCGACGAGCTCGCGCTGCACCCCTGGCAGGCACAGCGTGTCGGTGTCATTGCCCTCCCCGACGGTGCCGCGGCCGAACAGGCCCGCCTGGTCGCCGACGACCACCACCGCGAGGTCGGAGGCCTGCGCCGCCTCGACGGCGGCGGCGAACCCAGAGCGGTCATCGCCCTCGACCGCACACCCGGGGACGTGCACGAGCTCCGTCGGAGCGCCGGAGGCGGCGACCGCAGCGGCCAGCGCCTCGCGGACGGTCGGGATCGCGATGCCGACCGGATGGTCCGGGAAGCCCTCGAGGACGTGGTTGGCGAAGGAGTAGCACCCCTGCAGCGCCTCGGCACGGTCGGCGTTGGGGCCGATCACGGCGATGCGGGTGGGGGCGTCGGGCGCCAGCGTGAACGGCAGCAGCCCGTCGTTGGCGAGGAGTACCACCGACCGTTGGGCGAGCGTACGGGCGAGGGCCTGGTCGTGCGGTGAGTCGAGGTCCACGCGGGCCGGAGGTTCGTCGCTGTACGCCGCCTGGTCCAGCAGGCCCAGGGACTCCTTCTGGGCCAGGGCCCGAAGCACCGCCCGGTCGACGTACCGCTCGTCGACGTCGCCGGCGCGGACCCGGGCCGCGAGCGGCTCGAGGTAGGCGTCACCGGCCGGGAGCTCGATGTCGATGCCGGCGACCAGCGCCTGCTGCGCGGCGTCGCCGCGGTCGGCGGCGACCGCCTGCATCACCTGGAGGAAGGCGACGGCGAAGTAGTCGGCCACGACCACCCCGGTGAACCCCAGCTGCTCGCGCAGGACCCCGGTCAGGTAGTCGCCGTTGGCCGCCATCGGGATGCCGTCGATGTCGACGTAGGAGTTCATCACCGACCGGGCCTCACCGTCGAGGATCGCCATCTCGAAGGGCGGCAGGAAGATGTCGTTGACCTCCCGGGGACCCACGTGGGTCGGCGCGTGGTTGCGGCCGGCCGCCGAGCCGGAGTAGCCCAGGAAGTGCTTGAGGGTCGCGTGGACGCCCTCGGACTGCAGTCCCTTGACGAAGGCGGTTCCCACCGTGCCCACCAGGTAGGGGTCCTCGCCGATGCATTCGTCGACCCGTCCCCAACGGGGGTCGCGGATCACGTCGAGCACGGGGGCAAGTCCCTGGTGGATGCCGAGGGTGTGCATCGAGCGCCCGATCGCCGCGCCGACCTGCTCCACCAGGGCCGGGTCGAACGATGCGCCCCACGCCAGTGGCGTCGGGTACGTCGTAGCCTTCCATGCGGCCAGCCCGGTGAGGCACTCCTCGTGGACGAGCGCAGGGATTCCCAGCCGGGTCTCCCGCTGGAGGCGGCGCTGCTCCTGCCAGAGCCACGCTGCGCGCTCCGCGCCGTCCACGGGACGGGTGCCGTAGACCCGGGTGTAGTGCCCGATGCCGTCCCTGGTGGCCTCGGCGAGCTCACCGGATAGGCCCTGTCCGGACGTCATCTCGCCCTGCATCGGGGCGACGACATTGCCGCCCTGGTCGAGCCAGTAGCCCACCAGCTGCGCGAGCTTCTCCTCCAGGGTCATGCGGGAGAGCAGCTCGCGGACCCGGTCGGAGGCCTCGGGAAACGCGGGGATATCGGCGGACGACGTGGACACAGGGCCCAGCTCCTTCATGGGTGAGTGATGGGGGTTGGTGCGGGCTCCGCGCGTCAGCCCTTGACGGCGCCGGTGAGCCCGCCGACGATGCGACGCTCGAAGATGCTGAAGAACACCAGGGCGGGGATCATCGAGAGGGACGTGAAGGCGAGGACGGCTGCGGTGTCGACCGAGTGCTCGGAGGAGAATGCCTGGACGCCGAGGGGCAGCGTGTACATCTTCGACTCGTTGAGGATGAACAGCGGGAGCAGGTACTGGTTCCACGCGTTGACGAACGTGAGGATGCCGGTGGTGATCACGCCCGGCAGCGAGAGCGGCAGCACCATCCGGAAGAAGAAGCCGAGCCGGCTCGCGCCGTCGATGGCGGCGGCCTCCTCGAGTTCCTTCGGGATCGCGGCCAGGAACGGCACCAGGATGATCACCGCGATCGGCAGCGCGAAGGCGATCTGCGGCAGGATGACCCCGAGCAGGTTGTTGGTCAGCCCGAGGTTCTTGATCAGCAGGTACAGCGGTGTGATCGCCACGGTGATCGGGAACATCAGCCCCGAGGCGAACAGCGAGTACATCGCATTGCGGCCCGCGAAGCTGTACCGGGCGATCACGAAGCTGGCCATCAGGGCGAGCGCGACCGTGGCAGCCGTGGTGGCGACCCCGGAGATCATCGAGTTGCCGAACTGCTGCCAGAACAAGCTGCTCGTGAGCACCGACGTGTAGTTGGAGAGCACCCAGGGATCGGGCCACCCGGACGGGTCGACGGTGATCTGGGAGTTGCTCCTGAAGCCGCCGATGATGATGTACAGCACGGGTGCGATGCAGACCGCGATCAGCACCGTGGCAACGAGATAGGTGGTGGGGCTGCCCCAGCTCGCGCCGCGGGTGCCGCCGGTAGCGGTGCGGCGGCGCGAGGAGGCGCGTGCGGTGAGAGTTGCCTGCGACATTACTTCCGCTTCCCTTCCGGGCCCTGCGTCAGTGCCCCTTCGGTGTCCCGACGGAGCACGAACCGCTGGTAGGTCAAGGCGATGGCGAGCGAGATGATGAAGATGACCACGGCGACGGCGTTGCCGAAGCCGTAGTTCCCGGCGAGCCTGCCCTCACGCACCATGTACGTCGCCATTGTGGAAGTGCCGGCGGTGGACGCCACGTACTGGCCCCAGATGATGTAGACGAGGTCGAACAGCTGTAGCGAACCGATGATCGAGAGGAACGCCCAGACCCGGATGGTCGGGCCGAGCAGTGGCAGGGTGATCCAGCGCTGGATCTGCCAGTAGGAGGCGCCGTCGATCGCGGCGGCCTCGTACAACTCCTCGGGCACGCCCTGGATGCCGGCCAGCATCAGGATGATCGCGAAGCCGATGTACTTCCAGGAAATGATCACCATCAAGGTCCAGATGGCGATGTTCGGGTCAGCGATCCAGTCGTGGGCGAAGGCGCCGAGGCCCATGTTCGTGAGCATGTCGTTCACCGCTCCGGTGAACTGCAGCATCAAGCCCCAGCCGGTGCCGACGATGACCTCGGAGATCACGTACGGGACGAAGATCAGGACCCGGATCAGTGACCTGCCCCGAATGTTCTGGTTGAGCAGGAGGGCGAAGGCGACCGCGGCCGGCCCCTGCATCACCAGTGACATCACCAGGATGAAGCCGTTGTGGACGAGGGCGTCGCGGAAGTTCTGGTCGTTGAAGATCGTGACGTAGTTCTGCAGCCCGATGAAGTTCGTGGGAGCGCCGAAGCCCTTCCACCGGAAGAAGCCGTAGTACGCCGCCATGAACACGGGGAAGATGACGAAGGCCAGGAACATCACGATCGCCGGTCCGGCCAGGACCGCGATCTCCAGGCGCTTGCGCCAGTCGGCCCTGGCCCGGCCGGCCCGGCGCGACGCCGAAGGGGCGTCGCGCCGCACCGAACCGGAACCCGACGAGCGCTGCGGCACTGCGGTCAGTGAGTCGCTCATGAGGGAGGTGCTCAGCCCTTCGCGGCTGCGCTCTTCACTGCCGCGACGATGTCGGCCGGCTGGCCCTTGCCCGCCAGCATGTTGACCACGCCGCCGTTGAGGGCGTTGCCGACGTTCTGGCCGTACATGGTGTCCAGCCAGAGCATGACGTAGGCGGCCTTGTCGTAGGACGCGAGGACGTCCTGGAGGGCCGGGTCGGTCACGACGCCCTTGGCGTCCTTGTTGGCCGGCAGGGTCTTGAACGCGGTCGCGTAGCCCTCCTGGTTGGCCTTGTTGGCGATGAAGTTCAGGAAGTCGAGGCACTCGGCCGGCGCGCTCTTGCGGCAGGCGAATCCGTCGGAGCCACCCATCATCGCGGTCGGGTCACCCGCGCCACCGTTCACTGCGGGGAACGGGAACCAGCCCAGGTCGGGCAGGGCCTTCTTGTCGGGGGTGAGGTCGGCGATGACTCCGGGATCCCACGCGCCCATCAGCTCCATGGCGGCCTTGTGGTTGGCGATCATGCCGGCCGAGCTGCCCGCACCCTGCTGGGCAGAGGTGGTGAGGTAGCCCTTGTTGAACGGATCGGTGCCTGCGAAGGCCTTGAGATCCTCGCCGGCCTTCAGCCAGCACGGGTCGGAGAAGTCCTTCTCCGCCGCCGCCTTGTCCATCACGTCCTTGGAGCAGTCGCGCAGGGCCATGAAGTAGTACCAGTGGGCTGCCGGCCAGGCGTCCTTGCCACCCAGCGCGATCGGGGCGATCCCCGCGGCCTTCAGCTTGCTCACGGCCGCGTTCAGTTCGTCGAACGTGGTCGGCGTGGCGTCGATGCCGGCCTTCTTGAAGAGGTCCTTGCTGTAGTAGATGCCGCCGGGCAGCACCGAGGTGGGCATGCCGTAGATCTTGCCGTCAACGGTGAACGCGCTGAAGATGCCGTCGCCCAGGGCGGTCTTGACGTCGGGGCTGATCTTGTCGGTGATGTCCATCACCTGGTCGGCCGCCACGACGTCGGCGAGCTTGCCGCCACCGCGGGCCATGAAGATGGTCGGGTCGTCACCGGAGTTGAGGGCGGTCTGCAGCTTTCCGTCCATGTCCTCGTTCTGGATGGCCTGGATGTTGATGGTGACGTTCGGGTGTTCCTTGGTGAACGCCGCGACCGTGTCCTCCCAGTACTTCTTGCCATCACCCGTGGTCGAGTTGTGCCAGAAGGTCATCGTGACCGGGGCGCTCGACGAGGCGGGGGCCGACCCTGACGTGCCGGCTGACGGGGTGCCACTGCCCGTGCAGGCGGCGAGTAGGAGCGCCGCGCTCGCGCCCAGAGCGATGAATGCTGGGCCCTTGACTGTCCACTGCATACGAAAGACCTCTCAGTCCTCTTTGACCGTTGGCAGGGGTTCCTGCCAATCGCGATCCTCGCATCGCCCCCCAGAGGTGTCAAACGTTTTCGATAACGTTATCGTTACAGCTGTGTGGCGCTCTGGCGCCGATGGGCTAGCGTTGCGCCGTGACAGTCAACGCCAGTCGGCCCCGCCGCGGATCGCAGCGGACCGGGACGGCAAGGGCGACGATCATCGACGTCGCCCGGCTCGCCGGGGTGTCGGTCTCGACGGTGTCCAAGGTGATCAACGACCGGTACGGCGTGGCTCCCGAGACCTACGACAGGGTCATGGACGTCGTCGCCGACCTCGGGTACGAGTCCTCGCTCGTCGCCAGCAGCCTTCGTCGGCACAGCACCAATGTCATCGGCATCCTCGTGCCCGAGTTCGAGCCGTTCTCCACCGAGCTCCTCAAGGGCATCTCGAGCGCCGCAGAGGGCACGGGGTACGAGTTGCTGGCCTATTCGGGCAATCTCGAGCACAACCAGGTCGGCTGGGAACGCCGCTCGCTGTCGCGGCTGGCGGGGACCCTCATCGACGGCGCCGTCATCGTCGCCCCGACCGCCACGGTCACCGACGGGACCATCCCGGTGGTGGCGGTCGACCCCCACACCGGCAGGCCCGGTCCCAGCACCGTCGAGGCCGACAACGTCGGGGGCGCGAGGGCGGCGACCCAACACCTCATCGAGCTCGGTCATCGCCGGATCGCCCATGTCCGCGGGCGCACCGACCTGGTCTCTGCCCAACTCCGCGAACAGGGCTATCGCCAGGCGCTCGAGGCGGCGGGCATCCCGTTCGATCCCGAACTCGTCCGGGTCGGCGGCTACCGGGCCGCCGAGACCACCGACGCCGCCCGGCAGCTGCTCACCCTGCCCCACCGGCCGACCGCGGTGTTCTCCGCCAACGACCTGTCCGCGATCCGGGTCCTCGAGATCGCCGCGGAGCTGGGGCTCCGCGTCCCGGAGGACCTGTCCGTGGTGGGTTTCGACAACGTGCCGGAGGCGGCGAACGCCGTGCCGGCGCTGACGACGGTCGCCCAGCCGCTCCACCAGATGGGCGCCGAGGCGGTCCGGCTGCTGCTGGAGCTCCTCGCGGGGCGCACCAAGGAGGAGCACCTGCTGCTGCCCGCCACGCTGGTCGTGCGGGCCAGTACAGCGCCCCCCGCGCCCGTACCGACCCGAACGGAGGCCGAATGAACCTTGCCGACAGCACCGCCTCGAGCCTGGGCGTGCTCGTCATCGGCGGCACCGGGACGATCAGTACGGAGGTGGTCCGCCGCGCCAGTGCCCTCGGCCACCGCGTGACGGTGTTGAACCGGGGCCGCAGTGCCGGCAAGGGCCGGCCGGGGCTGCCCGCGGACGTCCGGCTCCTCGCCGCCGACGTCCGGGACGCCTCCGCGGTGCGCGCCGCCCTCGGCGATCAGCGGTTCGACGTGGTCGTCGACTTCCTCTGCTTCGTGCCCGACCACGTCCGCAGCGACATCGAGTTGTTCGGCGGACGCACCGGCCAGTACATCTTCATCAGCTCGGCCTCGGCCTACCAGACCCCGCCCGCCCGCCTGCCGGTGACCGAGTCGACGCCGTTGCGCAATCCGTTCTGGCAGTACTCCAGGGACAAGATCGCGTGCGAGGACCTGCTGGTCGCCACCTACCGGGAGACCGGCTTCCCGATGACGATCGTGCGCCCGTCGCACACCTATGACGCCACCTCGGTGCCGGTCGAGGGCGGGTGGACGGTCGTGGACCGGATGCGCCGGGGGCTGCCGGTGGTCGTGCCCGGCGACGGTACGTCGTTGTGGACGCTCACCCATTCCCGTGACTTCGCCGCCGCCTTCGTCGGCCTCTTCGGTGAGCCGCGGACGCTGGGGCAGGCGTTCCACATCACCTCCGACGAGGCGCTCCCGTGGAACCGGATCTACGCCGACCTCGCCGCCGCGGCGGGCGTGGAGCCGGTGCTGGTGCACGTCCCGTCGGAGGTGATCGCCGCCCACGACCCGGAGGTCGGCGCGGGACTGCTCGGCGACAAGGCGCACTCGATGGTGTTCGACAACAGCCTGGTCCGCTCGGTCGTCCCGGGCTGGCGTGCGCTGACCACCTTCGCCCGGGGCGCCCGCGAGATCGTGGCCTGGCACGACGCCGACCCGGACCGTCGCCAGGTCGACGAGCGCGCGAACGCGCTGTTCGACCGGCTGGTGGGGGCCTACCGTCCCTAGCCCCGCGGGCCGCCGTATCCTGCAGCGGTGGCGGGAGCGGCGGTCGTGCGGACGGCTGCCGCCGTGCTGCCCACCGAGCCGGGGGTGTACCGGTTCCGCGACGGCGCCGGGCGCGTGATCTACATCGGGCGTGCCACCGACCTCCGCTCGCGTGTGCGGTCCTACGCCGGTGACCTGCGGGACCGGCGCCACCTGCGCCGGATGGTTGCGCAGGTGGCCGGGGTCGACGCGATCGTCTGCTGCTCGGTGCCGGAGGCCGCCTGGCTGGAGCGGAACCTCCTCGAACGATCACTGCCGCGGTGGAACCGCCTTCGCGGCGGCACCGAGCTGATCGGCTGGCTCGTCCTCGACGACGCCCCCTCGCGTCCCGGACTCCAGCTCGTGGTCGACGCCGTCCCGCCGTCCGCCTTCGGTCCCTACCTGGGTGTCGAACGGCTCGCGCTGGCGCGCAGCGGCGTGCTGCGCGCCTGGCCGCTGCACCTCACGGGCACCGGGCTGGATGACGCCGCCCGCTCGCTGGCGGAGGCCCGGGGCGTCCTGCCCGACGACCGGGACCGGTACGCGCGCTCGGTGCGTGCCCTCCTGGGCAGCGATCCCGACGCCCACCATGCGCTGCGCAGCCGCCTGGGTGAACTCACGAGCGACGCGGTGGCACGGCTCGCGTACGAGACCGCCCACCAGATCCAGGCGGAGCTGGCGGCGATCGACTGGCTGGTGGCTCCGCAGCGGGTCACCGGCTGCGCCCCCGGCCTGTCGATCCACGGCTGGGCCGACGGCGTCGGCTTCACGCTGAGCGGCGTCGGCGACCGCCTCGAC
>JAEVYS010000063.1 GCA_023392635.1 Actinomycetes bacterium | reverse complement strand
GGAGCGCCACATCGGGCCCAATGCCGCCGAAGTGGCCGAGATGCTCGACACCCTCGGCTACGACTCGCTCGACTCCTTCATCGACGCCGTGGTGCCCGAGGGCATCCGGCTGCGCCGGCCGCTCGCCCTCGGCCCGGGGATGACGGAGACGGAGGTGCTGGCCGAGATGCGCGAGGTGGCCGCGCAGAACCGCGTCATGCGCTCGTACATCGGGATGGGCTACCACGGCTGCGTGGTGCCGCCGGTGATCCAGCGCAACGTGCTCGAGAACCCGGGTTGGTACACGGCCTACACGCCGTACCAGGCCGAGATCGCGCAGGGACGGCTGGAGGCGCTGCTCAACTTCCAGACGGCGGTGATGGACCTCACGGGGATGGAGATCGCCAACGCGGCGCTCCTCGACGAGGGGACGGCGGCGGCGGAGGCGATGGCGATGGCGTACGCGGTGGCCGGCAAGGCGGGGAAGGAGGTGTTCTTCGTCTCCGCCGACTGCCACCCGCAGACGATCGTGGTGGTGCGCACGCGGGCTCGGGCGCGCGGGCTGACGGGGGAGGTGGGCGACCACCGCACCTTCGACTTCGGCGCGCAGACGTTCGGCGCGCTGGTGCAGTACCCGGCCACCGACGGCGCGGTGCACGACTACCGCGACTTCACCGAGCGGGCGCACGCCGCGGGCGCGATCGTGTCGGGGGCGGCCGACCTGCTCGCGCTCGCCCTCCTCACCCCGCCCGGCGAGTGGGGCGCGGACGTGGTGGTGGGCTCGAGCCAGCGCTTCGGCGTTCCGATGGGCTACGGCGGGCCGCACGCCGCCTTCTTCGCCACGCGCGACGAGTACCGCCGCCAGCTCCCGGGTCGCATCATCGGCGTCTCGCGCGACGCCGAGGGTCGGCCGGCGCTCCGCATGGCGCTCCAGACGCGCGAGCAGCACATCCGCCGCGAGAAGGCGACGAGCAACGTCTGCACCGCGCAGGTGCTGCTGGCCGTGATGGCGGGGATGTACGCGGTGTGGCACGGCCCGGAGGGGCTCACGCGCATCGCGACGCGCGTGCGCCGCATGGCGACCACGCTCGCCGCCGGCCTGCGCCGGATGGGCTACACGATCACGCACGACGCCTTCTTCGACACGCTGCGCGTGGAGCTGGGGCAGCGCGAGGCGGCCACGGTGGCGAGCGCGGCGCGCGAGCGGGGGATCAACCTGCGCGTGGTGGACGCGCACACGGTCTGCGTGGCGCTCGACGAGACGGTGACCGAGGACGACCTCTGCGACCTGTTCGAGTCGTTCCACCGCGGCGAGGCGTACGACTTCACCTGCGCCGACCTGACGACGGAGGCGGAGGCGCCGCTCCCGGCGGCGCTGGCGCGGACGAGCGCCTTCCTCACGCACCCGGTGTTCAACACGCACCACTCCGAGACGGAGATGCTGCGCTACCTGCGCACGCTCGAGTCGCGCGACCTGTCGCTCGTCCACTCGATGATCCCGCTCGGCTCGTGCACGATGAAGCTGAACGCGACGGCCGAGATGATGCCGATCACCTTCCCGGGCTTCGCGGAGCTGCACCCCTTCGCGCCGGTGGATCAGGCGGCCGGCTACCGCCGCATGTTCGACGAGCTGGAGGCGTCGCTGGCCGAGATCACCGGCTTCGCCGGCGTGTCGCTGCAGCCGAACGCCGGCTCGCAGGGGGAGTACGCCGGGCTGCTCGTCATCCGGCGCTACCACGAGGCGCGCGGCGAGGGGGAGCGCGACGTGTGCATCATCCCGCAGTCGGCGCACGGCACCAACCCGGCGAGCGCCGTGATGGCCGGCATGCGCGTGGTGGTGGTGAAGACGGACGCCGACGGCAACATCGACGTGGCCGACCTGCGCGCGAAGGCGGAGCAGAACTCGGCGCGCCTCGCCGCGCTCATGGTCACCTACCCGAGCACGCATGGCGTGTTCGAGGCGACGATCCGCGAGGTGTGCGAGGTCGTCCACCAGCACGGCGGGCAGGTGTACATGGACGGCGCGAACATGAACGCCATGGTGGGCCTCGCCCGCCCGGGCGACATCGGCGCCGACGTCTGCCACCTGAACCTGCACAAGACGTTCTGCATCCCGCACGGCGGCGGCGGCCCGGGGATGGGCCCCATCGGCGTCGCGGCGCACCTCGTCCCCTTCCTCCCCGGCCACCCGGTGGTGGAGACGGGCGGCGACCTCGGCCCCGTCTCGGCCGCGCCGTGGGGGAGCGCGAGCATCCTCCCGATCTCGCACGTCTACATCAAGCTGATGGGGAGCGAGGGGCTCACCCTGGCCACGAAGGTCGCGATCCTGAACGCGAACTACGTCGCGCAGCGGCTGGCCGAGCACTACCCGGTGCTCTACCAGGGGCAGAACGGCCGCGTGGCGCACGAGTGCATCATCGACACGCGCCCGCTCAAGCAGCTGGCCGGCGTCGAGGTGGAGGACATCGCGAAGCGGCTGATGGACTACGGCTTCCACGCGCCGACGGTGAGCTTCCCGGTGGCCGGCACGCTGATGATCGAGCCCACGGAGAGCGAGTCGAAGGCGGAGCTGGACCGCTTCTGCGAGGCGCTGATCTCGATCCGCCAGGAGGTGCGCGAGGTGGAGCTCGGCGTCACCGACCGCCAGAACAACCCGCTCAAGCGCGCGCCGCACACGATGCACGCCGTGATCACGAGCGAGTGGGACCGCCCCTACACGCGCGAGCAGGCCGTCTTCCCCGCGCCGTGGACGCGCGAGCGCAAGTTCTGGCCGTCCGTCGCCCGCGTGGAGAGCGCCTACGGCGACCGCAACCTCGTCTGCAGCTGCCTGCCGACCGACGCGTCCGCGGAGGTGGTGGCGGAGGAAAGTCAGGGGTAGGCGCTGGGCGGTAGGCGCTGGG
>JAEVYS010000101.1 GCA_023392635.1 Actinomycetes bacterium | reverse complement strand
GTGTCGGCCTTGTTGCTCGGCGCCGGGATCTGTTCGATGCACTATGTCGGTATTCATGGCCTTGCTGGCCATTTCGCGATTCGGCACGACCCCCGCGTGATCGTCCTCTCGGTGCTGATTGCGATCGCCACGGCCTATGGCGCCCTGAGGATCTTCCTCGCGCCGCAGGTCGGTCTGAGGCTCGCCGTGGCCGCACTGGCGTTCGGGTTCGCGGTGTCGGGCATGCACTATACGGCGATGGCCGGCATGGAATTCGTGCCGCCGACGGATGGGCATGACATGTCGGCCATGGCAGCGGGTCTGCAGGTCACGCCGCAGATCGTGTCGCTGATCGTCGCCTGCCTCTGTTTTCTCATCGCCGCCGGCTTCCTTCTGTTCCTCCTGCCGGAGCAATGGGGGCAGGTCGAACCGATGCCCCAGCTGGTCGGGACCAACGGGATGGTGCTGGATAGTCCGCCGGTCGACATTTCGCCGGTGGAAAAAATCCAGCGCATTCCCGTCGAGAGTGGCGGCGGCGCACAGTTCGTCAATGTCGGGGATGTCAGGTCGGTTCGGGCCGACGCTCACTATACCTGGGTGCATGACGGCAGCCGCGAGCGCATGTGCGGCTGGTCGATCTCCGAGGCCGAAGCTTCTCTGGATCCCGCCATCTTTTTCCGCGTCCATCGCAGCCATATCGTCGCCATGCCGCACGTCACGCTGATGCGCAAGGAAGGTGATGGCGCCGTGATCGAGGTCGACGGGCCGAACCCGCATCTCGTTTCCGTCAGCCGAAACCGCGTCGCCGAGGTCAAGGCGCGGCTTGGTCTCGCGCGCGCCAGTCGCGGATAGGTCAGGCCGGCTGACGCAGTTCGTGCTCCGGCATCCGCATTTCGTGCGAAAAATCCGATCTCGTGACGGGTTTGCCGCCGGTCGCTTGCACCGGCACCAGACCGGCCACAGGCTTCCACCAACGTCGCGTCGGGAGCGCCACGATCTCATCTCTGGAGGAGAAGATGATACCGGGACCTTTCGACTATCCCCGTCCATCGAGTGTGGCCGACGCAGTCCGGCTGCTCGCTGATTTGGGCGATGAGGCGCGCCCGCGCGCGGGCGGACACAGCTTGATACCGATGATGAAGCTGCGCATGGCGACGCCGGAACATCTGGTCGACCTGAATTCGATCGCATCGCTGAAGGGCATCGGCCGTCAGGGCGACGCTGTCGTCATCGGCGCCATGACGACGCAACACGAACTGCTGCAATCGTCTGACATCGCCACATTGCTGCCGATTCTCGTCGAGTCAGCCGAGCTGATCGCCGACCCCCAGGTGCGCTACCGCGGCACGATCGGCGGCAATGTCGCGAACGGCGACCCCGGCAACGACATGCCGGCGGTGATGATAGCCCTTGACGCGACTTACCAGGTCGAGGGGCCCACCGGCGCGCGGCAGATCGCGGCGCGGGAGTTCTACCAGGCCGCCTATTTCACGGCGCGCGAGCCTGGCGAGATCCTCACCTCGATCACAGTCCCCGTGCCACCCGCGGGCCACGGCTACGCCTACGAGAAGCTGAAGCGCAAGATCGGCGACTATGCGACCGCCGCCGCAGCCGTGGTGCTGACCATACGCGACGGCAGGGTCGCCACCTGCTCGATCGGGCTCACCAACCTTTCCGAGACGCCGCTGCTTGCCGAGGAGGCTGCGCAGGCGGTCATCGGCGCAAGCCTCGACGCCGCGTCGCTGAAGAAGGCCGCCGCCGCCGCCGTCGATATCATGGCGCCAGCCGGAGACGGGCGCGGGCCGGTCGAATACCGCAAGCATGTCGGCGGCATCATGGTCGAGCGAGCGCTGAAACGCGCCGCCGCCAGGGCCGCCTGAGGGGAGGAGTTCCGATGGCAACCCAGGCACGAAAGACCCAGGTGAGCATGAAGGTGAACGGCGTCGAGGTCGACGGCCTCGTCGAGCCGCGCACCCTGCTCGTCCACTTCATCCGCGAGAACCTGCAGCTCACGGGCACGCATATCGGCTGCGAGACGACGCATTGCGGCGCCTGCACCGTCGACCTGAACGGCATGTCGGTGAAGAGCTGTACCCTGTTCGCCGTGCAGGCGGACGGCGCCGAGATCACCACGATCGAAGGCATCGCCAACGCCGACGGCACGCTGTCGGCGCTTCAGGAAGGGTTCCGGCAGATGCACGGGCTGCAATGCGGCTTCTGCACGCCGGGAATGATCACCCGGGCGCACCGTCTGCTGCAGGAGAACCCCAACCCGACGGAGGAGGAGATCCGCTTCGGCATCGCTGGCAATCTCTGCCGCTGTACCGGCTACCAGAACATCGTCCGGGCGATCCAGTACGCGGCAGCCAAGATCAACGGCGTGGAGTTCAGGGAGGCCGCGGAATGAACGACATGACCCTTACGCGCGAGGAGCGCGAGGCCAAACTCGAAGGCATGGGCTGCAAGCGCAAGCGGGTCGAGGACATCCGCTTCACCCAGGGCAAGGGCAACTATGTCGACGACCTCAAGCTGCCGGGGATGCTGCATGGCGACTTCGTGCGCTCGCCGCATGCACATGCGCGGGTGAAGTCGATCAACACGGAGGCGGCGCTGAAGGTGCCGGGCGTGCTGGCCGTCATTACCGCCGAGACGTTGAAGACCGTGAACCTCGCCTGGATGCCGACGCTCGCCGGCGACGTGCAGATGGTGCTGGCCGACGGCAAGGTGCTGTTCCAGAACCAGGAAGT
>JAEVYS010000121.1 GCA_023392635.1 Actinomycetes bacterium | reverse complement strand
GGGGCCCCCCGGGGGGGGCCCCCCCCCCCGCTCCCAGAAAGGCAGTTGAACCCATGAGCTCAGTGCAGAGCGCGGTGAGGGCCGATCAGCGTCCGGCCGTCGTCAAGACCCTGTTGTCCTCGCCGATCCTCGGCCCGGTCGTCGCGTTGCTGCTGGCGAGCGCGTTCTTCGCGGTGATGAGCCCACGCTTCCTCACCGGTCCCAACTTCTCCCTGATCCTGCAGCAGGTCATGGTCGTCGGGGTCCTGGCCATCGGCCAGACGCTGGTGATCATCACCACCGGGATCGACCTGTCCAACGGCATGGTGATGGCGCTGTCCGGCGTCCTCATCGCCAGCTTCGCCGCGCAGAAGGGGCTCAACCCGTGGCTCGCCATCGTGATCGGGTTGCTCGTCGCGATGGTGTTCGGCCTCCTCAACGGCGGCCTCGTCACCGGGGTCGGGCTGCCGGCGTTCATCGTGACCCTCGGCACGATGAACATCGCGTACGCGCTCACCCGGATCTACACCACGTCGACGGTGACCGGACTGCCGAAGGAGCTCACCTTCCTCGGCGACACGTTCAACCTCGGCGGGACGGCGATCGCGTGGGGGACGATCCTCATGCTCGTCCTGTACGGCATCACCTGGTTCATTCTGAAGTACACCGCTGCGGGGCGCTCGGTGTTCGCGGTGGGCGACAACATCGAGGCCGCGCGCCTGGCCGGCATCAACACCAGGAAGGTGCTGCTGGGGGTGTACACGTTCGCCGGCCTGGCCTACGGCATCGCCGCGCTTCTCCAGGTGGCCCGGACGGGCGTGGGCGACCCACAGGCCGGCCAGACCTCGAACCTCGACAGCATCACCGCCGTCGTGCTCGGCGGCACCAGCCTCTTCGGTGGGCGCGGCAGCATCGTCGGCACCCTCATCGGCGCACTGATCGTCGGGGTCTTCCGCAACGGGCTGCAGCTGATGGGCGTCGAGTCGACCTACCAGGTGCTCATCACCGGCATCCTGGTCATCGCCGCCGTGTCGGTCGACCAGCTCACCCACCGCAAGTGAGGGGGCTCCGATGACCACGGACGCGCCCGGGCGGGTGCTGCTGGAGATGAAGGGGATCGGCAAGAGCTTCCCCGGCGTGAAGGCTCTCGAGGGAGTGAACCTGACGGTCCGCGAGGGCCAGGTGCATGCCTTGCTCGGCGAGAACGGCGCCGGCAAGTCGACGCTGATCAAGATTCTCTCCGGTGCGTACACCCGCGACGAGGGCGAGATCTTCTTCGACGGCGCCAGGGCCGACATCCGCACCCCCGCGGATGCGGAGCGGCTGGGGATCTCAACGATCTACCAGGAGTTCAACCTCGCGCCGAACATGACGATCGCCGAGAACATCTTCCTCGGCCACCTGCCGGTCAGGGGTGGGCGGATCGACTGGGCGACGGTGCGGTCGCGCTCCCGCGAGCTGCTCGACAGCCTCGATGTGGACCTGCCGGTGGACACCCCCACCGGCACGCTGTCGGTGGCCCAGCAGCAGATGGTGGAGATCGCCAAGGCGCTGAACCGGAACACGCGGATCCTGGTCATGGACGAGCCGTCGGCCGTGCTCAGCGAGCGGGACATCGAGAACCTGTTCGCGGTCGTCCGCCGGCTCCAGTCGGCCGGCATCGGCATCATCTACATCTCGCATCGGCTGAAGGAGATCTTCGAGCTGGCCGACGAGGTGACGGTGCTGAAGGACGGTCGCTACGTCGACACCAGGCAGGTCGGGGATGTGGGCATGGACGACCTCGTCAAGCTCATGATCGGACGCGACCTCGACGACGTCTACCCGAAGCGTTCGGGGACCCCCGGCGACGTCGTGCTGAGCGTGTCGCACCTCGCACAGCACCACCTCGCCCGCGATGTGAGCTTCGACCTGCGCGCCGGGGAGATCGTCGGCTTCGCGGGGATCACCGGCTCGGGGCGCACCGAGGCCGCCCGGGTGATCTTCGGCGCCGACAAGGCGACCGACGGCAGGATGACGCTGTTCGGCAAGCCCTACGAACCGCGCTCACCGCGCGACGCGATCAACCATGGTGTCGCGCTCGTCACGGAGGATCGCAAGCGCCAGGGGTTGCTGCTGAAGCTCCAGGTGTACTTCAACACGACCATCTCCGGTCTTGACCGGCTCAGCCGCTACGGCGTGCTTCAGCTCGCCAAGGAGCAGGGGCTGGTGCGGACATGGATCCAGAACCTGCGGATCAAGACCCCGTCCACCCAGTTCATGGTGGTGAACATGTCCGGGGGGAACCAGCAGAAGGTTGTCCTCGCCCGCTGGCTGAGCCTGGGTATCAAGGTGTTCATCATGGACGAGCCGACCCGCGGCATCGACGTCGGCAGCAAGGCGGAGATCTACCAGATCATGGCCGACCTGGCCGACCAGGGCGTCGCCATCATCATGATCTCCTCCGAGCTACCCGAGGTGCTCGGGATGAGTGACCGGGTCATGGTGATGCGCGAGGGCAGGATCGTGAAGCAGCTCGACCGGGCGGAGGCGTCGGAGGAGGCCGTGATGCAGTACGCCGTCGGGCACGAGGAGGCGACGGCCTCGTGATGTCCGAGCCGCTGCCCGCCGAGCCGGCGCTGCTCGCCGGCCGGCTGATGCGCCTGGCCGCTGGTTCGCCGCGCGTGCTGGTCGGGCTGTGCGGGGCCCCGGGGGCGGGGAAGTCGACCCTTGCCGGGTTGCTGGCCGCGGAAGTGAACCGCGATGCCCCGCAGACAGCCGTGGTGGTCCCGATGGACGGGTTCCACCTCGCCGCCTCCGTCATCGCCGGCGATGACCGCGCGAGCCGACGCGGCGCCCCCGACACGTTCGACCCCGCCGGCTACGCGGTGTTGCTGCGACGGTTGCGCGAGAACGGCGAGGAGGTGGTCTACGCGCCGGAGTACCGGCGCGAGATCGAGGATCCGGTGGCGGGGGCGATCGAGATCGGCCACGGCTGCCGGATCGTGCTGACCGAGGGCAACTACCTGCTGCACCCCGACCCCGCCTGGCAGGCCGTGCGAGCCCAGCTGGACGAGGTGTGGTTCCTGGAGGCGCCGAGCGAGGACCTGCGGGTCGCGCGGCTGATCGAGCGCCACGAGCGCTTCGGGAAGTCCCCGCAGCACGCCCGCAGCCACGTGCTGCGCTCGGATGAGGAGAATGCGCGCATGGTGGCCCATCATCGCGCGGCTGCGGACCTCGTCGTGCGCTTCGCGTCCTGGTGATGGAGGTCCGCGCGATAGGGTGCTGCGAGCAGATTGAATCGTTCGATCACGCCCGATCCGCTGGCCCGGAGGCCGATCGCCGCACCCGCACCGAGGAGGTTCACGCGTGGTCACGATGAGTGACGTCGCCAGAGTGGCGAAGGTCTCCGCCACCACCGTCTCGCACGTGGTCAACAAGACCCGGAAGGTGAGCCCGGAGACCGAGCGGGCGGTCCGCGACGCTATCGAGGCGACGGGATATGCGACGGACGGCATCGCCCGTTCGCTGCGAACCGGACGATCGCTCACGCTCGGCCTGGCGATGACGGCGATCTCCAACACCTACTTCGGCGACGTGGTGCACGCGGCCGAACGCACGGCCACCGACCGGGGCTACTCGCTCATCCTGACCGACACGCACGACGACCCGCAGCGGGAGGCGCGCGCCCTGCAGGTGCTGCTCTCCCACCGCGTGGACGGCGTCATCCTCGCCCCGTTCGGCCCGCTGAGGACGGCGTACGGGCAGCTGGCCAAGCGGCACGTGCCGCTGGTCCTCATCGACCGTGTCCCGCCCAGCCCCCTCGCCCGCGTCGACGCCGTCGGTGTCAACAACGTCGAGCCGGTCGCCCGCCTGGTGAATCACCTCGTCGAGGCACACGGGCACACCCGCATCGGCATGATCGCCCCCCAGGCCGGAATCATCACCACGGACGAACGCGTGGCCGGCTTCCGCCTCGGCCTGGAGCGCGCCGGGCTCGACCCCGACGCGGCCCCGCTCGAGTACGGGGGAATGGGCCTGGATCAGACCGCCGCGTCCCTGCGCACGATGCTGAGCTCCCGCACACCACCCACGGCGCTCGTGCTCGGCAACAACCTCGTCACGGTTGCGGCTGTCGCGGCACTTCGGACGCAGCACCTCACCCCGCCCCGGATGGCAACCGTCTCGTTCGACGACTTCCCGTGGGCGGACTCCTTCCGTCCCCGCATCACCACCATGTCGCAACCCGTGGACGAACTGGGCGCGCTCGCCGTGCAGCTCCTGCTCGAACGCATCGAGAATCCCGACCTGGAGCCGAGGCACGTCCGGCTGGAACCGACGCTGAGGATCCGCGAGTCGTGCGGGTGCCCGCTCGACGACGAGTCCTAGATGCAGAAGGGGTTGCCCTCGGGGTCGGCCATGACGATCCACGTGCCGTTGCTGTCCGAACGGTGCGCGAGGGTCCGGCCACCGCGACGGTGGATCTCCTCCTCGGCCCGCACACGGTCCGCGACGGTGCAGTCGAGGTGGATCCAGCCAGGTTCGACCGCCGGCTCCTGAGCCTGTTGGAACAGCAGCCGCACCCCCGCCGCCTCCTGTTCGACCAGCACGAAGCCGTTGCCGGCGTCGCGCACGCTCCCACCGGTGAGACCAGCCCAGAATCCGGCGAGCGCCTTCGGGTCGATGGCGTTGATCGTCACGCAGTTCACCTCGAGCAAGGGCATGACCTGACGCTACCGGTAGTCCGACGCCGGCGCGCCGCCACCGTTCAGCGTGATGACACGATTGCCGGAACGGTGGCGAGGAGTGCGCGGGTCTCCGCCACCACCCGGTCCTGGAAGGCAGGGTCGTGGACCTGTGCCGACCCGCGCATCGGGGCTCCGTTCTCGTCGAAGTACACGCCGGTTTCGCCCGAACCGCTGGTGAGGATTCGCGCGATCACCTTGGCGGCCTTCCTCGGCGTGGTGTGGTGCGGCAGCACCTGGAGGGCCGGGGCGATCGCCTTGATCAGTCCTCTCAGCGCGATGTTCATGTCGCGGCCGAGGTTCGAGCCCGGGTTGACGCCCGGCTCGATGGCACTGAACCGGAGCCTCGGGTACTCCCGGGAGAACGCCAGCGCGGTCGCCAGGGACGCCTGCTTGGAGGTGGCGTAGGCGTCCATGCCGGGAAAGGACGATCCCCCGGGAGAGAGCCACTGCCCGGCCGCGCTCGCCTGTGCGGAGATGTAGCGCGACCCGCGGAACCCTGCCCGGACGGCGATCCTGCGGTCCGGATCCTCGACCGCCGACACGATGAACACCACGTGCGCCCGGTCGGGGAGGACGGGGACCAGCGCTTCGGTCAGGGCGAACGGTCCCAGGTGGTTCGTCGCGAACGCGAGGTCCCAGCCCTGGGCCGACGTGCCCGGGCGACCGGGAAAGATGCCGGCGTTGTTGAGCAGGCCGGCGAGGGGCAGGTGCAGCCCGGCGATCTCGTCGGCGGCCCGTCGGACGCTCGCGATGTCGCCGAGATCGGCGACGACGGTGGTCGCGTGCCCGCCTGCCGACTCGACCTCGTCGCGGACGGCATCCAGCCTCTCGGGGCTCCGGCCGACCAGGACGACGGCGCCGTGGTGCGACAGTTCGAGGGCGGTGCGGTAGCCGATGCCCGAGGTGGGCCCCGTGATGATCCAGGCCTTCGTGTTCGATGTCATGTCCGCAGCCTCGTCGGCGACCAGCGGTCCAGCCATTCGTCGGGTTGTCATAGGACTGCCAGGGCCACGACAGTTCCGGGGCCGACCGCGCACACTGGGGGGGTGGGGACGTGGGAGTTCGGCGGGGCAGTGCGGCGCTGGCGTGACCGCCTCGTGCCCGAAGACGTGGGTGTGCCCGAGGGCAACCGGCGCCGGGCCCCGGGCCTGCGGCGCGAGGAGTTGGCCGCCCTGTCCGGCATCTCCACCGACTACCTGACCCGCCTGGAGCAGGGACGGGCGACGTCGCCGTCGGCGCAGGTGGTGGAGGCGCTCGCCCGAGCGCTGCGCCTGTCCGACGTGGAACGGGACCTGCTGTTCCGCCTCGCGGGGCACGCCGCGCCGGGCGCCACGCTGGTTCCGACCCGGATCACGCCGAGCGTCCAGCGGCTGCTGGATCGACTGGCCGGCACTCCGGTCGCCGTCTTCGATGCCACGAACACCCTGATCACCGCCAACGCCCCGTACGACGCGCTGATGGGCGACACCACCAGAACACGGGGTATCCAGCGCAACACCATCTGGCGTCACCTGGTGGGCCCCGGCTCGCGGGCGGTCCACTCCGCCGAGGACCAAGCCGCCTTCGAGGCGCATCTCGTCGCCGACCTGCGGATGACCGCCTCCCGCTATCCGGCCGACCGCTCACTCCGGCGGCTCATCCGGGACCTCGCCGCCCAGAGCCCGCGCTTCGTCGAACTCTGGGAGTCCGACACCCCACTGGCTCCGGCCACCACCTCGAAGCACAAGACCATCGACCATCCCGTGGTCGGCCCCATCACCCTGGACTGCGACGCACTCATTGTCGCCGGGGACGATCTTCGGATTCTCGTCTACACCGCCGAGCCGGGCACGGAGGACGCGGAGCGGCTCGCACTCGCGGTGGTGCTCGGCACGCAGTCCCTCGTCGGCTGAGGTCACCGACCGGGGGGTGCCGACGGCGAACGCCGCTCCCGCCCAAGCTCGCTACCGCGAGACCTCCGCGTGGCCGCCAGTGGCCTGGTCGTCCTGATGCCGCCGACCCGAGGTCCGGGCTCAGCCGGCCAGCATCGGCACGAGGTCGCGCCGGCTGCCGACGCGGGCCTTGGCGAACACGGACTTCAGGTGGTCCTGGACCGTGTAGGGCGCCAGGTGCAGTTCGGCAGCGATCTGGGCGGTGTCCAGCCCCTGGGCGACCTTGCGGACGATGTCCGCCTCCCGCGGGGTGAGTCCGAACGCTCGCACGCACAGGTCCAGCCGCTCGGCGGGAGTGGTGGGCTCCACCGAGACGCTGATCGATCCGGACGGCCTGAGCCGGGCGGCACGGACGACGACCCAGCGGCCCTCGGCCAGGTGGGTCCGTGCCGTGGGGTCGTTGTGGTCGACGCCGTCCTCCACGGAGAGGAGCTGCGCGGCGACGTTGAACGCCGCGGCGGGCACGGGCTGCACACCGTCCCGGCCGGGCAGCAGGCTGCGGAGCCGGTCGTCCATGGCCTGCGTGCTGCCGGTGACCCGCAGGTCGTCGTCCAGAAGGAGGGCAGCGGGGCCGGACGCGCCGGGCGGCACGGTGGGCACCTGGCGAAGAGTGCCGGCCACCGCAGCACGCAGCGCCGTGGTCACCACCGGCGCCACCCGCTCCAACAGGTGCCGTTGGTCCGGCTGCAATTGCTCGCGCAACCAGAGGTCGAGGAAGCCCCAGCAACCGAACGAGTCACGGAAGACGACCGAGACCACGTCGGTGATCCCCAACGGCTGCTGCACCTCCCGCCACAGCCGGCTGGCCGCGGCGTCCTGCCCCAGCGATGCCACGCCCTCGAGCGAGGTCCACCGGTTCAGTCCCGTGGCGTACTTGAGGCGGATCGTCCGGGCCAGATCGGGGACGCCGGGGAGGTCGGCCAACGGGTCGACGCCGACGCTGGTGGCGGGGTCGGTGAGGACGAAGACGTAGTGGTCGAAGCGCAGTGTCCGGCGGAGTTCCTGGATCACCGAGGCACGCAGCGCCCGAGCCGGGCGACCCTCGCTGCACCGCCGCAGGATCGCTCGGGCCACCTGCCCGATCGGCGCTCGACCCGTCACGCGAAGAGCGTACGGGGCCGCCGTGGCGGACCCAGCGATCTGGGATGGGATGCCGGCGGGGCCACGGCGAGTCTGGACACATGTTCACACTGCACATCGAGCACGCGATCACAGACTTCGACACCTGGAGCCAGGCCTTCGCCCGGTTCGCCGACGTGCGGCTGCGCGCCGGCGTCCGTGCCCACGCGATCCGCCAACCGCTCGACGACCCGAACTACGTGCTGGTCGACCTGGAGTTCGACACCGCCGGCCGGGCCGAGTCCTTCCTCGACTTCCTGCGCACCCGCGTCTGGACCGACCAGGCCAACAGCCCGGCCCTGGCCGGCTCGCCCACCACGCGGATACTGGAACTGCGTGACGCTGCCCGACAGGAGTGAGGTGGTCACCTCGCGCGCGTAGCGTTGGTGGCGAACCGCGGCGGAGGTGATGGCCGAATGCGTACGAACCGCACGTTCCCGCATGGGCGGGGACGCGTCCTCCTCCGCCCCCGGGCACGGCGTCCCGGCGACGAACCCGTACGGCAGCTCGATGAGCGGCGTGCCGACCGGATCCAGGACGCGATCGAGGCACACAAGAGGACGGCGTTCTACCAGACGTTCATGGTCGCTCCGTGGTGCTGGCGCGAGTGAGCCGGACCGCCGATCCCGGGGAACGCCCGACCAGGCGCGTGGGGCGTGCCGAGGGCTTCTGCCGCCGTCACGCCAGGACTGGCCGGCCGGCGTCCGGACTCGGGAGTGCGCTGCCGACGACGGCGGTCAGGACGCCGATGCCCATGGTCAGGGCGGACACCCCGTAGGCGAGCACAGAGGTGAAGAGCGAGGCGCGAAGGAAGTTCGCCTGCATGATCATCTGGCGCGGCCCGGCGAGTTCCTCGGCGCGGGCGGTGTCGCCGGTCCTGCTGGCGTGGAGCCATTCCTCGCTGATCTCGGCGAAGGTGCGGCCCTGACCCATTCCGAGGGCGTGCTTCTCGATGACTGCTGCCTGGGTGAACGCGGTCACCGGGCCGGCCACCGGTCTTCCGGCCAGCCTCGGCGAGTCGGGATGGACGTCGATCTTCTGCGCCCTGAGTTGGCGGGTGATCACGGCCCAGGCGGTGCCTCCGGCAGTAACCAGCAGCGGCGAGGCGACGTAACAGGCGGTACGGGGAAGGTTCATTCCGGTGGCCTTTCTTCCGGCTGGGTGAGTGGCACGGCGGACCGGGCGGCCGGCCCGCGATGGGGGCCGGCCCGACGCACCGGTCAGGACGGGGGCGCCGACCGGACCTCGGCGCGCGTGGCCAGCCTCAACTCCCGCAGTTCGAGATCGGACTGTACGAGGTAGACCAGGCCGCAGGTCTGCGGGCCGTCGGCGCCGGGGAAGCACAGGGTGCAGGGCTCACCGATACGGATCGGGCACTTGGCCTGCGGGCGACTGGACGTCTTTCTTCTCCTTCTTCACCCCAAGACTAACCACGGTCGTGAACGGTTCAGTCGTAGTTGCCGGTTGGTGCCGCTCGCGGTGGGCGAATCGTCCCGGAGCGGCCGGATTGCGTATTCCGTGGCCGTGCAGCCCGTGATACCAACAGATCGTTCTGGGTCTGCCCACCATCGTCGGCGACGCATCATCCCCAAAGGAGCTCCCATGACCTTCCGATCCCAGGCCAGGTTCATCGCCACTGCCGCTGCGGCCGTGCTCGCGATCAGCCTGTCCGGACCCCTTGCCCATTCCGCGCCACCGGAGGGCCGCCCCGGCACAGGGTCCCCGTCCGTCCTCGGTGGCTACAAGAACGTCGTGGTGATCTACCAGGAGAACCACAGTTTCGACAACCTGTACGGGCTGTGGGGGAAGGTGGGCAGGAGTGCGGTGGACGGGCCACGCCAGGCGACGGCGAGCCAGAAGCAGCAGATCGGCCAGGACGGCAAGCCCTACCGGTGCCTGCCGCAGAATGATGTGAACCTCACCTCACCGCCGCTGGACTCCTCGTGTACGGACCCGGTCCACGGCATCACCGCCAGCGCCTTCGCGAACAAGCCGTTCCTGATCGACGACTACATCTCGCCCACCGACACCACCTGCCCGGCGCCGGGAGTCTTCGCCTCGAAGGGCGTGCTGAAGGGAAGCGGCGAACCCGGTGGCTGCACACGGGACCTGGTCCATCGCTTCTACCAGGAGAAGTACCAGATCAACGGCGGGGCGCAGAACCGCTACGTCACCGGCTCGGACGCGGTCGGCCTCTCGATGGGCATCTACGACACCACCAAGCTGCCGATCTACACCTACCTCCACGGCAAGGGCGCACCGAACTACGTGATCGCCGACCGGTTCTTCCAGGGAGCGAACGGCGGGTCGTTCCTGAACCACCAGTGGTTGATCGCCGGCCGCGCGCCCGTCGTCACGGCCGACGCCTCCATCCCGGCGGACCGGAGGGCACTCAACTCGGTGCTCGACGCCAACGGCATGCCGGTCAACAACTACGACCAGTACCAGACGTCGGCCACCGTCGTGGACGGCCAGATGACCGAGGCCTGCGCCGACCCGTCCGACGTGGAGAACTACCGGCTCGCGTGTGGCAACTTCGCCGTGAACACGATCCAGCCGGGCCAGGCCCCGCGCGCCAGCGGTCGCTACATGCCGCTCATCGACGACGCCAAGTACCCCAACATCGGCGATCGTCTCAGTGCCAGGGGAATCTCGTGGGCGTGGTACTCGGGCGGCTGGGACGAGGCCGAGGCGGGCTCGCCCGGGCCGCTGTTCCAGTACCACCACCAGCCGTTCAACTACTTCTCGGCCTACGCGCCGGGCAAGCCGGGACGGCACCACCTGCAGGACGAGACCGACTTCTTCGACGCGGCCGCCGTGGGCAACCTGCCGGCCGTCAGCTTCGTCAAGCCCTACGGTGCCGAGAACGAGCATCCCGGCTATGCCAGCGCGAACAGCGGCAGCAGTCACCTGGTCGACCTGATCAAGGCCGTGATGAACGGGCCGCAGGCGCGCCAGACCCTGATCATCGTCACCTACGACGAGTTCGGCGGCGCCTGGGACCACGTTCCGCCCCCCGGTGCGGGAAGCGCGACGGCCGGTGCGCACGACGCGTTCGGCCCGGGCACCCGCATTCCGGCACTGCTGCTGTCGAAGCGCATGACCTCGTCTGGTGTGGACCACACGGTCTACGACACCACCTCGATCATCGCGACGCTCGAGCGAGCCTACGGGCTGGCGCCGGTCGGGATCCGCGACACGAAGGTGAACGACCTGCGCAGCGCCATCAGGCTGGGGAACGGCCGCCGCTGAGCCGCCGCCCTGCGCGATCCGCCCGCGGTACGCTGGCGGATCCGCAGGTGCGGCGCTAACGTCAAGCTCATGCCGCAACTTCGGATCAGCGAGGCCGCCGAGCTTCTCGGCGTGAGCGACGACACCGTCCGGCGCTGGCTCGATTCCGGCGCGCTCGACCACGCCCTCGACGCGAGCAACCGCAAGGTGATCGACGGGCGCGACCTCGCCGTCTTCGCCCGCGGGCAGGCCTCGCCCGCCCGGGACCGCTCCGGTGTCGGCCGCTCTGCGCGCAACCGGTTCGTGGGACTGGTCACCGAGGTGGTGTCGGACAAGGTCATGTCCCAGGTCGAGATGGTGTGCGGGCCCTTCCGGGTGGTGTCCTTGATGAGTACCGAAGCGGTCACCGAACTGGGGCTCGAGCCGGGCTCGATCGCGGTGGCCGTCATCAAGGCCACCAACGTCATTGTCGAGACGCCGCACCCGGCCTGAGGGGAAGCCCCGTGCCACGCCGCCTCGTCCCGGTGGCCAGCGTGCTGGTCGTCGCGCTCGCAGCCGCGACCGGTTGCAGCGAGCCCGTGGGGTCCACGGCCGGCGCCGCGCGCGGCACCGCGGTGACGGTCTTCGCCGCCGCGTCCATGAGGACAACGTTCACCGCGCTCGGGGCCAGCTTCGAGTCCACCCGTCCGGGCGTCACCGTCAGCTTCAACTTCGCCGGCTCCCAGGCTCTCGCCGAGCAGCTCACCCAGGGTGCCCCCGCCGACGTGTTCGCCTCGGCGAACGACGCCACCATGGCGACCGTGACGGCCGCCGGGCTGGGCGCCACGGTGCCGAAGCCGTACGCCACGAACCAGCTCCAGATCGCCGTGCCGCCGGGCAACCCGGCCCGGGTGGCGACCTTTGCCGACCTCGCCCGGCCGGGCACGAAGCTCGTGACCTGCGCCCCTGCCGTCCCGTGCGGGGCGGTCGCGGCGAAGGTCGCCCGTGCCGCCGGGGTGACCCTCCGGCCGGTCAGCGAGGAGCAGGCCGTGACCGACGTGCTGGCCAAGGTGGAGTCCGGCGAGGCGGACGCAGGGCTGGTCTACCGGACCGACGTCCTCGCGGCGAAGGGACGCGTCCTCGGCATCGCCTTCCCGGAGTCGGCCACGGCGACCAACAACAACTCGATCGTCGCGCTCCGGACCGGCCCGCAGGCGGCGCTCGGCCAGGAGTTCGTCGACCTCGTGCTCAGCGCCGACGGGCAGAGGGTGCTCACCGACGCCGGCTTCGGCACGGCGGGCTAGGGGGACCGGCCATGCGAGCCCGTCGGCGTGATCCGGAGTACTCGGGGCTGCCGCGCTGGGTGTTCGTCCCGGCCTCCCTCGGCATCGTGTTCGTCGCCCTGCCGCTGTTCGCCCTGGCCGTGCGCCTCGACTGG
Source organism: Actinomycetes bacterium (assembly GCA_023392635.1). GTDB lineage: Bacteria > Actinomycetota > Actinomycetes > Propionibacteriales > Propionibacteriaceae > Propionicimonas. The sequence continues at coordinate 43,836 of JAEVYS010000121.1, read as the reverse complement.
TCACGGTTCGGGGAGCTGATCACCAGCGACTCCTCCCTGGCGGCCCTCCGGCTCAGCCTGCTCACCTCCCTGGCGGCCACGGTGGCGTGCCTGGTGCTCGGCGTGCCGATGGCGCTCGTTCTGGCGCGACGGCGTTTTCCCGGGCGCCGTCTGCTGCGGTCGCTCGCCCTGCTGCCGCTGGTCCTGCCGCCGGTGGTGGGGGGCATCGCCCTGCTCTACACGTTCGGACGCAGGGGGCTGCTCGGCCAGACCATGGTGGTGCTCGGAGTCCCCGTCGCCTTCTCCACGGCGGCGGTCGTGCTGGCACAGACGTTCGTCGCGCTGCCCTTCCTCGTGGTCTCGCTCGAGGGGTCGCTGCGCAGCGTCGGCCACCGGTACGAGCGCGTCGCGGCCACCCTCGGCGCCCGTCCGTCCACCGTGCTGCGCACGATCACGCTCCCGCTGGTGCTGCCCGGGCTGGCATCGGCGGCCGCCCTCTCCTTCGCCCGGGCCCTCGGGGAGTTCGGTGCGACGATCACGTTCGCCGGCAGCCTCCAGGGGGTCACGCGGACGCTCCCGCTGGAGATCTACCTCCAGCAGGTCGGGGACCCTGACGCCGCGGTCGCGCTGTCATTGGTGCTGGTGGTGGTGGCCGTCCTGATGACGGTCGTCACGATGAACTCCTCCGGACGGCCGACGGCATGAGCCTCACATTCGCCGCAGGACTGGCCTCGCGGGCCTTCGACGTGGGGCTGGAGGTGCAACCGGGTGAGCACGTCGCCGTGCTGGGCGCGAACGGCTCGGGCAAGTCCACGCTGCTGGGCCTGCTCGCCGGCACCCTCCGGCCGGACGCGGGCTCCGCGAGCCTCGACGGCGAGGTCCTGTTCCGCCTCGGCGGTGGGCAGCGGTCGTGGCTTCCACCGCACCGGCGCTCGATCGCGCTGCTGGCACAGGACCCACTGCTCTTCCCGCACCTCAGCGTGCTGGACAACGTCGCGTACCCACGGCGCGTCAGCGGGGGCACCAGGGCAGATTCGCGGGCCGCGGCCGGGCACTGGCTGGAGGAGGTCGGCGCGTCGGAGCTGGCGTCGCGGCGACCGGACCAGCTGTCGGGTGGCCAGGCGCAGCGGGTCGCGATCGCGCGAGCCCTCGCTGCCGAGCCGCACCTGCTGCTGCTGGACGAGCCGATGGCCGCCCTCGACATCGCCGTGGCGCCGACCCTGCGCCGGGTCCTGCGCCGCGTCCTCGCCCGGCGGACCATGCTGCTGGTCACCCACGACGTCCTGGACGCCCTGCTGCTGTCCGACCGGATCGTGGTCCTCGAGAGCGGAAGGCTGGTCGAGTCAGGGCCCACCGAGGAGGCGTTGCGCCATCCTCGCGCGCGGTTCACGGCACGGCTGGCCGGCCTCAACCTCGTGCGGGGTTCGCTGGCCGGGAGCGCCGTCGTCGCTGCCGACGGGTTCCGGCTGGACGGGACCAGGAGGGACGAGAGCGTCGCGGACGGCGACCCTGTGGCCGCGGTGTTCTCGCCCAGCGATGTGGCGGTCTACCTCACCGCGCCGGCGGGCAGCCCCAGGAACAACCTCCGGGTCACCATCGTCGAGCTCGAGCCGCGCGGCGACCTCGTCCGGCTGCGCAGCGACGACCACCACGGCCACGTCCTGGCCGCCGACGTCACGCCGGCCTCCGTCGCGGAACTCGACCTCTACCCCGGCCGCGAAGTGGTGCTCTCGATCAAGGCCGCGTCGGTCACCGTCTACCCGGCCTGACGGCGAACGCCGCGCGTCCGCGCCGGCGCTCGTTCAGGCGGCCGCGGGGGAGTAGATGTAGACGGTGGCACCGAGAGGGGTGTTCCGGAAGATCCACCTGGCGTCGCCCAGGTTGCGGATGTTGACGCAGCCGTGGCTCGACGTGGCGTACCCCACGCTGTGGAAGACCGGCGAGTAGTGCACGTACATGTCCGGGTAGAACATCGTGCTGTACGGCATCGCCCCGGAGCCGTAGTTCTCCGACTTCGGGTTCACCTGCTTGTCGTAGACGTGCCAGGTGCCGTTCGCCGTGGCGAAGACCTTCCACTTCTTCGTCTTCGGGTGGAAGTTCCAGCCCCCGAGCCGGACGGCGAACGTCCGCACCACCTTGTGGTTCCGGATCCAAAAGAGCCTGCGGTGCGCCTGGTCGACGCACAGGATGACGCCCTTCGTCGTGCGGCACTTCCCCGGCAGCGTGCTCGGGACGGCCTTGGCCCTGGAGGCGAGTGCCAGCCAGGTGGACCTGCCGGTCCTGCCGGATCCGTGGATCCCGCGGGAACGCTGGTAGTTGAGGAGCGCGTTCACCCCGGCGGTGGTGAGGGTCCCCGGAACGGCCCACGGATAGTAGCCGGCCGCCTTCAGCTTCTTCAGCAGCAGGGTCGTGCACCGCCCGCTCGAACCCGGCCCGACCACCTTGGCCAGGCAGGGGCGGAACTGCTTCCTGGTCCTCGGGCTCAGTGTGCTGAACGGGTCGACCGGCGCCGGCCTCGGCGGAGGCGTGACCGCGGGGGGCGGGGTGCCGATCGTGCTGGGGGTCACCGTGGGCAGGTCCACCTCGGTGGGGACGGCGGACGGGCTGCTCGCGCCCGGCAGGTGGCGCGTCCAGTCGTCGGTCATGCCCACCGGCGTGCGTGCGCAGCCGGCGACCACGACGACCGCGATCAGCACGGCGACGAGCCGGGCACGCGGACGCACCGCCAGCAGGCGTCCCAGGTCTTTCACACGGCCTCCCGGGGGTCGCGCGGAGGGGAGCTCGCGACCCGGTGTGCGGCTCAGCCTAACCAGCGCTCCTTAACGGTTGCTGAACGCCGCGCGTGGGGCGCACGCCGTCGGAACCCCGACGTCACGGGTCGCCGGGGGCACAGGGAGAGCCGGGGTGATCGGGCCGGTGAGGGGAGCCGGTGATCCGATTGCCCCGGCTCTCGAGCTGGCAAGCGATCTGGAACTGGTGCTGAAGGAGACCGGCCGAGCAGTGGGGGTGTGCCGCTGATCCTCGGGAAAGGTGTGTCGTCGACAACCGCCTGACTGGTTCTCCTGGACTGCCCGCGGCTTTGCCTCGTGCGTGGTCCTGTCAGCAACTGTGCCCATACCGCGTCAGGTGCGATAGGGGGGAACGTGCGTTTACTAGCGGTGTTGGTGCCGGAAGCCCTGCTGTCCTTGGTGCAGCGGGACGAACAGCCAGCACCTGGCCTTCTGTGTGCGTCGCCACGGCGGCACCCGGTACCCGGCCTCCGTGCGCCGCTGGGGACGTCGAGGCCGCGAGGCGCCGGCGTGGCGAGACAGTGCAAGCTTCCTTGGACAGAAGGGTGAGCCCATGACCGGTGCGGGATTGCCGCCTTCAATTCCCCGCCAGTCCAGAACCTCCAACGGTGACTCACCACCTGAGTCAGAACTGGAGTTGCCGGCACCGCTGGGATCCTGGGTCGCGGCGCTGACCCTGTGGCCGGAGATCGGGGCGGACGGCTACCGGTTGGTGGCGCGCTGCTTCAGCGGTGGGCGTGCGCCGGAGTGGACGTTCTTCACGTCCCTGCTCAACCACGCGGGCATCGCGGAGGCGGTCAACGGCACCGACACCTACCGGTTTCGTGAGGAGTGGCTGCTGGTCCTGGAACGGGAGCTCGAGGCGCTCGGCGGTGCCGACGCCACCAGGGAGGAGCTGGTCGACACCTGGCTCACCGACCCGGACCCGGCGGTGATCTCTGCGGTCGCCGCGTGGGCGCGCCGCTTGGCGCGCTGGGACGCGATGGAGCGGGTCTGGCTGCTCCTCGGCGAGCACACGGCCAACCTCCCCCTCGACACCCTCGAGGTGCTGCGGGACCTGCCGGTCGAGGCACGCAAGGCCCGCGCGATCCTCACCTGGGCCTCCGGAGCGGCCGAGTCACTGCTGCTCGGGGATCCGAAGAAGGAACAGGAAGCGGTCCTGCAGCGCCTGCTGCTCGACTCGGCCCTGCTGCACGCCGACTGGTCCATCCGGGAGGACACCGACGAGGCGGTGAGCGCCGGGACGTTCCGCATGATCGGCGAACGCCGGCTCCCGTCGACGCGCGCCGGACAGTCACTGGACGCGGCTTGGCGAACCAAGCAGGAGATCGACGCGTTCATCGACGCCCGTTCCCGCGAGGGACGCGGACCCGGCCGCACCCCGCAGGCCATCTTCCGCGTGTTCTCCGCGCGGCTGGCACTGTTCCGCCACGACCCGCTCCGCGCAGTCACCGAGGCGCGGTGGGCCACGATCCTCGCCGACTGGGACCCCGTGGCGGTCCTCGCCCGCGGGGTGACCGCCCTCGCCCAGAGCATCTCCACCGATGAGGGGCCCGCCCACCACTCCGACCCTCCCGTCGCGGCCATCGACGACGACCTCGGCGTCCGCGGCCTGCGCGGTCAGGGGGAGGTGTTCGAACTCCTCGCCGACGGCAACGAGGCGGTCCGGCGACTCGATCTCGCGGAGCTCGACCGGTGCCTGTCGCTGGTGTCGCCGGCGAACGCCGCCCTGGCCGGCACGTGGGCGGTACGTGCGGCTCTGGACGCCTGGCGGGCCGCGCTGTGGGGCGACCTCAACGCCGGCGTGGCGACCCTGTCGGCCGAGATCGCCCGGCTGGCCCTCCTCGGCCGCGAGCAGGAGGAGCCGTTCGGCAGCGTGGTCCTCACCCGTGCCCGGGTGATGCTGCTCACCAAGGCAGGGGCCTTCGGCATGGCCACCCAGGCGGCCGAGGCACTGCCGGAGAAACTGCGCGTGCTCGCCCAGGCTCGTATCCACCTGTGGGCGGGCCAGTACAAGCAGGCGGTCCGGCTCTCGGACTCGGGCCCTTACAACCCCAGCCTCGACAGCTCCGAGCGCGCCCGGTTCGTGACCGTCCGGGCGGCTGCGGCGCTCCTCGGGGACGACCTCGACGAGGCGATCCGCCGGGATGCCGTCACCGAGGTGAAGCGCATGCTGGCGAGCGAGACCTACCTCCACCTGGCCCTGTTGCCGAAGGCCGGACGGGACGCGCTGCTCGAGCTGTGCGCCGAGCACATCGACCCGTCCGACCCGAGGTTGGTCCTGCTGGAGGAACGCCTCGGCCAGCTCAACGACGCCGGCGCGGGGGGAGCACGGCCGCTGCACCTGACCGAGCGCGAGCAGGTGTTGCTCCCGCTCCTGGCCACCGACGACTCCGTGCCCGAGATCGCCCGCAAGCTCCAGGTCTCGGTCAACACGGTACGCAAGCAGGTGGTCACCCTGCGCGAGAAGTTCCAGGCCGAGACCCGCGCGGAACTGATCCGCAAGGCAGCGGCGTACGGCGCCATCTGAGGTCCCCGCTGCCGACCGTGGGCCGGAGCGCCGTGGTGCGCTCAGCCCTCCAGCAGCGGGAGCTCGATCCGCACCACGCTGGCCGCCACGCCGGGCGCCGAGGTGGACAGCGTCCCGTGCGCATGGGCGACCAGGCGGCGGGCGATCGCCAGTCCCATCCCCGAGGTCCCCGGACGCGGCTCGCCACGCTCGACCGGGAAGCCGGGCCCGGAATCGGCGACGAGGAGCGTCGCGCGGCCGCCCGTTGCGGTGAGCTCCACCCGGAAGGCCGTGCCTTCCGGGGTGTGGGCGAAGATGTTGTCGACGCAGATGTCCACGACGTCTCCCAGCTGGAGCGTGCTGAGCGCCACGCGCACCGGCCCCCTCGGCAGTCGAAGGTCGATCGGCCGGCCCTGGTCCTCGGCCAAGGGCCGCCAGTAGTTCATCCGGGCGGTCACCACCTCCAGGGCGTCGCAGCTGCCCGGCAGGTCCTCGCGGAGCGGTCGCTGTGCCTCCCGCACCACCTGGTCGATGGCCGCCTGCAACTGTCCGACGAGTTCGGCAAGCTCGGCGCGGGCGTCCGCGTCGGTCACGTGCTCGGCCTCCAGGCGCAGGGCGGTCACGGGGGTGCGCAGGCGGTGCGCGAGCCCGCGGACGTTCTCCCGCTCGGCCGCGAGGAGCTCCTGGATCCGATCGGCCAGGCCGTTGAGCGCTGAGCCCAGTTCCACGGTCTCCGGCGGCCCTGCGAGTGGTGCCCGCGCGGAGAGTTCCCCCTCGCGGAGACGGTGCGCGGTGGCGGCGACGGCGAGCAGGGGCCTGCTGACGCCCCGGCCCACCTGGGCCGCCACCAGGACAGCGACACCGCCGAGCAGCAGGCCCAGCGCGATGATGCTCACCCAGGCGAGCCCGACCCCCTCGGCGAGCTGGTCACTGGTCATGGTCGCCCGCGTGACCGCGACGCTGCCGTCGGCCACGACCGGGACGTACACCCGGCCGCCACCGGCATCGCGGACCGAGAACGCCTCGCCCTGCTGGGCACGCTGGTACTCGGGGTCGGCGGCGTGGTTCGGCCACGGTGCGCCGAGGACGGTGCCGTCGGCCAGCACCACGCTGGTCAGCGCGGGCGACTTCGACAGGCTCGGCGACAGCAGGTCGGCGACCCGTGGGTCCTCGTGGAGGCTCGACACCAGGACGGCGACGGTGTTGGCCTGCTGGCTGGCTACCGCCATCCCACGGTCCTCGGCAAGGGTGCGGACGAGCAGGAGGAGCGGGATGACGAAGGACGCGACGAGGGCGGCGCTGATCACCGCGACCAGGATGCTCACCTGACGCCGCATCAGCCCTCCGTCCCCGGAGGCGCGAGGCGGACGCCGACGCCCCGCACGGTGTAGAGGTACCGCGGCTCGGCGGCGGTCTCACCGAGCTTGCGGCGCAGCCAGCTCAGGTGGACGTCGACGGTACGGTCGCCACCACCGAACGGCAGCCCCCAGACCCCGGCCAGCATCTCGCGTTTCGTGACGACCTCCCCCGGGTGGGTGGCCAGCAGCCACAGCAGGTCGAACTCCTTGCGGGACAACTCCACCGGCGCGCCCGCCAGCGTGACCACGCGGGTGGCCGGGTCGATCTCGAGGTCGCCCACCCGCACCGAGGGGTCGCCCGAGGGGCCGGGGCCCGAGCGCCTCAGCACGGCCCGGATCCGGGCGGCGAGCTGTTCGCTCCCGAAGGGCTTCACCAGGTAGTCGTCCGCGCCCGCGTCCAGCGCCTGCACCACCGTGCGGTCGTCGTCCTGCGCGGTGATCACGATCACCGGCACCTGGCTCACCGCGCGCAGCATCTGTAGCACCTGGCGCCCGTCGAGGTCGGGCAGGCCGAGATCGAGAAGCACCACCTCGGGCTGCTCCTGGAGGGCCAGCGCCAGGCCGGACGCGCCGTCGGTCGCCACCGTCACCACATCGCCGCGGTCGGTGAGGTTGCGCCGCAGAAGGCGTCCGATCGCGGCGTCGTCCTCGACGACCAGGATGCGCGTCATGCCCGTAAGGTACTCCCGCCCGGCGTTGCCGGTGGGTGGAAGAATGAGCCGGTGAACGGGCGCAGGGCAGGGGGCATCTCGCTGCTGTGGGTTGCCACGGTCGCCGGCGCGTCCACGCTCACCTGGGGCGTCATTTCCTCGGCCGGCGCGCACGTCGGCCAACCGGTCGTCGTCGTTGCCAGCCCCGACCCCGACGTCCCGACCGGCGAGGCGCCGCAGGCCGCCAAGACATGGAGTGGCAGGGCGGGGACGGTGAGCGCCCGCTGCGCCGGCGAGGCCATCTCGCTCGACTCCGCCGTGCCCAACGTCGGCTACTGGGTGAGGCTGTACGAACGCGGTCCCGAGCGGCTGCGGCTGGATTTCGAGGTGACCGGCGGCAGCGACGACGACGCCGAGGAGACCAGGATCACCGCGACCTGCGTGAAGGGCAGCCCGGTGTTCCTGCGCGGCTGAGCCGCTCCCGACGGCCTTCGGGGAGGCTTGCCCCGCGCTTGAGGTTGGCTTGAGGTGGCGCCGACTACCGTTGCCGGCATGCTGACTCCACTCGAGTCCGGACTCTTCGATTCGTTCTTCGGACTTCCCATGCACCCGCTCGTGGTCCACTTCGCCGTGGTGCTGCTGCCACTGGCGGCGCTCGGGCTCGTGGTGCTGGTGTTCGTTCCGAAGTGGGCCGACCGGTTCGGTTGGCTGACCCTCGGGGCACTGGTCGTCGGCACGGGGGCAGCCTTCGTGGCCAAGGAGTCCGGCGAGGCGCTGGCGCGTTCGGTCGGCGACCCCCAGGACCACGCATCCTGGGGTGACGTGCTGCCGGTGCTCGCAGTGGGCCTGGTGGTGCTCGCCGCGATCTGGTTCTTCCTGTTCCGCAGGGCGGGGGGTTCGACCCGGCCGCGCTCGATGGCGGCGACCGTGGCCGGCGTCCTGACCGCGCTGCTCGCGCTCATCGTCACCGCCGTCACCGTGGTGGTGGGCCACAGCGGCGCGCAGGCCGCGTGGGCCGGCACGACCGACGCGAACAATGACCACCCGCCGGCCGCCACGGCGCCGGCCCCGGGAACGGCGTCCGCCTCACCGTCCAAGACGCCCGCGAAGTACACCATGGCGCAGGTCGCGAAGCACGCCGACAACTCGTCCTGCTGGTCCGTGGTCGACAAGAACGTCTACGACCTCACCAAGTGGATCGGCCGGCACCCCGGTGGCCCCCAGCGCATTCTCGGCATGTGCGGCAAGGACGGTACCGACGCCTTCACCGCCCAGCACGGGAATTCCGGTCGTGCGAACCAGATCCTGAAGGGGTACCTGCTGGGTCCGCTGGGCTGACCAGCGGCAATCCACCGTTGTCGACGTGCGTCCGGTGCGTCGCCAATAGGATGCGGCCGTGAGGCTGCGGAGGCCCACCGCCGGCATCGGCGGCTCGGGCGGGGCACGCACGGTCAGCCCCGTCGTCACCTGGGTCCTGGCCGTGCTCGCCCTCGCCGTAGTGGGCGCGCTTGGCTACGTGCTGATCGAGGGCTGGAGCTTCTTCGACGGCCTGTACATGGCCGTGACCACCATGTCCACCGTGGGCTTCCGCGAGATCCACGAGCTCGACTGGGCCGGACGCGTCTGGACCATGCTGATGGCGGTGTCCGCGATCGGCGTGGTCTTCGGCACCGTCGGCGTGGTCGCCGAGACCGTGATGACCGATGTCGCCAGCGGAAGAAGGAAGGCGAAGCGCATGAGCCGGATGATCGACCAGCTGCAGGGGCACTGGATCGTGTGCGGGTTCGGCCGCGTCGGGTCCATGGTGGCCAGGGAACTGGTCGAGGACGGTCATCGCGTGGTGGTCATCGACGTGCGCGAGGACTCACTCCAGCGGGCGGAGGCCAACGACTACCTGGTCGTCCACGGGGACGGCGCGACCGACGAGGTGCTGCGGCAGGCCGGTGTGGAGCGTGCCAGGGGACTGGTCGCTGCCATCGACTCCGACGCCCAGAACGTCTACGTCACCCTGACCGCCCGCTCCATCAACCCGGGGTTGTTCATCGTCGGCCGCGCCGGCGCCGACACCGTCATCTCCAAACTCATCCAGGCCGGCGCCGACCGGGCCGTCTCCCCGTACACGATGGCCGGACGCCGGATCGTGAACCTGGCTCTCAAGCCCGGGGTGATCGAGTTCATCGATGCGGCCCTGACCCGTGGCCAGATGGCGTTCAGCATGGAGGAGGTGGTCGCCGCGGCCGACGGCCCCCTCGTGGGCAGGACCATCGGCGAACTCCGGGGACGGGGGGTGCTCACCCTCGCGGTCCTGCACGCGCCGGGTGAGTACGAGCCGAACCCTCCGGACTCCCGCGTGGTGCAGGACGGGGAGCACCTCATCGTCTCGGGCGCGACCGACGTGCTGGACGGGCTCGCCGCAGGGATCGGGCCGGCCGGCTCCCGGTCCTGGCAGCCGGAGCCCGAGGGCTGAGGGTCAGACCCCGAGTTCGCGACGCAGCTTCGCAACGTGCCCGGTGGCGCGCACGTTGTACTGGGCCACCGCGACGGTGCCGGCGCCGGCGTCGTCGACGTCGACGATGAAGGTCGACCGGATGACGCCCTCCACCGTCTTGCCGTACAGCGTCTTCTGCCCGAAGGCGCCGTAGGCGCCGAGGACCTCGCGGCCGGTGTCGGCGAGGAGCGGGAAGTGCAGGTCGTCGCGCTCGCGGAACTTCGCCAGCTTGTCCGGGCTGTCGGGGGAGATGCCGACCACCCGGTAGCCGGCGGCGGACAGGTCGCCGACGGCGGCGTCGAAGTCGACGGCCTCGAGCGAGCAGCCGGGCGTCATGGCGGCGGGGAAGAAGTAGACGATGACCCGTTCTCCCGCGTAGTCGGCCAGGGAGACCGGCCGCGAGTCCGCGTCGGGCAGGGTGAAGGCCGGCGCCGTGTCGCCGGGCTGCAGCTGGGTCATGCGGCCACTCTAGGTGATCGGGGTACTGGTTCGCCGTCCGCCGTTTCGCACCGCGGTCGCTGGCATAGGCTGGGCCCGCAGACGGCGGCCCGTGAGCTGGGAGGACCCATGGCAGAAGCAGTGCGCACGCGCGAGGAGATCGAGGCGGAGATCGACGCCGCCCGGCTGCGGCTCGCTTCGAACGTCGAGGGCCTGATCAACCAGGTGCACCCGAAGGCCATCCTCGCCCACACCGTCGCCGACGCCCGGACGTTCGCCGAGGGCACGTTCGAGCAGGCGCGGGCGCAGGTGGTCGACGAGCGGGGGAACCTTCGAACCGAGCGCGTCGCCCTGCTCGCGGCCGCTGCGGGCGGTGCGCTGACCTTCGTCCTGATCGTGCGGTCGATCCTGCGCGGTCGCTGACCGGCGTTGCGAACCACAGGGCGGCGACTCGCCGTTGCGCTGGCGGCCGGGCTGGTGCTCGCCGGGTGCACGTCACCGGCGCCGGCGTCGTCACCCACGGCGAGCGCCGAGGCCTGGACCGACCGGGGACCGATCACCTTCGCGGTCGAGGGTGGCACGGGCGCCTCCCTGCAGCAGCCGGTCAAGGAGTGGAACACCGCCCACCCCAATGAGCCGGTGACCCTGCTCGAATTGCCCTCGATCGGCGGCGTCCGCACCCCTGCGTTCACCGACCGCGCCCGGGGCGGCAGCGGCGAGTACACCGTCCTCCTGCTGGAGGCCGCGGCGACCAGGGAGTTCGCCGCGCAGGGCTGGCTCGCGAGGCTGCCCTCCACCGACTTCCCGACCGATGGCCTCGATCCGCGGGCCGTCGCGTCGGCCACCTGGTCCGACGCGGTGTACGCCTATCCCCTCTCGCAGGACGCGGGCCTGCTCTACTACCGGGCCGACCTGGTCGAGAGGGCCGGTGGCACGGCGCCGTCCACCTGGGCGGAGGTGCGCTCGATCTGCAGCCGCGTGGCGTCGACGCGGGCGGGCGTCTCCTGCTACTCCGGTCAGCTTGGTCGCGATCCGGACCTCACCAGCAACGTCGCAGAGGCGATCTGGTCGGCTGGTGGGCAGTTCGTCACCTCCGAGGGCGCGCCGAATGTGCAGACCACGGCAGCGGGGGTCGGCATCCGCTGGCTCGCGGACGGCGTCGCCTCCGGGATGATCCCGAAGGCGGCGCTCGGCTGGAGCGCAGACGAGGCCCGCCGCCAGTTCGAGGACGGGCACCTGGTCTTCCTGCGCGACTGGTGGAGCGCACACCACGAACTCGCCACGAACGACTCCGCGTTCGGCGCCAAGGTGTCGGTCGCCCGGGTCCCCGGCCTCGGCCCCGCGGGCGTGGCGGCCTGGGGCGGGCGGAACCTGGCCATCTCGGCCAAGGCGGCCAACAAGGGCACGGCCGGGGACTTCGTCCGGTTCCTGGCCTCCGATGCCCAGCAGCGGTCGCTGGCGTCGCGGGGAGTAGCGGCGCCGGTGCGGACGGCCCTGCTGGCCGACCCGGCCCTCCTCAAGAGCCAGCCGTCGCTGAAGTCCTTGGCACAGGCGCTGGCGACCGCAGAGCCCCTCCCGGCCACGGAGCACTTCGTGGACTTCACCAAGGACATCCGGGACGTGATGATGCCGGTGCTCAAGGGGGAACGTGCCTCCACCGACGGGCTGGCCGAGCTGCAGCAGCGGTTGGGGGAGGTGTTCGGCTAGTCGGGAAGGTGGCCCGAAAAGCCGATTGGCCCGGCGGTGGAAGCGCCGGGCCAATCGAGTGCGCCGCCAGGGACTCGAACCCCGAACCCGCTAGTTAAGAGCCAGCTGCTCTGCCAGTTGAGCTAGCGGCGCGCGAGCAGAGACTCTACCCCAAGGGCGCGCCGAGTACGAAATCGGCGGTCGGCGCAGCCGGCACGGGTGTCGGACCGGGATGGCATCATGGCCGCAGCCGGCGGGGAGGAGGCGTCCATGGACCACACCAGGAGCTTCTACGGGGTGCTGGTGAACACCCTGATCGCGAACGTCACCACCAGCTTCCTGTGGTTCGCGCTCACCTTCTGGGTCTACCTGGAAACCCGGTCGGTGCTCGCGACAGCGATCATCGGCGGATCGTTCATGCTCATGGTCGCCGTCGCGGGCGTGCCCTTCGGCACCTGGGTGGACCGCTGGCGCAAGAAGCGCGTGATGGTGGTGGCCACCACGGTGACCGCGGTCGCCTACGCCGCCGCCTTCGCGTTCTTCCTCCTCGTCCCCACCACGGACCTGCTCGTCATCGGGAGCCTGCCGTTCTGGGTGTTCGTGCTGCTCATCCTCGCGGGCGCGATCGTGGAGAGCGCCCGGGGCATCGCGCTGTCCACGTGCGTCACGCTGCTCGTGCCCGAGGGGCGTCGCGCCAACATGAACGGCCTGGTGGGCATGGTGAGCGGGCTCGGGTTCGCGATCACGTCGGTCTTCTCCGGGCTCGCCGTCGGGCAGCTCGGCATGACGTGGACCATGGCCATCGCGGTCGCCCTGACCGTTGTCTCGCTGCTGCACCTGCTCACCGTGTCGATCCCCGAGCCCGAGGTCCTGCACTCCGACGAGGTTCCCAGGGCCGTCGACTTCGCTGGGGCGTACCGGGCGGTGGTCGCGGTGCCGGGCCTGGCCGGCCTGGTGCTGTTCGCCGCCCTCAACAACCTGCTGGGCGGGGTGTTCCTCGCGCTGATGGACCCGTACGGGCTGAACCTCGTGTCGGTCGAGGTGTGGGGCGTGCTGTGGGGCGTCCTCAGCTTCGGGTTCATGATCGGCGCCGGCTGGGTGGCCCGGATGGGACTGGGTGCCAGGCCGCTGCAGGCACTGCTGCTGGCAAACATCGCGATGTGGACGATCGGCATCGTCTTCACGATCAGGGAGACCATCTGGCTGACGGCGGCCGGCATCCTGGCCTACATGGCCATGATCCCGGTGGCCGAGGCCGCCGAGCAGACCGTTCTGCAGAAGGTGGTCCCGTTCGAGAAGCAGGGACGGGTCTTCGGCCTCGCCCAGAGCGTCGAGATGGCTGCCGCCCCGGTGAGCGCCTTCCTGATCGGCCCGGTCGCCCAGTTCTGGCTGATCCCGTATGCCGGCTCGGACGCGGGACGGGCGGTGCTCGAACCACTCCTGGGCGAGGGCCGGGCCCGGGGGATCGCCCTGGTCTTCGTGCTCGCCGGCGTGTTCGGGCTGGTGCTCACCGGCGGGGCCTTCCTCAGCCGGTCGTACCGGTTGCTCAGCCGGCGCTACGGCGCCTCGGCTCCGGAAGCCGAGCCGGCGGGCTGACCGTCCCCGCCCGTCTCGCCGCCGCTAGGGTGAGGCCGGAAGGAGGCGGATGCGCACTGGTCCCCGCGGCGCCGGCTGCCTCGCCGTCGCCGTCCTGATGAGCGGGTGCTCCCTGCTCGCCCCGGGCCTGCGATCCGCCCGGCCCGTCGACCCGGCCCCGTTTACGGCCCTCGCCGCCACGGCCGGCGCTTCGGTGGGCAGGGTGCTGAGCACCTCCTGCGCCGGGGCCCCGATGGCCGGCTCCGGCTTCGTCGTGGACTCCTCCCACGTGCTGACCGCGTCCCACGTCGTCGGCGGCGCGCGGCAGGTGAGCCTGCGGCTCACCGGCGCGAAGCCGGTACTGGCCGACGTCGTCGGCATCGACGCTGCCACGGATACCGCGCTCGTGCGCACCAGCACCGTGCTGGGCCGAGGGCTGGCGCTCGCGGCGGCCGACGCGACGACGTCCGGCACGCCCGTCGCCGTTCTCGGATACCCGTTGGGCGACGCGGAGCTGCTGAGCTCGCTCACCATGATCACGTCGGTTTCCGAGGCTGCGGTGGTGAACGACCACTCCGCCACCGGACTGGTCGTGGTGGACGCGACCCTCCCCGTGGGAATGAGTGGCGGGCCGGTCGTCGACGCGGCCGGCCGGGTGCGGGGCATGGCGGTGGCATCGATCGGTGGACGCGGCGGCCGCGACAGCACCAGCCCGGTCGCCCTCGCGCTGCCCACGGGAGTGCTCGCCGCAGCGGTGGCGCGCTGGCAGGACGTGCCCAGGAGCGACCCGCCGGCGTGCGAGGGCGAGACGGCAGCGCTGTCCACGGCGGGGACCGAACTCGTCCTCGGCAACGGGGTCGACGCCGAGCTCGCCCACACGGTGTGGTTGTTCGGCACCAGCCTGGGCGCCGGGCAGTTCGCGAGCGCGTGGGGGATGCTCACCCCCGACCGGCAGCGGGTGGAGGGTGACCTGGCGCAGTGGACCCGACGCAACAGTCGGGCGTGGACCCGGGTCGACGTCCGGGAGGCCACCAGGCAGGGTGACCGGGCCACCGCGTCTGTGCGGGTGGACACGGCCGGTCCCGACGGCGCCTGCGCGGCGGGGGAGATCGACGTCACCTTCCGGCTCAGCCGGGGGATCTGGCTCATCGACGGCGTCGACCCCGGTGCGGTGTCGGCCTGCGGGTGATCCCTCGGCGGCAGGAGCCGCGACCGTCCCGGCTAGAGGGTCGAATGCAGGCGACGGCCGGCTACCCAGGTGGCGGCGACGCTCATCGTGCGCAGGGCGTGAGCTGCCTGCGCGGGGTCGGCTCCGGCGAGCGGGTCGGCATCCAGCAGTGCCAGGTCGGCGGGGCTGCCCACCCCGACCTGCCGCAGGCCACCGGTGCTGGCAGCCAGGGCCTCAGCGGAGGTCAGTGCCTGCTCGGGGAACCACGGCGCCGTTCCCGGCCGGCCGCGGAACACCGCGGCAGCCATCGCCAGCCACGGGTCGAGCGGTGCCACCGGCGCGTCCGAGCCCAGCGCGAGGCGCACCCCGGCGGTGCGGAGCGTGCGGAACGGGAAGCTGCGCGAGGCGCGTTCGTGCCCCCAGAGCTGCTCGGTGACCAGACGGTCGTCGAGCAGGTGCGCGGGCTGGACGCTGGCCACGAGACCCAGCTCGCCCATGCGTTCAGCCGTTCCGGGAGCCAGCAGCTGGGCATGTTCGACGGTGCCCGTTGCGCCCGTCTCGGCGAACGCATCGATCGCCTCGGCGGCCGCCGCGTCGCCGATGGCGTGCAGGGCCACCGTGAGTCCGTGGCGGCGTGCCGTGTCGAGCAGCCGCCGCAGTTCGTCGCCCGGCACGTTCTGGACGCCGTGGCCGCCGTCGGGATAGGGCTCCACGCAGCGCGCTGTGCGGGTGTTCAGCGAGCCGTCAGAGATGATCTTCAGCGATCCCATCGTCACCATCGGCTCGCCCTGCTCGCTCACGAGGGCGTCGCCGGACCGGAGACCCGCGGAGAGCACCGTCTCGATGTCGGCCGGGTACACCGACGTGCGGACCCGCAGGGGCACGGCCACCGCCTCGTAGCGCGCCGGCCAGGCCGCGAACCCCGGCTCGAACTCGTAGTCCACGAGGCCGACCACTCCCCGGCGCACCGCCTCGAGCATCGCCGCGGCGTAGGCCTGCGGTCCGGCCAGGACGTCCTCGGCGGCGAGGATCGCGGGCAGCACGGCGAACCACTCCGCCTCGACCACGGGATCGTCGCGGCCCGCGAGCCCGAACTGCGCCAGCGCCGCGGAGTTCAGCCACCCCGCGTGCGCGTCGCCGCTGACCAGCACGACGGGGACGCCACCACTGACCCCGTCCAGGGCAGGGACGCTGGGCTGCTCGGCCCAGGTGGCTGGACGGTAGCCCGAGCCCACGACCATCCCGGCGTCGTGCGGGAGCCCGCGGACGGCCGCCCCGACCCGGCCGAGCGCCTCGGCCAGGGCGGAGCACCCGGAGAGGTCGAGCCGGCGCCCGCGCCGTGCCCACTGGCCGAGGTGGACGTGGGCGTCCCACAGTCCGGGGATCAGCCAGCGGCCGTCGGCGTCGACCACCTGCTCCCCGGGCTCGGGGTCGAGCGCTTCCGCGGCGTGCGTGACCCGCGTCCCGCTGATCCGGACGGCAACAGGCTCCACGCGGACTGCGGACGGCGATCCCACCGGAACCAGCCGCGCGCTGGTCAGCAGCATCTTCGGCTCAGTCCAGCAGGTCGCCGATCCGGGTGCAGGACAGTCCGAACGCGTCCGCGACGGCCGGGTAGGTGATCTGGCCGGCGTGCACGTTCAGCCCGAGGGACAGGGGGGTGTTCTCCGTGCACGCGCGCTTCCAGCCCTTGTCGGCCAGCTGGATCGCGTAGGCGAGGGTCGCGTTCGTGAGCGCCCAGGTGGAGGTGTTCGGCACGGCGCCGGGCATGTTCGCCACGCAGTAGAAGATCGACTTGTGCACCGTGAACGTCGGATCGGCGTGGGTCGTGGGACGCGAGTCCTCGAAGCAGCCGCCCTGGTCGATGGCGACGTCCACCAGCACCGAGCCGGGCTTCATCTGGGCGACCAGCTCGTTGGTGACGAGCTTGGGCGCCTTGGCGCCGGGGATCAGCACCGTGCCGATCACCATGTCGGCGTCCAGCACCTGCTCGCGGATGCTCAGCCGGGAGGACACGATCTGGTGGACGCGGTTGTCGTAGCGCCAGAAGGTGGTGCGCAGCTTGTCGAGGTCGGTGTCGAGGATGGTCACGTCCGCACCCATACCGAGGGCCACGTTCGCCGCGTTCTGCCCGGCGGTGCCGCCGCCGAGGACGACGACCTTGGCGTTGGCCACACCGCCGACGCAACCCATCAGGACGCCGCGGCCGCCCTGTGCCTTCATCATCGCGTGGGCGCCGACCTGGGGTGCGAGGCAGCCGGCCACCTCGGACATCGGGTAGAGCAGCGGCAGCAGGCCGGAGGGCAGCTGCACGGTCTCATAGGCGATCGCGGTGGTGCCGGCGGCCAGCAGTGCGTCCGTGCCGGCCCGGTCGGCCGCGAGGTGCAGGTAGGTGAACAGGAGCAGGTCGTCGCGCAGGTAGCCGAACTCGCTCTCGACGGGCTCCTTGACCTTCAGCACCATCTCGCCGATCGCCCACGTCTCGGCCGCGGTGGGGACGATCCTCGCGCCCTGGGCCACGTACTCCTCGTCGCTGATCGAGGAGCCGACACCGGCACCGGCCTGCACGTACACCTCGTGTCCGTGGGCGACGAGCTCGGCCACGCCCACCGGGGTGATGGCCACCCGGTACTCGTGGTTCTTCACTTCGGACGGAACGGCGACCCGCATGGCGGTCCTCTCTGCTGTTCGGGCCGGTCAACGGCGACCGGACGGCGATAGTTTCCTCCATCGCCGGCGCTGCAGCCACCACGACCGCGGCGATGAACGGCTCGGCGCCCGTCCGGTCGTGGACGGTGCGCAGGCCCGCCATCGGCGGTGGTAATAGACTGACGCCAGAACGTGCTCCGGGGTCGGTGTAATTCCGAACCGGCGGTGATAGTCCGCGACCCGGTTCCGCTTGCGGAACCGGTTGACCTGGTGGAACTCCAGGACCGACGGTGAAAGTCCGGATGGGAGGCAGCACGCGGTCGCCGCGCGGCTTCGCGCCGGCGACCCGTTCGCGCATCCCTCGCAACCCCGAACCCCGTTCGGAACGTGTTCGAGGGAAGAGGTGGAATGAGGCGCGAGGTGCTCGCCCCGGTGCTGCTGGGCGTGGTGCTGCTCACCGGCTGGGCCGTCACCGCCGGGCCGGGCTCGGTCCTGCTGCCCACGCCCGGCGCGGTGGTGGCGAGCCTTTGGGCGAGCCTCTCCGATCCGGCCTACTGGGGCTACGTCGGGCTCACCGTCGCCGAGGCGATGGGGGGCGCCCTGCTCGGCGTCGTCGTCGCGCTCCCGTTGGCCGTCGTCATCCACCGGTCCCGCTGGGCCGCCGCCGCGGCCGATCCGTTCCTCGGCGCGACCCAGGCGATCCCGGCGATCGCCCTCGCGCCGCTGCTGGTGCTGTGGCTCGGGTACGGGCTGGTCCCGGTGATCATCCTGTGCGCGCTGATCGTGTTCTTCCCGATCCTGATCTCGGCCGTGGTCGGCCTTCGGCACGTCGACCCCGACGTGGTGGACGCCGGTCGCATCGACGGGGCGTCGAGTTCGTCCTTGTTGCTGCACGTCGAGCTGCCCATGGCGCTGCCGGCGATCCTCGGCGGCGTGCGCAACGGCGTGACGCTCGCGGTCACCGGCGCGATCGTCGGCGAGATGGTGATGGGCGGCTCCGGGCTGGGGACGGTGCTCACCGTCCAGCGCGAGTCGCTGGACACCGCCGGCATGTTCGCCACGATCCTCGTCCTCGCCGTGATCGCCTCCACCGCGTACGCGGCCATCCACCTGTGGGAACGCAACTCCCAGATCATCGACTCCCTGCAACGAAACCGAGAGGCAAGCTGACGTGAACCGTAGACAATTCCTGACCGGGGCGGTGGCGCTCCTGTTCCTGGCCGGCTGCGCCCAGCCCGCAGCCCCGAGCGGCAGTGCCGGCAGCGCGGGGAGCCCGGCGCTGCCAGCCCCCGTGATCGGGCTGACCTACATCCCGAACATCCAGTTCAGCCCCTTCTACGTCGCGGAGTCCGACAACGACTTCACGAAGGCCGGGGTCGCGCCCACGCTGCGCCACCACGGGACGTCGGAGGGGCTGTTCACCGCGATCGCCGCAGGGCAGGAGGACTTCGTCGTCGCCGGCGGGGACGAGCTCCTGCAGGCCCGGGGCGAAGGGGTGGACCTGGTCGCCGTGGCCGCCTACTACCGCAGCTACCCGGTGCGGGTGATCGTGAAGGCGGATTCGGGGATCGCCACGCTGGCCGGCCTCAAGGGCCACTCCATCGGCATCCCGGGCAAGTACGGCGAGAACTGGTTCGGTCTGCAGGTGGCCCTGAAGACCGCCGGCCTCACGGAGAAGGACGTGCAGGTCAAGGAGATCGGGTTCACCCAGCAGGCAGCGCTGTCCACCGGGAAGGTGGACGCCGTCATGGGCTTCAGCAACAACGAACTCGTGCAGTTCCAGCAGGCCGGCGTCGCCGTCACCGCGCTCGAGATCGCGTCCGGCCAGGTGCCGCTGGTGGGGATCTGCCTGGCGACCACCTCCACCTACGCCAAGGAGCACCCCGAGGTGGTGAAGGCCGTCGTGGCCGGCACCCTGGCCGGGATCGGCACGACCGTGGCCGACAAGGGGCACGCGTTGAAGGTGTCCGCGGACTACATCCCCGGGCTCTCCGCCGCGGCCGCCCAGCAGAACGCGTCCTTGACCCTCGAAGCCACCAGCCCCCTGTGGACCGGCCCGTCGGGAACGGTGGACGGCCGCCTGGACGGCGCCCAGTGGACGGCGATGGCGGACTTCATGGCCGCCCACGGATTGACCACGAAGCGCGTCGACCCGACATCGGCCTTCTCGAATGACTATCTGGCCTAGAACAGGTGTGACAACAGATAACCTCTGGACAATCAGGAGACAATGTTCTCCGATCGAGGAGGCCGATGAGCGAGCACCTGGTACCTGGGTGGGACGAGTACTTCCTCACCATCGCCTCCGCTGTGGCCACCCGCGCCAAGTGCACGCGGCGAAGGGTGGGCGCCGTGCTCGTCCTCGACCGCAGGATCATCGCGACCGGCTACAACGGTGCCGCGCCGGGACGCCCCGACTGCCTGGAGGGCGCCTGTCCCCGCGGCCAACTCGGCTATGACCAGGTGCCCGGGCTCGGCGACTACGACCGCCCGGGCACTCCCGGCTTCTGCATCGCGATCCACGCAGAGGTGAACGCGCTGCTGTTCGCGACCCGTGACACCAAGGGCGCGACCGCCTACATCACCGACCCGCCGTGCCCGGGGTGCCGCAAGGCGCTCGCCGCGGCCGGCATCGTCCGTGCGGTCTGGCCGGACGGCGAGCACGACGGCGACGGACTGGTGGACTGGAGCCGGTAGGTGAACATCAAGCCGAAGACGTCGCAGCTGTCGGCGTGGGTGGACCGGGGCGTGGCCCTGTTCTGCCTCGGCACCCTGATCCCCGCCTCGCTCGCCGCCGTCGACCAGATCCCCGACCTGGCCGCCTGGTGGATGGTCGTGGTCGGTGGCGGCATCGTCGTGGCCAGCATCGGGATGATGGTCGCGAGCTTCGTGGGCTGGCAGATCCGGCCCTTCGCCCTGAGCTACGTCACCGTGGTCACGTTCGGACTGATCACCTGGCCGGCGGCGTGGCGGTCCGGCGAGGTCGCCTCGAGCAGCCCGTGGCTGTGGATGACCCTCGGCGTTGCCGCCATCTGCCTGGCGGTCACCACGGGCACCGGCTGGGGCTTCGCCTACGCCATCGCTTCGGGGCTGCTGTTCGCCGCCGTGCGCATGACGCCGTCCGGCCAGAGTGCGTCCCTGCTGGGCGCGTTCCAGGACATGATCAACCTGGTCATGAACGCCTCGGTGGTGATCGTCGCGCTGGGGGTGGTGAGCAACGCCTTCAAGGAGCTGGACGAGGCGGAGGCGGCCACCCGCAAGGAGGCGACCGACGCGGCCATCGAGGAGGCGCTCCTCGAGGAGCGGCACCGCCTCGACGGCATCGTCCACGACGAGGTCATGACCACCCTGGTCGCCGCGGCGCACGCGCCCGGCGACGTCCACGTCGCACAGCAGGCGCAGCGCGCCGTCGACCGCCTCGCGCAGGCCGAGGCGCCGACCGAGGCCCGCCTGCCGGTCACCGGTGACCAGCTCACCTGGCTGGTCACCGACGTCGTCAGCGCCCTCGTGCCACAGGCCCGGTTCGTCTCCGAGGTAGAGGGGCTGGCCGTGCCGCAGCAGGTCGCGAGCACGCTCGGCATGGTCGTGCGCGAGGTCGCGCTGAACGTGGCCAAGCACTCCGGCGCCGACGATGTCGAGGTCACGTTGACCAGCCCCGAGACCGGCGCCGTGATGATCTCGATCGCCGACAACGGCGTCGGCTTCGACCCGGATCTCGTGCCGAAGCGACGCCTCGGACTGCAGGTCTCGGTGGTGTACCGGATGTGGGCCATCGGCGGCCGGGCGGAGATCCACTCCTCGCCGGGCACCGGCACGGTGGTGAACCTCACCTGGATTCCGGACGAGGGTGCTCTCACCGAGGCGGAGCAGCCCCGACGCCGGCGCGCCGGCCGGGTGCTCGCCGACATCCCCGACCTGTCCCGGCCGCTGCTCGTGCGGCTGGTTTGGGTGCTCGTCGGCCTCCAGTTCCTCCTCGGCTGGACCAGCCTCGACCAGGTGACGTCGATCTGGCCGGTCTTCCTCGCGCAGGCGCTCGCGGTGCTCGCCACCTGGCTCACGCTGTCCCGCACCGAGGACAACCCGATGAAGATGCGCAACGCGGTCCTCGTCGTGGTGCTGCTGATGGCCGTCACCCTGATCGTCCAGGCGGTGCTGCCGAACGGCCACTGGCCGGGTTACGCGACCTGGCACAGCAGCGTGGTCATGGTGCTGCTGGTCACCGTCCTGGTGCGCGGCCAGGAGCGGGTGGCCTGGACCGGCGTGGGCCTCTTCGCCGTCGTCTCGGCGGTGTGGGCCATCACCCACGACATGGGGGTGGGTGACACCCTGCGGGTCGGCTTCATGCCGTTCTCGTGGATGCTGGTCGCGCAACTGCTGCAGACGTGGCTGATCGACATGGGCGACCGCCTGAACGCGTCGCGGCGGTCGTCCGCGGCTGCCAACAAGGCCATCGCGCAGAGCTTCTCCAAGCTGGTACTGCGCGACGTGTGGCTCACCCAGCTGCGCGCCCAGGTCGGGCCGCTGCTCACCCGCATCGCTGACACCGACCACGCGCTCAGCGACGAGGAGCGGGCGGCCTGCCTGGCCCAGGAGAGCCGCCTGCGGGACGCGATGCGCGCCGGCAACCTGGTCACCGAGCTCACCTCCGACGCCATCGAGGTGGCGCGCGGGCGGGGTGTCGACGTCCGGCTGGTCGACAGCCGTGGCACCCGCCTGCCCGAAGACGTTCGCGCCGCCCTGACCCGGCACCTGGGCAAGCTGCTCACCGACTCCAGCACGAAGCGGGTCGTCGCCCGTGCCGCTCCCGAGGGCTACGAGGACGTGGTCACGGTGCTGGCCGTCCGCGATGACGGCAGCAGCGAATTGATCGGGCTCGATGCCAGCGGCCGGGTCAGTACGCGTTAGGCTGTCGCCTGATGATCACCACTGCCGTTATCGACGACCACGAGGCCATTCGCCTCGGGGTCTCAGCCGCCCTCCAAGCCCACCCCGGCCACCAAGTCACCCTGGTGGACGGCGCCGGCACCGTCCCCGAGTTCCTCGACAAGGGGGTGCAGGCCGATGTCGTCCTGCTCGACCTCCAGCTCGACGACGGCTCGGACCCCCTCGACAACACCGAGCGACTGATCGACGCCGGCTACAAGGTCCTCGTCTACTCGATCGCCGACAACGTCCGGCTGCTCCGCAGGGCGCTCGCCGGCGGTGCCGCAGGCGTGTGCCGGAAGGCCGAGCCGATCGCGGTGACGATCGCCTCGATCGAGGCGGTCTCCGAGGGCCAGGTCGTGATCAGCCAGGAGATCCTGGCCGCCATCGAAGGTGACGCGTCCTACGTCGCCGCGAACCTCGGCCCCCGCGAACGTGAGGTGCTCGGGCTCTACGCCGGCGGGTTCGAGGTGCCCGAGGTGGCCGAACGGCTCACCATCACCGAGAACAGCGTCAAGGAGTACCTCAAGCGCATCCGCGTGAAGTACACCAACGTGAACCGGCCGGCGGCCAGCAAGCTGGACCTGTTCCGACGCGCGATCGAGGACGGCATCGTGCCGCCCGTCGAACCGCACCAGTAGCCCTTCCCGATGGACGAAGCCGCCGGCGCCTGCCGGCGGCTTCTGCGTCGTGGTGACGGCGGTCAGTACCAGCCGTGCCAGCGCTTGAAACCCCACGCGCCGCACGGGGTGCCGTAACGGCTCTCCACGTAGCCGAGGCCCCAGCGGATCTGGGTGGCCGGGTTGGTGCGCCAGTCCGCGCCCGCCGACGCCATCTTGCTGCCCGGCAGCGCCTGCGGGATGCCGTAGGCGCTGGAGCGCGGGTTGTCGGCGTACGGGTTCCACTTGCTCTCGCGCATGATGATCTTGTCGTAGCAGGCGAACTGGTCCTCGCCCCACCCGTACTTGTTGACCATCATCTGGCGGGCGATCTCGCGCGGGTCGGTGACCGAGGGCTCGTAGCCGAGCCGCTGCACCTCGAGCGCGTGCAGGGCCCGGATCGTCTCGTTGCTGATGTCGACCGCAGAGCCTTGCTTGTCCAGCAGCGCGCGCCGGTAGGCGGCGAGGTCCTCGGTGGACACGCCGCCGGAGCTCCCGCCGGTCGACGCCGGCGAGGTGGCCGCAAGGGCTGCCGATCCCGGCAGTGCGGAGGACAACCCGATCAGGGCGACGAGGGCGACGACGCCTCTGCGCAGCGACCGGGGATTGAGCACGGGGTGCAGTCTTCCATAAGGAAGCTCTCAGGTAAACTTCAGCTTCTCGCGCAGGACGCGGGATCCGCCGCCCGCCCGTCCCGGCGCCCGCCGAACCCTCACGGGCCTGCGCCGCCGGCTGGTTAGGGTGGGGGAATGCGAATGCGGGTGCTCCTCGGCACCGACCTCGTCGCCGGGGTCGCCGACGCCCTTGCCGGTGGGCCGCCCGTCGCCCCCCGGCCGGGCCCGCGTCAGCTCGCGGCGCTCGCGATCGAACAGGACGTGACCGAACCGGACGCTGCCGCCGTGGTCACCACGTCCGGTTCCACCGGGGACCCGAAGGCGGTCGTGCTCAGCCGGGCGGCGATCCGGTTCGCGGCCGGCGCGACCCACGAGCGCCTCGGCGGTGCCGGCGACTGGGTGTGTGCGCTCCCGACCGAGCACGTCGCGGGGCTGATGACCATCGCCCGCGCGGTCGTGGCCGGCAGGGCGGTGGAGTTCGCGCGGACCGACCTCGCCGACCTGCCCCCGGCGGGCACCCGCAGCTACCTCTCCCTGGTCGCCGCCCAACTCGACCGGGCCCTCTCCCGGTCCGCCCTGGTCGACCTCCTGGGCGGCTACGCCGCCATCCTCGTCGGGGGCAGCGCGGTACCCACCGCCCTGCGGGAACGTGCCGCCGACGCCGGGCTCCGCGTGGTCACCACCTACGGCATGAGCGAGACCTGCGGTGGCTGCGTCTACGAGGGGGTCCCCCTGGACGGTGTGCGGGTCGACCTCGAGGACGGACGCATCAGCCTGGGCGGACCGATGGCGTTCTCCGGGTACCGGCTGCGTCCGGACCTGACCCGGGAGGTGCTCACCGGAGACCTCGTCCGCACGAACGACCGGGGCCGCTGGACGCAGGGACGCCTGGAGGTGCTCGGGCGCATCGACGATGTGGTCACCACCGGCGGGCATAACGTGGACCTGGCCGCCGCCCAGCGGGCGTGCGACGCAGAGTTCGGGCCCGGCGTACTGGCCCTCCTCGCGGTGCCCGACGAGCGGTGGGGGGTGCGGGTCGTCGCGGTGACGACCGCCGGGCTCGACCTGGAGGAGGTCCGGTCCCGGCTGCACGCGGTCCTGGGCGGCCCCGCCCTGCCCCGCGAATTGCGACGGGTAGCCGGGTTGGCGTACACATCACTGGGCAAGATCGACCGGGGGGCGCTCCTCCGGCACTGGCAGAAGGGCGACGATGGCGACAGCGGCTGAGTGGATCGAGGGTGCGCGTCCCCGCACCCTGCCGGCCGCCCTCGCGCCGGTGCTCGCCGGCAGTGCCATCGCCTGGTTCGAACGATCGTTCTCCCCGCTGCTGGCCGCTCTCGCCCTGGTCGTGGCCCTGGCGCTGCAGGTCGGCGTGAACTTCGCCAATGACTACTCCGACGGCATCCGCGGTACCGACGCCGCCCGCGTGGGCCCGCTCCGCCTGGTCGGCTCCGGACTCGTCGAGCCGCGTCGGGTGCGCAGCGCGGCGTTCGGCTGTTTCGCCCTTTCTGCGCTCGCCGGCCTCGCGGTCGTGCTGGTCACGGGCCACTGGTGGCTGCTGGGGGTGGGAGCCGCCGCGATCGCCGCCGCCTGGTACTACACGGGCGGGCGCCGACCGTACGGCTATCTGGGCCTGGGCGAGCTGTTCGTGTTCCTCTTCTTCGGGCTGGTGGCGGTCACGGGCACCGTCTACATCCAGGTCGGCCGGATCCCGGCAGCGACCTGGTGGACCGCGATCGCCATCGGTGCCCTGGCGTGCGCGATCCTGGTGGCGAACAACCTGCGTGACCTCGACGGCGACCGCGCCGCAGGCAAGCGCACGCTCGCCACGCGGCTGGGCGACGCCGGTACCCGCCGGTTCTTCCTCGGGCTCCTCGCACTCGCCGGCGTGGGGGTGATCGGGGTCGCGGCCACCAGCTCGTGGTGGGCCCTCCTCGGCCTGATCATGGCCGTCCTGCTGGCTGGGCCGGTGCGCGAGGTGGTCCGGGGAGTCACCGGCCGCGAGCTGATTCCCGTCCTCAAGAACACAGGACTGGCAGAACTCGCCTGCGCGGCGGGACTGTTCGTCGGCCTCCTGATCGCCCGCTGAGGTCCACGATGTCCTGGGAGGCGGTCGCGTTCGCGCTGCCGCTGCGCCACCGGTTCCGCGGGATCACCGTCCGCGAGGGGCTCCTCGTGCGCGGACCGGTGGGCTGGGCCGAGTGGAGCCCGTTCGCCGAGTACACCACCCCCGAGATCGACGCCTGGTGGCGGGCCAGCCTCGAGGCCGCCTCCGCCGGGTTCCCGCCGCCCGTCCGCGACCGGGTCCCGGTGAACGTGACCGTCCCCGCCGTGGGCCCGGACCGGGCGCACGCGCTCGTGGCCGCATCCGGCTGCCGGACGGCCAAGGTGAAGGTCGCCGAGCCCGGGCAGTCGTTCGCGGACGACCTGGCCAGGGTCGAGGCGGTCCGCGATGCGCTCGGTCCCGCCGGCCGGATGCGGGTGGACGTCAACGGCCTCTGGGACGTCGACACCGCCGAGCGCCGGCTGCGCGAGCTGGCCCGCTTCGGCCTCGAGTACGCCGAGCAGCCCTGTGCCGGCGTCCCGGAACTGGCCCAGCTGCGCCGGCGGCTGGCCCGCGCCGGCATCGACGTGCCGATCGCCGCCGACGAGAGCATCCGCCGCAGCGGCGACCCGGAGCGCGTGGTGGCGGAGGAGGCGGCCGACATCGCGGTCCTGAAGGTGCAACCGCTGGGAGGGGTGCGCCGGTGCCTCGAGCTGGCCGAGCGGCTCGGGCTGCCGGTCGTCGTGTCCTCGGCCCTCGAGAGCTCGGTGGGCCTGGCGGCGGGCGTGGCGCTCGCCGCCGCGCTCCCGGAGCTGCCGTACGCGTGTGGCCTGAACACCGCGACCATGTTCACGGCCGACGTCACGGCCGAGCCGCTGGTCGCGGTGGACGGTGAGATCGCGGTGCGCCCCGTGTCGGTGGACGACAATGGCGACTGGCGGGCGGGTCCGTCCGCAACCAGGGCCTGGCTGGAACGGCTGGCCACGGTGGACGGCGCCCGGCTGGGACGACAGGAGGTCCGGTGAGCGACTCGATCGCCTGCGCGCGGGGGGTCATCGGCCAGCTCCTGGCGCAGGGCGTCACCGACCTCGTGCTGGCTCCGGGCTCACGCAGCGCCCCGCTGGCCCTGGTGGCCTCGGCGGCCGCGGCCCGCGGACTGCTCCGCCTGCACGTGCGGGTGGACGAGCGCGGCGCCGGGTTCCTTGCTCTCGGCCTGGCCAAGGCGTCCGGGCGTTGCGTGCCGGTGGTGACGACGTCCGGCACCGCGGTCGGCAACCTGGTGCCCGCGGTGATGGAGGCGTCCCACTCCGGCGTCCCGCTGGTGGTGGTGTCCGCCGACCGCCCGGCGGCCCTCGTGGGCACCGGGGCGAACCAGACCACGGAGCAGTCGGACCTGTTCGGCGGGTTCGTCCGTTACCGCGCCCGGATCAGTTCGGCGGCCCCGCCGCCGTCCTGGACCGCACAGGTGGCGAGGGCGACCCTCGCGGCACTGGGCACCCTCTCCCGGCATCCCGGTCCCGTCCAGCTCAACGTCGAGCTGTCGGTGCCGCTCGTGCCGGCGGACTCCGGCGTGGAGCCGCCGCCTGCGGCGTCGGCGGTCCGCGGCGGGACGCCCTCGACGCCGGAGCCGGTGGAGCTCACCGGCACGCCGCCCACGGTCGTGGTGTGCGGGGACGCGGCGCCCGCCGTCGGGCGTGCGGCTCGCCGGTTCGCCGAAGAAGCCGGGCTCCCGCTGCTCGCCGAACCGTCCAGCAACGCGCGTGCGGGAGCGCACGCGCTCGCCACCGGACGGCTCCTGCTCGCCGGCCGCCTGGGTGGCCTGGTGGAGCGCGTGGTCGTGTTCGGACGGCCCACGCTGTCCCGCCCCGTGACGATGCTGCTCACCAGGCCCGACGTGGAGGTCGTCGTGGTCGCCGACACACCTGACTACCTCGACCCCGGGTGGCGCGCCGGTCTGGTCGCGCCGGCCGTGTCGGTCGCGCCCGGACCCCGCGCCTGGCTCGACGACTGGCGGGCCGCCGACGTCCGGGCCGCCGCACGGGTGGCCGCCGTGAAGGGTTCAGGCGCCCTGGCCGGCCCGGAACTTGCGCGGCTGGTGCTCGGCTCCGTCCCTGCCGACGGGGTGCTGGTCCTCGGCAACTCCAACCCCATTCGCGACGCCGACCTCGCCCCTGTGCGCAGCGACGCTCTGCCGGTGTATGCCAACCGTGGGCTCGCCGGGATCGACGGCACCCTCGCCACGGCGACCGGGATCGCCCTCGCGACAGCCGCCCCGACGACCCTGCTCTGTGGTGACCTCACCTTCTTCCACGACGCCGGCTCGCTGGCCATCGGACCGGGCGAGCCGCGTCCCGACCTGCGGATCGTGGTGGCCGACGATCGCGGCGGCAGCATCTTCGCCACCCTCGAGTACGGGCAGGAGCGGTTCGCCGGGAGCTTCGAGCGGGTGTTCGCCACGCCGACCGGTGTCGATCCGGTGGCGCTCGCGCGGGGCTACGGGGTCCCCGCCCGACGGTTCGGTGACGCCGACGGCGTTTCCGGCGCGCTGGCCCGTCCCTGGGAGGGCCTCGAGGTGCTGGTGGTCGACATCGACCGCTCGGAGCGGACCGGGCTCGAGCGGAGTCTCCTCGACGGCTGAGCAAAATGTAAGGACATTTTGTTGACTTCTGGTGCTAGCAGGGCTTGAATGGAGGCACCGACTGGACAGCGGCACCACGTGCCTCGACGAAGAGGTCTGCAATGACTGACACCAACACCCCGCTGGGGCTGATGACCCAGCGCGGTCCGACCGTGCTCTGGAACGACTCGGCCACCTACACCGAGCTCTCGACCGCCATCTCCTGGGGAGCTGTGGGCGCGACCTGCAACCCGGTGATCGCTCTGGCGGCCATCCGCGCAGACCTTCCGCGCTGGACCCAGCGCATCAGGGAACTCGCCGTCGAGATGCCCGAGGCCACCGAGTCGCAGATCGGCTGGAAGGTGGTCGAGGAGGTGTCGCTGGAGGCCGCCCGGCTCCTCGAACCCGCCTTCGAGAAGTACAACGGGTACAACGGCAGGCTCTCGATGCAGACCGACCCCCGCCTTGCCCGCAGCGCGAAGGCCCTCGCCGACCAGGCCGAGTACTTCTCGTCCCTGGCCCGGAACATCATCGTGAAGATCCCGGCCACCGGCGTCGGCATCAAGGCCATCGAGGACGCCACCCACCGCGGCGTGAACATCAACGTGACCGTCTCCTTCACGGTCGCCCAGGCGGTGGCGGCCGGCGAGGCCATCGAGCGCGGCCTCAAGCGACGTGAGGCCGAGGGGCTGGACACGTCCACCATGGGACCGGTCGTCACCATCATGGTCGGGCGTCTGGACGACTGGCTGAAGTCGGTGTATGCCCGGGACGGCCTGGTCTTCGACCCCGGCTACCTGGAGTGGGCCGGCGTCGCAACGGTGAAGAAGGCCGTCCGCGAGTTCGCGGCGCGTGGGTTGCGCTCGCGCGTGCTGGTCGCGGCCTACCGCAATGCGCTGCAGTGGACCGAACTCGTCGGCGGTGACCTCGTGCTCTCGCCGCCGTTCGCCTGGCAGCAGCGCTTCCAGGCCAGCGGTGTCGACCCCGAGCCCCGCATCGACGTCCCGGTGGATCCCCGGATCATCGACGCGCTCTGCACGATGCCCGAATTCCGGAAGGCCTACGACGTGGACGGCATGACTCCCGAGGAGTTCGCCGACTTCGGTGCGACGCGCAAGACGCTGCGCCAGTTCCTCGGCGCGGACGAGGAGCTCGACCAGATCGTCCGTGACATCCTGATCCCTGCCCCCTGAACCCCTGCTGCCGCCGGCACCCCGCGAACGCAGGGTGCCGGCGGTATCCCACGAACTGAAACCCACGGAGCCACAGATGACCCAGACCGTTCGGCTCACCGTCGCGCAGGCGGTGGTCGCGTTCCTCGCCAACCAGTACACCGAGCGGGACGGGGTCGAGCAGAAGCTCTTCGCCGGCTGCTTCGGCATCTTCGGCCACGGCAACGTCGCCGGCATCGGTCAGGCCCTGCTGCAGGCGGAGATCCAGACGCTGGAGGGGGTCGAGGGCGCCCCCGACCTGCCGTACATCCTGGTGCGCAACGAGCAGGGCGCGGTGCATGCCGCCGCCGCCTACGCCAAGACGAAGAACCGCCTTCAGACCTGGGTGGTCACCTCCTCGATCGGCCCGGGCGCCACGAACATGGTCACCGGTGCGGCCCTGGCGACGACGAACCGCCTGCCGGTGCTGCTGCTGCCCTCCGACATCTTCGCGACGCGCTATCCCGACCCCGTGCTGCAGCAACTGGAGGACCCCCGCTCACTGGACATCTCGGTCAACGACGCGTTCAAGCCCGTGTCGCGCTACTGGGACCGGATCAACCGTCCCGAGCAGCTCATCCCGTCCCTGCTGTGCGCCATGCGCGTCCTCACCGACCCGGCCGAGACCGGCGCGGCGACGATCTGCCTGCCGCAGGACGTGCAGGCCGAGGCCTTCGACTTCCCGGTGCAGCTGTTCGGCAAGCGCGTGTGGCATGTCGCCCGTCCGGTGCCCGAACCGGCAGCTCTCGAGCGTGCGGTCGCCGCGATCAAGGCCGCGAAGAAGCCGCTGGTCGTCGCCGGCGGCGGTGTCGTCTACGCCGAGGCGTCGGAGCAACTGCGCGCCTTCGCCGACGCCACGGGCATCCCGGTCTCCGACACCCAGGCCGGAAAGGGCGCGATCAACTTCGACCACCGCATGGCGGTCGGTGGCGTCGGGTCCACCGGCAACACCGCGGCGAACACCCTCGCTCGTGAGGCGGACCTGGTGATCGGCATCGGCACCCGCTACTCCGACTTCACCACTGCCAGCCACACGATCTTCGCCAACCCGGACGTGAGGTTCCTCAACATCAACGTGCTGGCGTTCGACGCGGCCAAGCACGCCGCGACCATGGTGGTCGCCGACGCGAAGCACGCCCTGGAGGCGCTCACCGAGGCGCTGGACGGCTGGAGCACCGACGAGGCCTACCAGGCGCGCGCGGGCGAACTGGACGCCGAGTGGCAGAAGCAGGTGGACATCTGCTTCGGCCCCCACGACCAGTCGCTGCCCGCCCAGACCGAGGTGTTCGGCGCGCTGAACGAGCTGATGGGCGACCACGACGTCATGATCAACGCCGCGGGTTCGATGCCCGGCGACCTCCAGGCGCTGTGGCGCGCACGCACCCCCGAGCAGTACCACCTGGAGTACGCGTACTCCTGCATGGGCTACGAGATCCCGGCGGCGCTGGGCGTGAAGCTGGCGGTCGGTGACGAGCACGAAGTCGTCGCGATCGTCGGCGACGGGACGTACCAGATGCTGCCGATGGAGATCGCCACCCTGGCGCAGGAGGGCATCAAGGTCATCCTGGTGCTGCTGCAGAACCACGGCTTCGCTTCTATCGGCGCGCTGAGCGAGTCCCGCGGCTCGCAGCGGTTCGGCACCAGGTACAAGACCCGCTCGGCGTCCGGACGCCTGGACGGCGAGGACGTGCCGTTCGACCTCGCCGCGAACGCCGCGAGCTGGGGGGCCGACGTGCTGAAGTGCCATGGCATGGCGGAGTTCCGCGAGAACTACGCCAGGGCCGTGGCCAGCGATCGCACCACCGTCCTCTACATCGAGACCAACCTGTACGGGCCCAACCCGCCCGGCAGCGCGTGGTGGGACGTGCCCGTGTCGCAGGTCTCGGAACTGGAGAGCACCCGGAAGGCGTACAGCGAGTACGTGGCCGAGAAGGCCGCCCAGCGTCACTACCTTCGGGCGTGACCTTCCTCGAGACCGTCTGGTCCGGCCTCCCCCTCTGGGGGTGGCTGGTCCTGGCCTTGTGTGCCCTCCTGATCGGCTTCTCCAAGACCTCGATCGGTGGCCTTGCCCTGGTCGCGGTCGTGATGGCGTCCCAGGTGGTGGCGACCAAGGACTCCACCGCGGTCGTGCTCGTCATGCTGCTGGTCGGCGACCTGGTCGCCACCTGGACCTACCGCCACGACGTCGACTGGCGGCTGATCGCACGCCTGATCGTGCCGGTCCTGGTCGGCATCGGGCTCGGCTCGCTGTTCCTGAACTGGGTGGACGGGCCGACGCTGAAGCGCACCATGGGCGTGATCCTGCTGGTACTGCTGGTGATCGGCCTGTGGCCCGACAAGCTCGCCGCACACCGTCCGATCGTCGGCATGGGGTACGGCGGGCTGGCCGGCTTCACCACGATGGTCGCCAATGGTGGCGGCCCGCCGATGAGCCTGTACCTGCTGGCCAGGAGGTACGACAAGCTCCGCTTCCTCGGCACCACCGCCTGGTTCTTCTTCGCAGTGAACCTGATCAAGGTGCCGTTCTCGATCGGTGCCGGCATCCTGCGCCCCGACACCGCCCTCATCGCGCTGACGATGGCGCCGGTGGTGCTGGTCGGCACCTGGATCGGCCGGCTGACGATCCGGAGGATCAACCAGAAGCTGTTCGACCGGCTCGTGACCGTCCTCGTGGGCGTCGCGGCGGTGTACCTCCTGCTCGGTTAGGGCGGCGATGACGCACGCGGGAGACCCGGGGGGCCGGGTCAGGCCGGAGCGGCGGTCGAGCCTCTCACCTCCAGGGTGGCCGGGACGAGGTGCAGCCGGCTCGGCAGGTCGGGTGTGGCGATGCGGTCGACAAGGAACCGTCCCGCCTGCGTGCCCACCGGGAAGTTGCCGTTGTCCACGGAGGTGAGCGAGATGTGCCGGATGCGCGACAGGTAGGTGTTGTCGTAGCCCACCAGCGACACGTCCTGGGGCACCCACAGGCCGAGGTCGTCGGCTGCCGAGAGGGTGCCGATCGCCGACATGTCGTTGTAGGCGAAGATCGCCGTGGGACGGTCGCGGCGAGCCAGCAGCCGCCGGGCGGCGGCGTAGCCGCTGTCCTCGTTGAGGCCGCCGGTCTCCAGGTAACGCTCGGCATCCAGCTCGGCCGCGGCGAGCGTCGCCTGGAAGCCGGCCAGGCGTAGCCGCCCGACCTCGCCCGGTCCGCGCAGGTGGGCGATCCTGGTGTGGCCGAGCTCGACCAGGTGGCGGGCCGCCAGCGCGGCGCCGGCCGTGTCGTCGTTGACGACGACGTCTCCGGTGGGCAGCACCGGCTCGCGGGTGCCGGCGAGGACCACCGGGATCCGTGCGGCGGCGTCGACGATCGCCGCCTCCTCCAGCGAGCCGCCGACCACGACGATGCCGTCGACGTCCTGGCGCAGGAAGGTGTCGATCGAGTCGACGCCCACCCGGCGGTCGGTCCGCCCGTCGGCCAGGACCGGGGACAGCCCGGCACTGTGCAGTGTGCCGGCCAGCCCCGCAAGGAGCTCGACGAACCACGGGTTCGTGAGGTCGTTGATGAGCACTCCGACGGTGTCGGTGCGCCGGCGCGAGAGCGCCCGGGCGCGCAGGTTCGGGCGGTAGCCGAGCTCCCGGATCGCCGCGTCGACGGCCTGGCGCCGCACGTCGCTCACTCGCGGGTCGCCCGCCAGCACCAGCGAGACCAGGGACTTGGACACGCCGGCGTGCGCCGCCACGTCCCGGATGGTGGGCGGCCCGTCGGGACGGTCTGCCGGCATCGTGCTCCTCTGTTCGGCCTCAGCCTAGGGCGTCCGTCGCTTCGAACACTTCGCAGGACGGGTCGCGGCGAGCCGGTCCTGCGGGGTCACGGCCGGTTCACGCAGCGGCGTTCGCAGCCCTCAGCACGACAGCGGCGACCTCGAGCCCTTCGATCCGGCCGAGCTCGACGTCCTCGTGCTCGATGTTCAACCACATGTCGGGGTCAACCTCGGCCAGCGCCCGGATGAACTCCGCCCAGTAGGCCTGGTCGTGGCCCTTGCCCAGGGCCACGAACTGCCACGCGCAGTCCTTCGGCCACTCGTTGCACCATTCGTCGCCGCCGAGACCGGTCCGGTCCTCGTCGGGGGAGAGGCGGCGGAAGCCGTTGTCCAGCACGCCGTAGAGCCGGGCGTACGGGGGGTTGATGCGGACGTCCTTGGCGGCGGCGTGGAAGACCAGGGGCCCGAGTTCGCGGACCACGGCGATCGGGTCCATCTGCTGCCAGAACAGGTGGGACGCGTCCAGCTCGACCCCGAGATTGGTGGCGCCGGTCAACTCCATCAGCTTCTTCACGTCGCGCGTGTTGAAGACCAGGTTCTGCGGGTGCAGTTCGAGGGCGACCTTGACCCCGTGGTCACCCGCGAGCTGGTCGATCTCCTGCCAGAACGGGACGGCGATCGACCACTGGTGGTCGAGCACGTCCAGCCCGGCGGAGTTCCACGCGTTGACCACCCAGTTCGGGTACATCGCTCCCGGCTCCCCGCCGGGCAGCCCGGACATCGTCACGACCCGGTTCTGGCCGAGTGCCGCCGCCGCCCGGATCGAGCGGCGGAGGTCCTCGGCGTGCTTCTCGCCGATCACCGGGTTCGGGTGCAGTGGGTTGCCGTTGCAGTTCAGGCCGGCGATCTCGACGCCCGTCCCCTCGAACCGCGCGAGGTAGTCCCGGGCGGCGCGCGGGCTGGCGATGATCTCGTCGATCTCGCGGATGTGCACCGGCGGCAGGAAGCCGCCGGAGTTGATCTCGATCCCGGTCAGGCCCACGCCGGCGATCGCCGTGAGGGCGTCCTCGAGTGGGCGGTCGTGCAGGATCGCGTTGTAGACGCCGAGCCTCACAGGGTCACCTTCTTCCCGTTGTCGGCGGCGGACTTTGCGACCGCTGCCATGATCTCCATGTTGTGGACGCCCTCGTCGAAGGACGCGTTGCGCGGCAGCGACGCCGCGTCGTCGATTCCCGCCACCTCTTCGAGGAAGGCGCGTGCCTGGAACGCGAAGCACTCGTTCTGGCCGAAGCCGACGCCGGCGGAGTCCATCGGGATGCCTCCGGACACGTAGGGGTGCGCGGCCCCGAGGTCGACCGTGCGGTAGCCGCCCTGGCCCGGCCGGTCACTGTTCAGGACGAGCCGGACCTGCGAGGGGGTGTCCTGGGAGAAGCTGGCGGCGCCGTTCTCGCAGAACACCTCGAAGTTCAGTCCGTTGGGGTAGCCCGCGGCGACCCGGGACGCCTCGACGCTGCCGGTGCTGCCGGCGAAGTGGGCCGTGTAGGTGGCGTAGTCGTCGTTGGTGACCGGACGGTACTCGTCCGACAGCGCGGCGTGCTCGTGGCCGACGACCGCGCCGAGCGGGAGGGGGCGCTCCCGGATCACGGTCTCGAAGCCGCCCCCGGAGACGGCCTGCATGTCGCCGCACAGGAACTCGGCGATATAGGTCATGTGGCTCCCGACGTCGGCGAGTGCCCCCGACCCCATCGGTCCGCCGTAGCGCCAGCTCCACGGGGCTTCGGGCGAGCATGAGTAGTCGCACCAGTACCGGCCGGAGAAGTGGAGGACGCGACCCAGGGTGCCGTCGTTGATCCAGTCGCGGATCGCGGCGATGCCGGGGGAGCGGCGGTAGGTCAGGCCGATGCGGGCGATCGTCGAGGCCGAGCGCGCGGCGGCGGCCATCGCGCGGGCGTCGGCCATCGTGTCGCTGAGCGGCTTCTCGCACAGCACATGCTTGCCGGCGGCCAGCAGCCCCTCGACCACCTCGCGGTGGAGGCTGTTGGCCACGACGACGCTGACCACGTCGATGTCGTCCGCGTCGGCGATGGCCTGCCAGGTGGTGTCACTGCGCTCGTACCCGAAGCGGGTGGCGGTCGCGGCGGCCAGGTCGGCGTTCACGTCCCCGATGGAGACGAACCTCAGGTCAGGGAGCGTGGGTGCGTACATGGCTGCGGCGGAGCGGTAGGCGGCGGCATGTGCCTTGCCTGCCATGCCGGCGCCGATGACGGCGATGCCAAGACTCATTGGTCCTCCTCGACTCTACTTGGAGCGCTCCAAGTCGGCCGCTACACTAGCACCAGGATTTGTCCTGTCAATAGCGCAGGGAGGGACCCGTGGCCGGTCGGGCGAGCCGCACGCCGACGATCTACGACGTGGCGCGCGAAGCGGGGGTCTCGAAATCGCTGGTGTCGCTCGTCCTCAACGGGTCGGACCTGGTCAGCGCTGCCCGCAGGGATGCGGTCCTGGCTGCGATCGAGCGGCTGGGCTACCGTCCGAGCCGCGCTGCCACCACCCTCGCCGCCGCGCGGTCGAGCACGGTCGGTGTACTCATCGACGACTACCGCAACCCCTGGTTCGTCGAACTCCTGGACGGTCTGGGACGCGTCCTCGAGCCGCAGGGCTACCACCTCACGGTCGCCGAGCAGCGGGCCTCCCGGGCCGACGAGGCGCTGGATGCCTTCCTCTCCGGAGGCGTGGACGCCCTCGTGGTCGCCGCCGAACTGGCGCACGACCACGAGGACCCCGGCGTCCCGACCGTGGTGGTCGGGGCGCGTGAGCATGATGTCGCCGGTGCCGATCACGTCGGTACCGACGAGCCGGCCGGTGTCGGCATGGTGATGCGACACCTCACCTCCCTCGGGCACCGACGGATCGGCCACGTCACGGGCACAGGGGGGTCGGCGAAGCGTCGGCTGTCGTCCTATGAGGCTGAAGTGGCTGCGCTCGGGGAGCCGGCCCGTGTCGCGGGACACGGTCTTGAGACGAATGAGGAGGGTGGCTACGCCGGAGCCGTCGAACTCCTGGGCCGGCACCCCGAGCTGACCGCTGTGTTCGCGGCCAACGACACGATGGCCCTGGGTGCCCGCGCCGCCCTCCGCGAGGCGGGGCGCAGCGTGCCATCCGACGTGGCCCTGGTCGGCTACGACGACTCACTCCTCGCCCGTGCGAGATTCCTCGATCTCACCACCGTCGACAGCCGGAACGAGCAGGTGGGGGCGGCGGCCGCCCGGGCGCTGGTGCGTCGTCTCGCAGATCATGGAGCACCGCGCATGTCCGTGGTCATCGAGCCCGCGCTGGTGGTGAGGTCGTCGAGCGGGCCGGTGGCCACCTGACGGCGTCAGGTGGCGTAGACCGTGATGTCGAACAGGTAGCGGTCGTAGCGGTAGCAGTGGTCGCCGAACTCCACGGGCGCACCGGAGGAGTCGTAGGCGCGGCGCGACATCGTGAGCACCGGGTCGTTCTTGTCGAGCTGTAGCAGCTTGCGCTCGTCGGGCTCGGCCGGGCGCGCGCCGATCGTCTGGTGGGCGACGGCCGGCACCACGCCCCGGACGCGCATCACGTTGTACAGCCCCTGGTTCTGGAGGGCGTCGAGGTCGAGATCGGCCCACATCGGCGGCAGCCAGTTGCGCAGGATCGACATCGGCCCCTCCTGCACCGAGCGCAGCCGCTCGAGGTAGACCAGCGGGGTGTCGGGGTCGAGCCCGAGGATCACCGACGCGCGCTGGTCGACGAAGGACGGGTTGAACTCGAGCACCTCGGTCAGCGGTTCGCGGCCGTTGCGCTTGAGGTCGTCGTACAGGCTGGTGAGCTCGTTGCGGCGGTGGATCACCTCGTTGGCAACCGTGGTGCCGATGCCGCGCCGGCGGACCAGGAGGCCACGGGTCACGAGCTCGACGATCGCCCGGCGCACGGTGGGGCGGGAGAGGTCGAGCCGGTCGGCGAGGGAGAGTTCGTTCTCGAAGGCGTCGCCCGGCTTGAGCACGCCGGTGTCGATCGCCGCCGCGAGCTGCTCGGCCAGCTGGTGGTACAGCGGGACGGGGGAGTTCCGGTCGATGCTGACCTGGATCTGGGTCGCCATGACGGCACATTATCCGAAAGGTTGCTTGCCGGAACACTGTAAACGCCGGTTGCGTGAATAGGCTATTGTCCTTACAAAGCTTGACAGCACGCCCGGCCGCGACCAGACTGGGACATTGAAGAGCACGCCGACGCAGCCGGAGCCGAAGGGTCGTTCAGATGGCAGAAACCTACGAGGTCGTGTGCATCGGCCGCGTCGGCGTCGACATCTACCCGACGGAGATCGGCGTCCCGCTGGAGAAGGTGACCACGTTCGGCAAGTTCCTCGGTGGCAGCGCCACCAACGTCTCGGTCGCCGTCGCACGCTACGGGCGACGCTCGGCGATCATCACGAAGACCGGCGACGACCCGTTCGGACGCTTCGTGCGCGGCAAGCTCTCCGAACTCGGCGTCGCCACGGACTTCGTGACGACCGATCCCTGGCTGCCCACGCCGGTGACGTTCTGCGAGATCTTCCCGCCCGACGACTTCCCGCTCTACTTCTACCGCTACCCCCAGGCCCCGGACCTGCGGATCGAGGTGACCGACCTGCCGCTGCGCGAGATCGCCGAGGCGGGCGTCTACTGGTCGACGCTCACCGGCTTGTCCGCCGAGCCCAGCCGGCAGTCGCACCTCGCGGCTTGGCGGGTGCGTGGACGGCGGCAGTTCACCGTCCTCGACCTGGACTACCGGCCGATGTTCTGGAAGACCGAGGCCGACGCCGCCCGGCATGCCGAGGTCGCCCTGGCGCAGTGCACGGTGGCGGTCGGGAACCAGGAGGAGTGCCGGGTCGCGGTGGGGGAGTCGGACCCGCGCCGGGCGGCGACCGCACTGCTGGAGCGCGGCATCGAACTCGCCGTCGTCAAGCAGGGTCCGAAGGGCGTCCTGGCCATGACCGCCGACGAGGTGGTCGAGGTCCCGCCCGTGCCGGTGACCGTCCTGAACGGGCTGGGCGCCGGCGACTCGTTCGGCGGCGCGCTCTGCCACGGGCTGCTGAACGGCTGGGGCCTGGAGCGTGTGCTCCGCTTCGCCAACGCCGCCGGGGCGCTGGTCGCCTCGCGGCTGGAGTGTTCGACCGCCATGCCCACTCAGGCCGAAGTCGAGGCCCTGCTGGACGGAGACCGATCATGACCCACATCAACGCCGCCCAGCTCACCCGTCGGCGGGCGGAGGACCCGGGGGCGATCACCCGGGCGTGGAAGGACCGTCGGCGAGCGGAGCGTCCGGAGGACGGCCGACTGATGATCGTGGCCGCCGACCACCCCGCCCGGGGTGCGCTCGGCGTCCGCGGGAACGCCAACGCCATGGCTTCGCGCGCCGACCTGCTGGAGCGGCTGGCCGTCTCGTTGTCCCGTCCCGGAGTGGACGGGGTGCTGGGCACCGCCGACATCCTGGAGGACCTGCTGCTGTCCGGGCTCCTGGAGGGCAAGGTCGTGGTCGGCTCGATGAACCGCGGCGGTCTCCAGGGGGCCGAGTTCGAGTTCGACGACCGGTGGACGGGCTACGACGCGGACACCCTTGCCGCGAACGGTCTGGACGGCGGCAAGATGCTCACCCGCATCTGCCTGGAGGACGAGGACACCGCCCGTGTCCTGGAGGCCACGGGCCGCGCCGTCACCGGCCTCGCCAAGCGGGGCCTGATGGCGATGGTCGAGCCATTCCTCTCCGTGCGCGACGCTCCGGACAAGGTGCGCAACCTCCTCGATCCGGACTCGGTCATCAAGTCGATCCAGATCGCCACCGGCCTGGGGGCGACCAGCTCCCACACCTGGCTCAAGCTGCCCGTGGTCGACCAGATGCACCGGGTGCTCGACTCGACGACCCTGCCCAGCCTGCTGCTGGGCGGCGACCCGGTCGGCGACCCGAACGAGACCTACCAGCACTGGGCGGATGCGCTCACCCACCCGACCGCGGTCGGCCTGGTGATCGGCCGAGCCCTGCTCTACCCGCCCGACGACGACGTGGCCAAGGCGGTCGACGTCGCGGCGCACCTCGTCCATTCCAGCCAGGCCAGTTCGCGGGGAGCAGCATGAGCCAGTGGGTACACCCGGCGGGATCCACCGCCGACGCCGACTTCGACACCCGGGTGCTTCCCGGGCGTCCGGGCTGGGCGCATACCGGGCTCGAGGTGACGACCCTCTCGGCCGGAGAATCGCGGACGATCGAAACCGGTGATCGCGAGTACATCGTGGTGCCGCTCTCCGGCGCTGCCACCGTCGAGGTGGCGGGGGCGTCGTGGGGCCTGGCCGGACGCAGCGACGTGTTCAGCGCTGCCACCGATGTGCTGTACGTGCCGCGCGACGCCTCCTTCACGCTGACCAGCACGGGCGGCGGGCGCTACGCCCTCTGCTCGGCCACCGCCCGCGACGCGCTCCCGGTCGCCCACCTGCCCGCGGCGTCGGTGCCGGACGAACTGCGCGGTGCGGGGACGGCCAGCCGCCGCGTCCGCAACTTCGGCACTCCCGGCGTGCTCGCCGCCGACTCGATCATCGCCTGCGAGGTGATCACTCCTGCGGGCAACTGGTCCAGCTATCCGCCCCACAAGCACGACGAGGAACGCGAGGGCGTCGAGACCGCGCTGGAGGAGATCTACTACTACGAGCTGCGCACCGAGCCGGGCAGCCCGGGGGCGGGTGAGGCGTTCGGCTACCAGCGCGTGTACGGCACCGACGAGCGTCCCATCGACGTGCTGGCCGAGGTGCGCTCGGGCGACGTCGTGCTGGTGCCGCATGGCTGGCACGGGCCCGCGATGGCGCCGCCCGGCTACGACATGTACTACCTGAACGTCATGGCCGGCCCGGGAGCGACGCGTGCCTGGCTGATCTGTGACGACCCCACCCACGCCTGGGTCCGCCAGACCTGGGTCGGCCAGGCGGTCGACGCCCGGCTCACCACAACCCCATAGGCCACCGGGCCGGTCGCAACAACCCGGAGGCGGCACGGTCGAGAAGAGGGCCCACACCAGGGCCCAGGAGAGAGGAACCCAGATGTCGTTGACCAATGAGGCCGTTTCGGCGACCACCGAGAGCGCTGCCCGGCTGACGCGGCTGCGCTACCTGGTGGACAACGAGTGGCGCGAGTCGAGGACCGGCACGTACATGCCGGTGATGAACCCGTCCACCGGTGAGCAGATCGCTGAGGCTCCGTGCTGCACCCAGGAGGAGGTGGACTCAGCCGTCGCGGCCGCGGCGCGCGCCTACCCGGCATGGAAGGCGACGCCGGTGCCGCAGCGGATCCAGCTGATGTTCCGCTTCAAGCAGCTGCTCGACGAGCACCTCGACGAGCTGAGCACCCTGCTCGCCACCGAGATGGGCAAGGTGCTGGCCGAGGCCCGCGGTGACGTGCTCAAGGCGATCGAGGTCGTGGAGTGCGCGTGTTCGACGCACTACTTGATGCAGGGCGACTCGACGATGAACATCTCCCGCAACTACGACACGGTGTCCTACCGGGAGCCGCTGGGCGTCTTCGTCGGCATCGCGCCGTACAACTTCCCGGCCATGATCCCGATGGGCTGGATGCTGCCGTTCTGCATCACCACCGGCAACACCTTCGTGCTGAAGGCCGCCTCGATGGTGCCGCAGACGTCCATGCGGATGATGGAGCTCCTGATCGAGGCCGGCCTGCCCAAGGGCGTGGCGAACCTGGTCACCTGCTCACGGGTCGAGGCCGACAGCCTGCTCGTGCACCCCGACGTGCGCGGCGTCACGTTCGTCGGTTCCACCGCCGTGGGCAAGCACATCTACCAGACCGCCGCCGGCGCAGGAAAGCGCGTGCAGGCCCTCACCGAGGCCAAGAACCACGCCCTCGTCCTCGAGGACGCGGTGCTGGAGCGCTCGGTGGCCGGCATCATCAACTCCACCTACGGGTGCGCCGGCCAGCGGTGCATGGCGCTGCCGGTGGTCACGGTCCAGGAGTCGATCGCGGACGAGGTCGTCGCCCTGCTCGCGCAGAAGGCCGCCGAACTCAAGCTGGGCCCGGCCTACCTGCCGGAGAGCCAGCTCGGCCCGGTGATCACCGCCAAGCACCGCGAGTGGGTGGCGTCCTGCATCGAGCGGGGCGTGAAGGAGGGTGGCGACCTGGTGCTCGACGGACGGGAGGCCAGCGTCGACGGCTACGAGGGCGGGTTCTACGTCGGTCCGACGATCCTCGACCACGTCGGCCCTGACAACTGGGCGGGCACCTACGAGATCTTCGGCCCGGTGACCTCGATCAAGCGGGTCGCGGACTTCGAGGAGGGCATCAACGTCATGAACTCCAACCCGTTCGCCAACGGGTCCTGCATCTACACCAGCTCCGGCTACTACGCGCGTGAGTTCGCCAGCCGCACGCATGCGGGCATGGTCGGGATCAACGTCGGCATTCCGGTGCCGTTCTCCACCTTCCCGTTCACCGGCCACAAGGACTCGTTCTTCGGCGACCTGCACGCCATGGGCAAGGACGGCGTCGCCTTCTTCACCGAGACCAAGGCGGTCACCACCACGTGGTTCACCGAGGAACACCGCCACGAGAAGGTGGGCACCTGGGACGGGATGAGCACCCGTCACTGACTTCGCGGCCAGGCGCCCCCGAGGTTCACACACGCCCCCGGAACTCCGGGGGCGTCTGTGAACCTCGGGGGCGTTTGTGCGGCAGGGGGCTGCGAGGGCCCGAACCGGGACGTGCGTTTGACGGCCACACGCGCACATCAATAGAGTAACTTGTAAGGACATACTCTTGTCAGGTGCGATGCGGCGACGAGGCCGCCCCGCCCTCGTGAAAGGAAGCCAGCGATGCTTCGAATCGCCATCATCGGGGCCGGCCGGATCGGCCAGGTCCACGCCCGCACCGTCTCCGCCCACTCCGGTGCAGAGCTGGCGCTCGTCGCCGATCCGGTGGCCGGCGCCGCCGCGGCGGTGGCGCAGGCCTACGGGTGCCGGTCCACCGAGAACGTCGAGGACGTGTTCGCCGACGACGCGGTGGACGCGGTCGTCGTGTGCTCGCCGACTCCCTACCACGTCGACCAGATCGTCGCCTCGGTGGCGACCGGGAAGGCGGTGCTCACGGAGAAGCCGGTCGACCTCAGCCTCGCCAGGGTGGACGAGTGCCTTGCGGCCATCGCCGGCTCCGAGCACCGCGTGATGGTGGGATTCAACCGCCGGTTCGACCCGGGCGTGATGGAACTCAAGCGGCGCGTGGAGGCCGGCGAGATCGGTGACCTCCGTCAGCTGACGATCGTGAGCCGCGACCCCGCCGCCCCTCCGGCCGGCTACCTGACGAACTCGGGTGGCATCTTCCGTGACATGACCATCCACGACTTCGACATGGCCCGCTTCCTCCTGGGCGACTTCGTCGAGGTCGCAGCCTCTGGCCACGCCTTCATCGAGGAGATCGGTGCGATCGGCGACATCGACACCGCCACCGTCACCCTCACCACCGCGACGGGCGCGGTCGCCACGATCCTGAACAGCCGGGTGTGCGCCGCCGGCTACGACCAGCGCATGGAGGCGTTCGGCCCCCAGGGCGCGCTGGAGACCACCAACCTGCGCAGCAACGGCGTCCGCTTCGCCGGAGCCACCGGCACCGAGGTCGCCGGCGCCTACCTGCCGTTCTTCCTCGAGCGCTACGCCGATGCCTACCGCAATGAGCTCGACCACTTCATCACCAGCATCGAGGCGGGCACGGCGCCGTCCCCGTCGGTCGTGGACGGCCGCGCCGCTCTGGCGCTCGCCGACGCTGCCGACTGCTCGGTGAAGCAGCGCACGATCGTCGCCCTCTGAGTTCCTGACCGCGAAGGAGAAGTACATGAAGATCGCCGGTGCCCCGATCAGCTGGGGCGTGTGCGAGGTGCCCGGCTGGGGCTACCAGATGGCCCCGGATCGGGTGCTGACCGAGATGAAGGAGATCGGCCTGACGGCGACCGAGTTCGGTCCGCAGGGCTGGCTGCCGATCGAGGCACAGGCCCGGGCGGCGGAGGTCGGAAGGTATGGCCTGACCCCGGTGGGGGCGTTCTTCCTCGCCGTCATGCACGACCCGTCCTGTGACCCGATCCCGGCAGTGAACGCCGAGCTGGACGCCTTCGAGAAGGCCGGAGGCTCCTACCTGATCCTCGCGGCCGCGTCGGGAGCCGACGGCTACGACGCCCGCCCGGTGCTGGACGAGGCCGGCTGGCGGACGCTGTTCACCAACCTCGACCGGATCCGCGAGGTGTGCGCCGCCCGCGGAGTCACCGCGTGCCTGCACCCGCACTGGGGCACGATGGTCCAGAACGCGGACGAGATCGACCGGGTCCTGCGCAACAGCTCGATCGGGTTGTGCCTGGACACCGGCCACATCACCTGCGGCGGGGGAGACCCGGTGGCGATCGTGGAGGAATTCGCCGACCGGGTCGACATCGTTCACGCCAAGGACGTGCGCAAGGAGCTGACCGACAAGCTGCTGACCGGGGAGTTCACCTGGAGCCAGGGGATCAAGGCCGGCATGTTCACTCCGATCGGGCAGGGCGACATCGACTTCGCCGCGATCGTGCGAAAGCTGGACGCGGCCGGCTTCGACGGCTACTACGTCCTCGAGCAGGACATCATGATCGACGGGGAACCGCCGGCCGGCGGAGGCCCGATCGACAACGCGCGGGCTTCGCTCGTCGCTTTGGCCGCCCTGGCCTGACT
>JAEVYS010000071.1 GCA_023392635.1 Actinomycetes bacterium | reverse complement strand
GTGGTGGTGGGCGTCACGGTCGCGACGGTGGCCGCCTGCGTCTCCGGGACGGCCACGCGGGGCAGGAGCGAGGCCGCGTGGGATGCGGTGGGCGGCGATGTCGCCGTCTCCACCCTCGCACCGGCCGGACTGCCCGCCGGTGTCGCGGCCCTGGACGGCACGGGCGGCCTGACCGTCGCGACGGCCGGTCTCATTCCGGGCGGCCAGATCCTCGGCGGCCGGCTCGACCGTTCGGTGACGGTCCTCGCTGTGGACGCCGAGGCGCTGGCGCGGCTCCTCGCCGCCACCCCGGCACCGGACGCTGCGACCCTGCCCGATCTGGAGCGGCCGGAGCA
Organism: Actinomycetes bacterium; assembly: GCA_023392635.1. Classification (GTDB taxonomy): domain Bacteria; phylum Actinomycetota; class Actinomycetes; order Propionibacteriales; family Propionibacteriaceae; genus Propionicimonas. The sequence continues at coordinate 82,942 of JAEVYS010000071.1, read as the reverse complement.
GCAGGCGCTGCCGGTGCTGCTGTCCGGCGCCGAGGGTCATGACGCGGCGACGTTGCACTGGGGCGACGACTCCGTCGCGGTCCGCGTGGTCGGGCAGCCGCCGGCTCTCCCGCTGCAACGAGGACTCGAGAGCGACACGGTCGTCGTCGATCGCCGGCTGCTCGCGCAGGCGGTGGGGCACGACGTGCCGGCGAGCCATGCCTGGCTGGTGGGCCCGTCGGCCGAGGCGCGGCTGGCGGAGGCGCTCGCCGGCACCGATGCAACCGTCCTCACCCGGACGGGCTGGTTGGCCGGGCAGGCGGCCGCGCCCTTGCCGCGTGCGCTCGACGGGCTGTTCGCGGCAGGGATCTTCGTCGCCGGCGGTCTGGCCGCGCTCGCCGTCGTCCTGACGGTCGCCTCCGCATCGGCGGGCCGGAGGCGGGCGACGGCACAGCTTCGGGTGATCGGCGGCTCGCGCGCCGACGCGGCCCGGATCGCGGGCCTGGAGGCCACCGTCCCGGTCGTCATGGCCGCCGTCACCGGCCTCGCCGTCGGGTTCGGCCTCTCCGGGCCCCTCGCCGCCGCCCTCGACCTGAGGTCGGTCACGGGCGGGCGGCAGACGCCCTCCCTCGTTCTCGCCTGGGGGATGCTCGCGCTCCCCTTCGCGCTCGGGCTGATCGCACGGCTGGCGGTCTCGGTGGCCGGGCGTCTGGAGAAGGACGAGCAACTGGGACCGCTCCTGCGAGCCGGCTGACCGATCGCCGTATCGGGCTCAGGACGGGCCCCGCACCGCCAGCGTCCCGTGGTCGCCCTGCCGCGAGAACTCCCAGGTGACGGACGGTTCCAGCGCGGCGAGCAGGGCGCGATCGTGCGTGACGATGAGCAGCGTCCCCCCGAATGCGGTGAGCGCCGCCTCCAGCTGCTGGATCGCGGCCGCGTCCAGGTGGTTCGTCGGCTCGTCAAGGACCACCACATTGACCGCCCGGCCCTGAAGCACGGCGAGGGCCGCACGCGTCCGCTCCCCGAGAGAGAGACTGTCGCAGGGCCGCCCGATGTGTTCGGCGCCGAGCCCAAACTTGGCCAGCAGGGTCCTGGTCGCGACCCTCTCCGTGTCGCCCAGGGCGTCGGCCACCACGTCGAGCAGGCGGGCGTCCCCGCTCACGGCCGAGCGCCCCTGGTCGAGCGTGCCGAGTGACACCCGGGCCCCCCAGGACACCCGTCCGGACACGACGAGACGCACCCCGAGCACGGCGTCGAGCAATGTCGACTTGCCCGACCCGTTCGGTCCCACCAGCGCCACGCGGTCTCCCCGTGCCACCTGCGCCGATGCCGGACCGAGCCGGAACTCGCCGTTGCGCGCCACCACCCGGTCCAGGGTCAGCACGACGTCGGCGGAGGCGCCGGCCTCGCTGATCGAGTAGCGCAGCTCCCACTCGCGCCGCGGCTGCTCGACCTCGGGCAGCCGGTCGACGGCGTCGCGGACGCGGGCCGCGCGCTGGTCCATGCGACGGGCACGGTCCTCGCGGTACTTCTTCTCCAGCTTCATGCCGGGCCCGAGCTTCGCCGCCCTGGCGCGTCCCTCCCGCGCCCACTCCGTCTTGCGGCGGGCCTGATCCACCAGGCCGGCCCTCTGGGCGGCGTAGGCGGCGTAGGCGTCCTCGGCCTGCGCGCGGGCCAACGAGCGCGCCTCCCGGTACTCCGTCCACCCGCCGGTGTAGTGGTTCACCGCCTGCTGCGGGAGGTCGAGTTCGAGGACCGAGGTGGCCACCGCGTCCAGGAACGCGCGGTCGTGGCAGGCGATCAGCACCGGCGAGCTGAGCCCCTGGACGAACCGGGTGATGGCCTCCAGCCCGCCGACGTCCAGGTTGTTCGTCGGCTCGTCGAGCAGGAGCAGGTCGTAGCGGCTGACCAGGATCGAGGCCAGGCCGGCACGCGCCGCCTGCCCACCCGAGAGGGTGCCGACGGCACGGTCCAGCGGTACGTCGAGCTCGAGCCGCGCCAGCACCTCGGCGAGGCGCACGTCCAGGTCGGCGCCGCCCAGCGCCAGCCAGACGTCCAGGGCGGACGAGTAGCGCTCGTCCGCGCCGGGGACGCCGGCCGCGAGCTGCGCGGCGGCGTCCTCGAAGGCTCCCTGCGCGGGACCGACACCCGTCCGCCGGCGCGCGTAGCCGAGGATCGACTCCTCCGCCGAGGGCGGCGACTGCGGCAGGTAACCGATGGTTGCCCCGGGCGGGGCGAGCCGGACCGAGCCGGCGTCGGGCGTGTGTTCCCCGGCGACGATGCGGAGCAGCGTGGTCTTGCCCGAACCGTTGGGGCCGACCAGGGCGGTGACGTCCCCGGCGGCAAGGGTCAGGTCCAGCCCGGAGAACAGTGGCCGTGCGCCGAACGACGCGGCGACGCCGGAGAGGAAGAGTGATGCGGACATGCTGAAGACCTTCGAATCGCAGGGTGAGGGCGAGAAGGTCAGTCCGTCATGCCCACCAGACTGCGGGATCATCGCCGTCCCCGTCAACCGGAGGGTCAGCGGAGGCGCTCGCCGCGCACCTGTGGAGAGGCGAACACGTTGGTGACCACGTCCCCGCCCATCCAGGCGGTGAGGCGGGCTGCGTCGGTGGCCAGCGCCGCACGGGCCTCGGCGCCGGGGTCGCGGCGGTAGACGACGCGGACGGCGCCGTCGGGCTCCTGCACCCAGCAGCCGACGACGCGTCCGTCCCACCAGGCGGTGGTGCCGCCGTTGCCTGCGCGGTCGAACAGGTACGGCACGTCGTCGGGGTCGAGGTAGAAGTCCCGCTGCTTCCAGCCCATCGTGGTGGGGTCGAGGGTCGGCAGCAGGGCGGCCCAGGGCTGCGTCGATGGTTCCGGCCCCTCGTCGTCGGGCAGCACCCAGCCGGTGTCTCCGGACTCCAGCCGGACCGACACGGCCGCCACGTCGGCGAGAGCGCGCCGCACGATGCCCTTCGTCGCTCCCAGCCACCAGACCAGGTCGGCCTCGGTCCCCGGCCCGAAGGTCCACAACCAGCGTCGGACGAGCTCGGCGTACCCGGCGTCCTCCTCGTCCGGCGCGGCAGGCTTCCCGAGCCAGGTGGCCATGGCCGTCCAGGCCGGCCGGCTGATCCGCCAGTGCCCGTTGTTGCGCCCGCGGACCAGGTCGCCCCTGGCGCCGAGAAGGGTGAGGAGCCGCGGGCCGACAGGGGCGGTCTGCGACCAGGTTCCCTGCCCGCTGCCGACGGGCGTCGCGAGCGCCGGCACCTCGGCGCGCAGCGTCGCCGCGTCCCGCTCGGCACCGTCGGCGAGGTGGGCGAGCACGTCGGCCGCGGTCGCCTCCAGCCATGCGCTCCCGTCGGAAGCGACGCCCGCGCGCTCCAGGTCGGCGGCGAGCCGGCGGGACTCGGTGCCCGCCACGCGTGCGGACGCGCTGCCCCACGCGGCCGGCAGGAGGTCGCGCGGGAAGACGAACAGCGTGCGACGCATCGCCAGCTGCTTCACCAGCGTTCGCCGGTCGTACAGCGCGGCATCCACGTCACCGACGGTGAGGCCGTCGACCCGCGCGGTGAGGGACAGGTACACGGTGGCCGGCTCGGTGGCGTGCAGCACCGTCATGGCCCGCGTGGCCGCGACCACGTCCGGGTAGCGGTGCTGCGGGCCGATGCCGTGGCGACGGGCGAGCCGGGCGCGCCGCTCCGAGTCGGGAAACGTCCGCATCGCCCCATGATCGCCGTCGGTGCCGACATCGTCCACGCCCGCGCGCCTAGGGTGGGCACCATGCTTCCCACACTCGGCACCGAGCGGCTGGTCCTGCGCTCCTGGGCGGCGGATGACGCCCCCGCCGCCTTCGGGATCTACTCCCGGCACGAGGTGGCCCGCTACCTGGGCACCACTCCCCGCGCGATGGCCGATCCGGCCGAGGCGGAGGCCGCGGTGGCGCGGTGGGCAGCGCTCGGCCCGGTGTTCGGCACCTGGGCGATCGTGCCGAAGGGCCACTCCGAGCCGGTCGGGTCGGCGCTGCTGAAGCTCCTCCCCGCGAGTGGGACGGGAGAGCCGACCGGCGACGTCGAAGTCGGCTGGCACCTGCACCCGGGGAGTTGGGGACGCGGGTACGCGACCGAGGCCGGGGGAAGGCTGCTCGACTACGCCTGGGAGCAGGGGTTCGACCAGGTGTTCGCCGTGACGTATCCCGAGAACCTGCCCTCGCAGGCGGTCTGCGAGCGGCTGGGCATGAGCCGGCTCGGCCGGACGGACCGCTACTACGACATCAGCTGCGAACTCTTCGGTGTCGGACGCCCTGGCCAGGAGCCTTTGAAACGCAACGATTGACGCGACCGCCGGGAAGTGCCTACGCTTGCCAGTGGAGCAGGACCATGGGTTGTTACCCGAAAGGGGCAAGACCTGAGAAGCACTTCGGTGCGTCTCGGGTCTTTTTTGTTTTTACAGCAAGGATGCGGAAGGAATGACGATGGAGTCCACGACCAAACGAAGTACCGCAGAGGAGATCGTCGACGGCGTCGGCGGCGCAGGGAACATCCTGAGCCTGACCCACTGCGCGACGCGGCTGCGTTTCGAACTGAAGGACGCTTCGGGAATCGACCAGAAGGCCGTCGAGGGGATCCAGGGCGTGATGGGCGCGGTGCCGCAGAGTGGCGACCGTTACCAGGTGGTGATCGGCGGTGGCGTGCAGACCACCTTCAACCAGATCATGAACCTGCCCCAGATGGCGTCGGTGGGCAAGGGCCTGTCCGATGCGGACGTGAAGGCCCGCGAGCGGGCGAAGGCTCGCGGCAAGGTGGCGTGGCTGGACGCGTTCTTCGAGTACCTGTCCGACTCGTTCCGTCCGCTGCTGGGCGTGCTGCTCGGCGCGTCCCTCATCATCGCGTTCGCCGCGGTCCTCGACGCGCTCGGCGTGGTCGACTTCCGCGCTGCCGACAAGGCGGCCGGCTGGGTGTTCGTGGACGCCATGTGGCGCGCGGTCCTCTACTTCCTGCCGATCATGGTGGCCTACAACGCGTCCAAGAAGCTGAACGTCGACCCCTGGGTGGGCGCGACGATCATGGCTGCGCTGTTCACCCCGGAGTTCCTGAAGCTCTCCGATCCCGCGGCGACCCCCACCACGGTGTGCACCACCAACCCGACGCTGGGCACCGACTCCTGCGTGGCGAACATCTTCGGCCTGCCGATGCAGTTGAACGGCTACGGCGGCCAGGTGTTCGTGCCGCTGATGATGGTGGCGGTCCTCGCGGTGCTCTACCGCCTGCTGAAGCGGATCTTCCCCGAGAACATCCAGATGGTCTTCGTGCCGTTCTTCTCGATGCTGATCATGATTCCGGTGACCGCTTTCCTGATCGGCCCGCTCGGTATCTGGCTCGGCACGGGCATCGGTTCGGGGCTGGCCTGGCTCAACGGCAACGCGCCGATCCTTTTCGCCATCATCATTCCGATGATCTATCCGTTCCTGGTCCCGCTGGGCCTGCACTGGCCGCTGAATGCCCTGATGCTCGCCAACATCGGTAGCGCCGCCACGGGCCACATGGACTTCATCCAGGGCCCGATGGGTTCGTGGAACTTCGCCTGCTTCGGCGCCACTGCCGGCGTCCTGGTGATCGCGATGCGCAACCGCAACCGGGAAATGCGGGAGGTCGCCACCGGCGCCCTCGCCGCCGGCCTGCTCGGTGGCATCTCCGAGCCTTCCCTCTACGGCATCCACCTGCGGTTCAAGCGGATCTACCCGCGCATGCTGGTCGGCTGTGCGGTCGGCGGCATCCTCACCGGCCTGCTCGGCTGGTCGAGCGGCGGAGTGAAGACCGGCGTGTTCGCCTTCACGTCCCTGCTCACCATCCCGGTGTTCAGCCCGATGTGGGTGTACGTGGTCTCGATCACCGCCGCGTTCTTCACCTCGATGATCCTCATCCTGATCTCGGACTACCGCACGCCCGAGCAGAAGGCCGAGGAGGAGGCCGACCGTGCGCAGGCTGAGGCCGACCTGGCGCTGGAGAACTCCCGCAAGGCGGCGGTCGCGTCCGCACCGGTCGCGGCGGTGGCGGCCGGCGGGTCGTCCCGCACCGGTGGCGGGGTCGCCACCCTCGTCCGCACGGACGTGGTGGCGGCGCCCGTGGCCGGCCGGGTCATCGCCCTCGCGGACGTGAAGGACAAGGTGTTCGCGTCCAAGGCCCTCGGCGAAGGGGTCGGCATCGAGCCGTCGTCGGGACGGGTGGTGGCTCCGGTCTCCGGCGTCCTGGTCACCGTCCCCGACAGCGGGCACGCGTTCGGGATCAAGACCGATGACGGGGTCGAGGTGCTCGTCCACGTGGGCATCGACACCGTCCGGCTCGCCGGCGAGGGATTCACCGTCGCGGTGGCGAAGGACCAGCGGGTGGAGGCGGGCGACGTCCTGGCCGACGTCGACCTGGCGTCCGTCGCGGCCGCCGGATACGACACCACCACCATCGTCGTGGTGATCAACACCATGACCCTGGGATCGGTGACTCCGCGCAGCGCCACCCAGGTGGCCCTCGGTGACCCCATCATTGATGTGCAGCCCTGAGAGGAGCGCGGTGGCCTGACATGGAGATCGCACGCGTCTTCAACAACAACCTCGTCCTCGCGCTGGACGAGGGTGGGCGCGAGGTGATCCTGACCGGCCGCGGCCTGGGCTTCCAGGCCCGGCCGGGTCAGGCCGTCGATCCCGGCAAGGTGGTGCGGACCTTCGTCCCCGTCGACGGGCGCGACCCCGACCATCTCGCCGGCCTCCTCGCCGGCATCCCGCCGGAGCACATCCAGCTGGTCGGGGATGCCCTCACCGAGGTCGGGCTGGACGCGGTGTCGCGCAACCCCTCCCTGGTGATCGCACTCGCCGACCACGTCAGCTTCGCCCTCCGCAGGGTGGCCGTCGGCATGGACCTCGAGTACCCCCTCCTGGCCGAGGTGCAGCACCTGTATGCCGAGGAGTACGCGCAGGCGCAATCGCTGCTGGCCGCGATCAACCGCCGCGGCGGGGTCAGGCTCCCTGACGTGGAGGCGGTCGGACTGGCGCTGCACCTGGTGAACGCCGGCTTCGCCACCGGCGACCTCTCCTACACGTACAAGATGACCGGGGTCATCCAGCAGATGGTCGCGGTGATCGAGCAGACCTACGGGCTCGATCTCGACACCGGCAGCGTCAGCACCGGCCGGTTCATCACCCACCTGCGCTACCTGTTCGTGCGCATCCACCAGCACCGCCAGCTCAGCGAGGAGCACTCGACGGTGGGGGCGGCCATCCGTCAGGCCTATCCGCAGGCCGCCGAGTGCGCCGTGCGGCTCGCCGCGCTCCTGGAGCTGCGGCTCGGCTCCACCCTGACCGAGGACGAGGTGTCCTATCTGGCCCTGCACGTGGCCCGCGTGGCCGCGGACTTCGACACGCCGGCCGTCTGACGCCCGGGGCCCTAGGGTGGGCAGCATGGCGCTGGCGGGACAGACGAGGCGGGCGTCGGCACCCGTCGTCCGTATCCCGCTGGTCGTGACGGGCGCCGGGCTGACCGCCAACGCTTTCTGGCTGGCAGCGACCGCCAACCTGACCGTCGGCACGGCGATGGACGCCGGGCTGGGCCTCGGGCTGGTCGCCTGGGGGGTCTGGTACCCGAGGGTCGGTCACCGGCGCTGGCTCAACGTGACGGCGGCCCTGGTGTTCGCGTGGGTGCTCGCCGTGTCGCTCTTCCTCGCCGGAGTGGGGGTGGCGGACACCGCGCGCTACGACGAGCGTGCGGTGATCGTGCTCGGGGCGGCCGTGCACGGCGACGAACTGTCGCGGACGCTCGCCGGCCGGCTCGACCGGGCCGTCGAGTACCACCGGCGCAACCCTGCCGCGCTGGTGGTGGTGACCGGCGGCCAGGGTGCACAGGAGGATCTGCCGGAGGGCGAAGCGATGCGGGCCTACCTCGTCGCCCGGGGGATCCCGGGCGCGTCGATCGTGGTGGAGGATCGGGCGGCATCCACCGAGGAGAACTTCGTGTTCTCCAAGGCCCTCCTCGATGTCCGGCTGCCACCCGGCTACACGGCGACGTTCGTCACCGACGAGTTCCACGTCTACCGGGCCGCGCGGATCGCCGCCGCGGCAGGACTGGACGCAGACCACGTGAGCAGCAGGACACCGTGGTATTTCTGGCCCTCCAACTACCTGCGTGAGGACCTCCTGGTGACGCTGCAGTGGCTCACCCGGGGTTTCTGAGCGTGTCGGTCCAAAGCCCTCCGCCCCTGCCTCTGAGTCACGCGTTGGCGACACCGGCCCACCCAGTGCCAGTGCGTGGGGGAGCCAAGGGTTCCGCCGGGCGCCTCAGCCCCGCCGCAGCAGCCGCAGGGCCTCGGCGACCCCGCCGTCCCAGGGTGCGCCGTGGCCGGGCAGGACCCAGCGGGCATCGACGCCCTCGAGCCTGGACAGCGAGGCCAGCGCCGCGGCCGGGTCGTCGGTGAAGGGTGCGCTGCCGGGGCCGGTCACCCCGGTCAGCACGTGCCGCGTGGTCAGCGCGTCGCCCACGAACAGCGCACCGAGTCCCGGGACGTGGAAGCCGACACTGCCCGGGGAGTGTCCCGGCAGCGGGATGACAACCGGCGTGCCCGGAACCGGCAGCTCCTGGCCGGCGGTGAAGGTCTCCACCTCGGTGAGGTAGGTGGTGCGCAGTCCGCCGGACCGCGCCGCGTACCAGAGGAACTGCAGCAGCGGACCGAGGCGGAACTCGCCCCAGCCCGTGGCGGGCTTTCCCTCACCCCTGGCACGGCCGGCGTCCGCCTCGTGCACCATCACCGGCACGCCGTGGTCGCGCCGCAGGCGCTCGGCGAACCCGATGTGGTCCTCGTCGCCGTGGGTCAGCAGGACGGCCCGGACGTCGTCGAGTGAACGCCCCATCGCGGCCAGTTCGGCGACGAACTCCCTCCACAGCCCCGCCACGCCGGCGTCGATCAGCGTCACCCCGCTCTCGTCCGCCACGAGGTAGCAGGCCACGAGGTCGTTGCCGACCCGGTGCAGTCCTTCAGCCAGTTTCATCGCGAGCCTTCCAGAGATTGATCGGTCCCGGTTCTGATAGCTATGATAGATAGCGATCATAGCTAAGCGCAATAGCCATTGGAAGGACGTCATGCCCACGGTGCCCCGAACCTCGACGCAGGAGATCGTCACGGCCGGTCGCCGGATCCTCTCCGAGGAAGGCCTCGAGGGGCTCACCATGCAGCGCGTGGCGCACCTCGTCGGCGTCCGGGCGCCCTCCCTGTACAAGCGGGTCCGCGATCGGGCCGCCCTGGTACGACTCGTTGCCGAGGGCGTGCTCGTGGAGGTCCGCGACCTCCTGGAGGACGCCGCGGACGCCGGTGATCCCGTCGAGGGCCTCCGGGCGCTCGCGGTCGCCCTGCGCGACTTCGCCCACCGCGAGCCTGCGGCCTACGGCCTGTTGTTCACGCCCCTGCCGGAGGCAATGCGTCCGGAAGCGGCCCTGTTCGCGGCCACGGTGGAGCCGGTGCTGGGGGTCTGCCGAGCCCTCGTCGGGCCGGCCCGCGCACTCCCGGCCGCGCGGACGGTGACCGCGTGGGCGTCCGGCTTCCTGCGGATGGAGTCGATCGACGGGTTCCAGCTCGGCGGCAGCACCGACGAGGCTTTCGAGTTCGGTGTCTCGCTGCTCGCCACCGCGCTCGCCGCGGCACCCGCCGGCGGGCCCCCGGCACCACCTAGGCTTTCGGTGTGACGAGCCCGGTCCGCGACCCCACCGGCCCCGGCCAGGAGTCCGTCTGGGACTATCCGCGGCCACCGGCCGTCCGCGCCTGTGAGCGACCCGTCGAGGTGTGGTTCGGCGGCCGGGTGGTCTGCCGGACGCAGTCGAGCTGGCAGGTCCTGGAGACCAGCCATCCGCCGACCTACTACCTGCCGCGCGAGGCGTTCGTGAGGGGTGTGCTGCAGGCCGGGGAGGGCGGCTCGTTCTGCGAGTGGAAGGGTGCCGCTCGCTACCTCGACCTCGTGGTCGGTGACCGCACCGCCCCGAGGGCGGCCTGGTTCTACCCGCGCCCGTCGCCGGGCTTCGAGATGCTGGCCGGGCACGTCGCCCTCTACGCCGGACGGACGGACGGCTGCTACGTCGGCGGCGAGCGCGTGGTCCCGCAGCCCGGCGGCTTCTACGGCGGCTGGATCACCAGCGAGGTCACGGGCCCGTTCAAGGGCGGCACCGGGAGCCGTGGCTGGTAGTTTCAGCCGTCGGCGGATCTGCCGTCAGCAGCAGGCCCTCGTCCACGCAGGGCCGGTCCGGAACGCTGGATGCATGAGCGAAACCAACTCCCTGCTGCGGCTCGACCACGAGCTCTACGACCGCCTCTTCGAGCAGCGCACCGTGCTGCTCGGCGAACCCCTCGAGGACCTCAACACCAACCGGCTGTGCAACGCCCTGCTGGTGCTGAGCGCGCAGGACCCGAAGGCCGACATCCGGTTCCTGATCAACTCCCCGGGCGGCTCGGTGCCCGGCATGCTCGCGATCCGGGACTGCATGCGGGCGATCCCCAACGACGTCGTCACCGTCAACCTCGGGATGGCCTACAGCGCCGGGCAGTTCCTGCTCTCCTCCGGCACGAGGGGACGGCGGTACACGATGCCGCACGCACGGGTGCTGCTGCACCAGGGGTCGGCCGGAATCGGCGGCACCGCGATGGACATCGCGATCCAGGCCGACGACCTGCGCCGTACTCGCGACACGGTGCTCGGCTGCATCGCCGAGGACACCGGCCAGCCGTTCGCACGGATCGAGGCCGACTCGCGACGGGACCGCTGGTTCAGCGCGACCGAGGCCCTGGAGTACGGCTTCGTCGACGCGATCCTCACCACGCTCGACGACGTGCTCCCGGGACGCAGCCGCACCATCGGACTGGGGCAGACGGCATGAGCAGCTACACCATTCCGTACGTCACGACGCGCACGAACAACGGCGAGCGAACCGTCGACATCTACAGCAGGCTCCTGGCCGACCGGATCATCTACCTGGGCACGGGCATCGACGACGGGGTGGCCAATGCGGTGATCGCCCAGTTGTTGCACCTGGCGAACGAGAACCCGGACGCGCCCATCTCGCTGTACCTGAACAGCGAAGGCGGCTCGATCCCCGCGACCCTGGCGATCTACGACGCGATGCAGTTCGTGCGCCCGCCGGTGGAGACGACGTGCGTCGGCCAGGTGGTGGCGAGCGCGGCCGTCCTGCTGGCGGGCGGGGCGCCCGGCCACCGCCAGATCCTCCCGCACGGCCGGGTGGTGATCCACGCCCCGGCGACCGAGGGCCGCGGCGCGATCCCCGACCTGATCCTCGAGGCGGACGAGGTCGCCCGCGTCCGCGCGCTCCAGGAGGAGTTGCTCGGCCGGCACACCGGCCGCAGCCCCGAGCAGCTGCGCGAGGACACCGAGCGCGATCTCATCCTCACCCCACAGCAGGCCGTCGCCTACGGGGTCGTGGACCGCGTCCTCACGGCGATGCCGGAGGCCTGACCACGGTGCTGCCGTCCGGCCGGCGTCAGGCAGCCTGGCAGACCGGTCCGCGGAGGCTCGGCGCGGTCCTCAGCCGGACGACGGCGCGGGTCGTCAGGTCGGCGACGGTGAGCCGGAGCGCTCCGGCGAGGGCGGCGAGGACCTCGGACGAGGGTTCCTTGAGGCCCCGCTCGAGTTCGGAGAGGTACTGGGTGGAGACACCGGCCCGCCCGGCGACATCGGCCAGCCGCTCGCTGAGCGCCCTTCGTTCCTCGCGGAGCTGCTCGCCCACCGCCTCGCGCCACAGCGGCTCCGGGCGCACGGGGTCGTCCACGCTCCGGTGGAACGGCAGCAGCTCACCCATGCCGCAAGGGTAGTCGCCGCCGGTACGGATGACGCCGGCGGTCGCGGGGGTATCAGTTCCCCGTCGGGACGAGGCGGCCGGCAGCGGCAGCACAAGTGCGCTGTTGCCGGGCACCGGCGGGTCCGACAGGGTGGCCGGGTTGCGACAAGGAGGCGAGCGGTGAACACGGTGGAGACGCAGACCCACACCATCGAGGTGCCGGGTGGAGTGCTGGTGTACGACGTGCGGGGCCCACTGCCGGCGCGGGACGGTGCCCGTCCCCTGTTCCTGATCGGCCACCCGATGGGCGCCGGGGGTTTCGCCGAGCTGGCCTCGCACTTCCCCGACCGCACGGTGGTCACCTACGACCCCCGCGGGTGCGACCGGAGCGAGATCGTGAACGCCGAGCACAGCCCGAGGATGAACGCGGAGGACGTGCACCGGATCATCGACGAGATCGGCGGGGGACCCGTGGACGTGTTCGGCAGCAGTGGGGGCGCGGTCACGGGGCTTGCGCTGGTCGCGCTGCATCCTGACGACGTGGCCGTCCTGGTCGCTCACGAACCGCCCATCCTGGAGGTGCTCCCCGACGCCGGGAACGCGCGGGCCGCCTTCGACCAGGTCAGGGACGACTACCACCGCGCAGGGTTCGGAGCCGGCATGGCGCGCTTCATCGCCCTCACGTCGGTCTCCGGAGAGCTGACCGCGGACCACCTCAACCAGCCCGCGCCCGATCCTGCCGCCTTCGGCCTTCCGACGCAGGACGACGGCCGACGCGACGACGTCCTGCTGTCCGGCGTCTCGGACGAGGTGACCAACTACCAGCTGCTCCCCAGCGTCCTGTCCGACGCCCCCACCCGGATCGTGGTGGCCGCCGGCGAGGAGTCCCGGCACCAGGTGCCCGGCCGCGCCGCGGCCGAGGTCGCCAAGCTCCTCGGCACCGAGCTGGTGATCTTCCCCAGCCACCATGGTGGTTTCGTGGGCGGCGAGGGGCCGTACGCAGGCAAGCCGGAACTCTTCGCGTCCAAGCTGCGGGAGGTGTTGGCCGGCTAGGCAGGATGGGCGTGACCGGCAGCCGGCCGGACCCTCAGGGCCGTCGCGGCTCGACCGGGCTCACAGTGTCAGGGGGTGTGAGCCCCGCTGTCGGCGTCCGAGGCGCCGAGTCCGTGGCGCAGCGGGTCGGGCTGGGTGCCTCCCGGGTGCACGTTGGCATCGTTGAAGCCTGCGCCGGCCAGACCGTGCTCGAGGCGGTTGTGGCGCCCGCCCTCGGCGACGTCCTCCTCGCCGTGGTCGTGCTCCCCGCCGCTGCCCAACCCGTGGGCCAGCGGGTCCGTCACCTGCTCGTGCATCACCGGCTCGCCGCCCTGGCTGCTCGGTGCGCCCAGTCCGTATTCGTTGACGTTGTCCGACATGTCGTCCTCCTCGCCGTGCACCGCTGCTCGGCAACCACGACACGTACCCGTTCTCCGGCCAGCGCAAACCCGCCGGCCCCTGGAGGTCCCCGGGACCAGCGTGAATGACACGGATGTAGTTATCCCCAGTGTGGACAACTCCTGTGGAAAGCGGGACGGAAGGGACGTGCCTACCGCGAGCCGCGCGACTCCCACCGCCGCGACGCCACCCACCCGGCGCGGTAGGAGTAGACGAGCGCGGCCAGGACCTCGGGCTCGGCGAGCCCGGCCGGTGAGATCAGCACCGGGGTGCCGAAGGTCTCCAGGTTGGTGAGGGCGGCCGCGCGCCTGAGTGGCGGAAGGGCGTCGATGAAGGCCCTCGGGTCCAGGAGGTCGACACCCACCAGCGTGCTGCGTCCGACGGTCCGCGTGGTGGTGACACTGACTTCAGACCAGGGCACGTACCCGACGGCCGTCGCCGACGTGGCGTCGGTGAACCCGTCGGCGTCGAGCACGAACGACCCCCGCCGCAGGAACAGCCGGACCACGATGACGATGGTGGCGGCACCGAACAGCACCAGGCCCAGCCAGCCGACGAGCGCGAGACCGCGTCGCGGTCCCGGAGTCGGATACAGCACCAGGAACACCGACGCCGCCACCAGCACCAGGCCCAGAACCAGGCCGTGCACGAACCCGGTCGCCGGCCGCCGCAGCTCCACCGTCTCCGGATACCGGCCCAACCGGGCCGCAACTTCCTCCGTCATCTCTGCCCCCCAGACCGGGACGCTAGCATCCGCGCATGAGGTGCATCGGCCTGATCGGCGGGATGAGCTGGGAGAGTTCCGCGCTCTACTACGAATTGGTCAACCGCGGAGTCCAGGAGCGCCTGGGCGGCCTGCACTCGGCACGCTGCGTCCTGGCCTCGGTGGACTTCGCCGAGATCGAGGCGATGCAGTCGCAGGGACGCTGGGACGCCGCCGGAGACCTCCTCGCCGAACAGGCCCGTGGGTTGGAGGCGGCCGGCGCCGACGTCGTGCTGATCTGCACCAACACCATGCACAAGGTCGCCGACCGGGTCGCGTCCGCGATCGGCGTGCCCCTCCTGCACCTGGCCGACGTCGCAGCGGAGGCTGTGGTCGCGTCCGGCGTGCGTACGGTCGCACTCCTTGGCACCCGCTTCACGATGGAGGAGTCGTTCTACACCGACCGCCTCGCCGCCCGTGGCCTCACCGTGCTGACTCCCGGGGCGGACGACCGCGCCGTGGTCGACCGGGTGATCTACACCGAGCTGGTCCTCGGCACGGTGTCCGCCGCATCACGCGAGGCCTACGTCGACGTCATCGGACGCATGGCCGACCGCGGCGCAGAGGGCGTCCTGCTCGGCTGCACCGAGATCGAACTGCTCGTCCGTCCCGGCGACGTGGACCTTCCCCTGTTCGGCACCACCAGCCTGCACGCGCAGGCAGCCGTGGAGTTCGCCCTCCGTTAGCCGTAGGGCTGGCGGGCGGCGTCGTCTGAGCGGATCAACGCCAGCCCGAATCCCCCGACCACGAGTGTCGTGCCGGCCATGGCCAGCTGGACCGGCCACCACGACCCGAACGCGGTGTGCAGGGCTCCGAAGCCGGACGGTCCGGCCGCGGCGATCAGGTAGCTGGCGCCCTGGGCCAGGGCCGACACCGCTCCGACGAGGGCCGGGTCCGGCGTCCGCGCGACGAAGGTGAGGGCGAGGGTGAACATGGCCCCCTGCCCCAGGCCGATCAGGACGACGGCGAGCCAGCTGGGCGCGCCCCCGGCAAGGACCAGCAGGAGCCCCGCGGTGTAGCCGGCCACCAGCCCGGCCCAGACGAGGCGGCCGTGCGCGCCGGCCACCAGCCGCGGCCCGTAGAGCGAACTCAGCATGCCCACCGCATTGAACAGCGCCAGCCCGAGCGACGCCTCCGCCACCGGGAAGCCCGCCGTGCCGAGCTCGGTCGGCAGCCAGGTGATGCAGCCGTAGAAGACGGCGGACTGCAGGCCCATGTAGGCGACGATCACCCACGTTCGTCGCTGCCGCACCGCCTGCGCCAGCGAGGCCTCCCGATGGGCGGGATCGGGCCGGTACTCCCGGCCGCGGCCCGCGGTGGCGAGCCAGGCCGCGCTCAGCCCGGCTGCCACCACGCCCCATCCGAAGAGCACCGCCTGCCACGAGGCACCGGCAGCGAGCAGGGGGCCGGTCAGCAGCGAGCCGACAGTGGCGCCGATCGCGAGCAGCACCGTGTAGTAGCCCATGAACCGGGGGACGTCCTCGGGACGGCTGCGCCGAACCATCACCGGCACCAGAACGTTGCCGACCGCCGCGCCGATCCCGATGCCCACCGTTCCGGCCAGCAGCCAGGCCACCGAGCCGAGCGGACGCACCAGGGCGCCGGCGGTGAGGACGACCAGCGCGATGCTCATCGTGGCCGCGGCACCGAAGCGTCGCAGCAGCAGCGGGGCGACGAAGGCGAAGAAACCGAAGCACACCACGGGCAGGCCGACGGTCAGCCCGGCGGTCGCCTCGGACAGCCCCAGTTCGGCGCGCACCGCGGACATCGCCGGCGGCACCGCTGTGATCAGTGACCGCAGCAGCAGCGCCGTCGCCAGCACGGGGGCGATCGTCGCCGTGCGCGCCATCAGGCGATGGCGGCCTTGGTCTCGCGTGCCATCGCGAGTTCCTCGTTCGTGGGCACCACGAGGACGGTGATCGGCGAGTCCTTCGTCGAGATCACCCTCGCCTCACGTGAGCTCGAGCGGTTGGCGGCCTCGTCCAGCACGGCCCCGATGCCGGCCAGTGGGCCGATGACCTTCGCCCGCACCAGGGCGTCGTTCTCCCCGACCCCGGCGGTGAAGCTGATCACGTCCACGCCGCCGAGAATGGCGATGCAGGCGCCGATGTAGCTGATCAGGCGGTGGCTGTAGACGTCCATCGCCAGGGCGGCAGCCTCGTCGCCCTCCTCGATCAGCTCGTTGAGGTCACGGAAGTCGGTGACGCCGGCGAGGCCGAGCATCCCCGACTTCTTGTTCAGCAGGTTGTCCACGTCGGCCAGGTCCATGCCGAGCTCGCGTCCGAGGAACGCGTGGAGGCCGGGGTCGACGTCCCCGGAGCGGGTGCCCATCACCAGGCCGGCCAGCGGGGTCAGCCCCATCGAGGTGTCGACCGCCACGCCGTCGCGGATGGCGGAGATCGACGCCCCGTTGCCGAGGTGGCAGACGATCTGCTTCAGCGCCCCGTAGTCGCGCCCGAGGAACTCGGCGGCCCTCCTGCTCACATAGCTGTGCGACGTCCCGTGGAACCCGTACTTGCGGATGCCGTGCGCGGAGGCGAGGTCGGCCGGGATCGCGTACGTGTACGCCTCCGGGGGCAGGGTCGCGAAGAAGGCCGTGTCGAAGATGGCGACGTGGGGGACGTCGGGCAGAGCCTCCCGGGCGGCCTCGATACCCGCGATGCCCGGCGGGTTGTGCAGGGGGGCCAGCGGGGACAGCTCCCGTAGTTCTGCGAGCACCGCGTCGTCGATCACCACCGTGGACCGGAACTTCTCCCCGCCGTGGACGGTGCGGTGCCCCACCGCCTTGATCGTCTCCAGGTCGGGGCCGTGGGCGTTGAACACCCGCACGAGGTAGTTCAGGGCCCGGGCGTGGTTCGGGAAGCCCCGGTCGACGTGCACGGTCTCGGAGTCGAGCTTGTGGTCCAGGCTGCCGGACTCCTCACCGATCCGCTGGATGATGCCGCTGGCGATCACCGCTTCGGTGTCGGCGTCGATCACCTTGTACTTGATCGAGCTCGAACCGCAGTTCAGCAGCAGGACGGGGGTACTCACTTCGGACTCCTTCGCAAGGTTGGACCGTATTGGGGACGGTTCCCAATACGGTCCACCGGCGTCGCTGGACCGGATTGGGAACCGTCCCCAATACGGATCATTCGGCCTGCGCCTGGATGGCGGTGATGGCCACGGTGTTGACGATGTCCTCGACCAGGGCGCCGCGGGACAGGTCGTTGACGGCCTTCTTCAGGCCCTGCAGGACGGGGCCGATCGCCACCGCTCCGGACGAGCGCTGGACGGCCTTGTAGGTGTTGTTGCCGGTGTTGAGGTCGGGGAAGATGAACACCGTCGCCCGCCCGGCCACGGGGGAGTCCGGCAGCTTCGTCCGCGCCACCACCGGGTCGACGGCGGCGTCGAACTGGATGGGCCCCTCCAGAGCCAGCTCCGGCATCCGCTGCCGGACGATCTCCGTCGCCGCGCGCACCTTGTCCACGTCGGCACCGCTGCCCGACGTCCCGGTCGAGTAGGACAGCATGGCCACGCGCGGCTCGATGCCGAACGCCACCGCGGTCTCGGCCGAACTGATCGCGATGTCGGCCAACTGCTCCGCGGTCGGGTCCGGATTCACCGCGCAGTCGGCGTACACCACCACCCGGTCCGGCATGCACATCAGGAACGACCCCGACACCACCTGCACGCCCGGCTTGGTCTTGATGAACTCAAGGCTGGGACGGATGGTGTTCGCGGTGGTGTTGATCGCGCCCGACACCATGCCGTCGGCCATGCCGAGGTGCACCATCATCGTCCCGAAGTACGACAGGTCCTTCAGCTTCTCCTTGGCCTGCTCGATCGTCACGCCCTTGTGGGCCCGCAGCCGCGCGTACTCGGCGGCGAACCTCTCCACCAGCTCCGGATCGGTGGGGTCGACCACCTGGACGCCCTGAAGGCTGAGGCCCAGCTGGGTGGCCCGGAGCTTGATCGCCTGTGCGTCGCCCAGCAGCACCAGGTTCGCCACGCCCCGCTGCAGGAGGATGTCGGCCGATGTGAGGATCCGGTCGTCGGTCGACTCCGGCATCACGATCGTGCGACGGTCCGACCGGGCGATGTCCTGGAGCTGGTGCTCGAACATCAGCGGCGTGACCACCTCGGAGCGGTGCACCTCCAGCGCCTGCAACAGCGCGGGCACGTCCACGAAGTCGGAGAACAGGCGCCGGGCGACCTCCACCTTGCGCTGGCTCGACGTCATCGCGCCCTCGAGCCGGAACATGCGCTCGGACGAGGTGTACGTGCCGAGGTGGGTCATTCCGATCGGCAACTCGGGACGGATGCTGTTGATCAGCTTGGCGATGGTGTCGGGGATCTCGTAGCCCCCGAGCAGGATGATGCCGGACAGCTGCGGGAAGGAGCCCGAGGCGTGCGCCAGCAGCAGGCCGGGCAGCATCTCCGCCCGATCGCCCGCCAGGATGACCGTCGACTCGGGCGTGAGCCGGCGCAACACGTTCGGGAGGGTCATCGCGGCGACCAGCACATCCTGGCTCTCGCGATCGAGCAGTTCGGGATTGCCCAGCACGAGGTTGGCCTCGACGGCGTCGAACTGCGCTCGCAGCGTGGGCGCTGCCAGCAGCCGGTCGGCCGGCAGGGCTGCCGTCACGAGCCCGGGCAGCTTGGCCAGCTCGTCGCGGACCGCTTCCAGGTCGGCCGGGTCGACGTCCTCGCTCGTCCCGCGCTCAACCGACTCGACCCGGTTCGCGATCACCGCGATGACCTTCGCGTGGTGGGCGCCGAATTCGGCCAGTCCACCTTCTGCCGCCGAGCGGACCTCCTCCGGGGAGCGGTGCTTGCCGGAGACCACGAGCACGACCGGCACGTTGAGGTTCGCCGCGACGCGGGCGTTGAACGTCAGCTCGGTGGGCGAGGTGGTCTCGGTGTAGTCGGAGCCCAGGATGACAACCGACTCGTACTTCTCCTTGATCGCGGCGTACTTCTCCACCAGCAGGTGCAGGGCCGCATCGGCGTCGTTGTGCACGTCCTCGTAGGTGACGCCGACCGCCTCCTCGTAGGTCTGCTCCACTCCCGGCTGGCTCAGCAGCGTGTGCAGGATGGCGTCCTCGGGCCCGCTGCGCACCACCGGACGGAAGACGCCCACCGAACTCACGGTCCTGGTCAGCGCCTCGATCATGCCGACGGCGACCATCGACTTGCCCGTCAGCCCCTCCGGTGCGGCCACGTAGATGCTGTTGCTCACGGGGTCAGGCTATCGTCGCTTGCCGGATCGCCCCGACCCGGGCCATCCCGAGGACCACCCGTGGGCGCCGCGGACGCTCAGGCGGTGACCGAAACGAGCCAGTCGAGATCGGCGCGCTGGCCCTCGACCCCACCGGGGGTCTCGACCACGATCGGCGCCCCGGCGGTGGAGACCACCTCCGCGACGCCCTCCGGGTCGCAGTTGCCCTGGCCGAAATTGGTGTGGCGGTCGGCGCCGGAGTCGAACGCGTCCCGCGAGTCGTTGGCGTGGACGAGGTCGATCCGCCCGGTGATGGCGAGGATGCGGTCGACGAGACCGGTCAGCTCCATGCCGCCGGCGTGGGCATGGCAGGTGTCGAGGCAGAATCCGACCCGGTCGGCGTTGGGTGAGGCCGAGATCGCGTCCCACAGCTGGGCCAGGCGGTCGAGGTGGCGTGCCATGGCGTTCGCCCCGCCCGCGGTGTTCTCGATCAGCAGCGGCACGTCGATGGTGAGCCCGTCGATGGCCTTGCGCCAGTTCTCGAAGCCCACCGCCGGGTCGTCGGATGCCAGGACGTGGCCGCCGTGCACGATCACCGCGGCGGCGCCGATCTCCGCGGCGGCGGTGAGCTGCTTCTGGAGGTGTTGCCGGCTGGGAATCCGGATGCGGTTGTTGGTCGACGCCAGGTTCAGCACGTACGGCGCGTGCACGTACAGGGCCACGCCCGCGTCCTCGGCGTCCGCCCTGAGCGCCGCGGCGCCGCCGGGATAGGCCACCTTCGGGCCTTTCCACGCCTGCGGATCCCCGAGGAAGAACTGGCTCAGCCCTGCCCCACGAGCCCTGGCCTCGGCGATCGGATCACCCTGGTCGACATGTGCGCCCATCAGCATGCCCAGCAGCCTACGACGCGTCCCCGACGACACCCCGGCCCCGGACGCGGTGGGGGTGGGGGTCGTGTCGGCCACCCGGCCACGGTTCGGTAACGACGGCGGCGCAGGGTGCGAGCCGTTACCTACGGTGGAGTAGGTTGGGACTGACGTCGTGTCGCAAAGGAGCTCAGATGGACGCCGGCCACCTGGCTGTCAGGTTCTTCCAGTCGGCGTCCGCCCACGCGGGCCGTCCGGCCACCCGTCGGGACGGCGTCGACGACCCCCCACTGCGCTACGGCGAGCTCGCCGCGGACGTCCGTCGGCTGGCGGCGCGGCTCATCGGGCTCGGGCTCGCCGCGGGCGACCGGGTGGCGATCTTCTCGCCCAACCTCCCGGAGTGGAGCCTCGTCGACCTGGCGTGCGCGGCGGCGGCCCTGGTGTCCGTCCCGCTCTACGCCACCAGTACTCCCGACCAGGCGCGCCACATCCTCCGCGACTCCGGCGCGCGGGTCGCGTTCGTGGCCGGGCCCGCCGAGGTGGCGAAGCTCGCCGGGATCCGTGCCGACCTGCCCGAGCTCGAGCGTGTGGTTGCCTTCGCGCCGGTGCCCGACGAGGGCGTCGCCGCTCTCGCCGACGAACTGGCCGAGGGCGGCGACGAGGACGCGGTCGACGGGCGGCTGGCCGCCGCGTCACCGGACGACCTGGCCACCATCATTTACACCTCCGGCACCACGGGAGAGCCCAAGGGCGTGATGCTCGCCCATCGGGGCTTCACCCACCAGGTAGACGTGCTGAACCGCTACTTCGCGCTCGCCGACACCGACGTCTCGCTGTGCTTCCTCCCGCTCAGCCACGCGCTCGAGCGGGCCTGGACCTACATGGTCCTCAGCAATGGGGCGCTCAACACCTATGTCCCCGATCCCCGGACGGTCGCCGAGGCGATGGTACGGGTGCGGCCGAACCTGATGGTGAGCGTGCCGCGCCTGTACGAGAAGGTCTTCCTCGCAGCGAAGGACAAGGTCGCCGACTCGCCGCTCAAGCAGCGGGTGATGACGTGGGCGCTGGGAGTGGGCACGGAGTTCCATACGGCCGTGGCGAAGGGGCAGCCGCGCGGCAAGGGGTTGATCCTCCGGTTCCGGCTGGCGGACAGGCTCGTCCTGGGCAGCGTCCGCGACGCGATGGGCGGACGGAAGAAGGTGCTCGCCTGTGGCGGCGCGCCGCTGCGCAAGGAGATCGAGGAGTTCTTCTTCTCCTGCGGGCTGCTGGTCCTCCAGGGCTACGGCCTCACCGAGACCTCGCCCCTGCTGACGTTCCCGTCGCCCGACGGCTTCCGTTTCGGCACGGTCGGCCGGGTGATGGACGGCGGCGAGGTGCGCCTGGGCGAGGGCGACGAGATCTGCTACCGCGGTCCGAACGTGATGCTCGGTTACTGGAACCGTCCCGAGGAGACGGCGGCGGTGCTGGTCGACGGCTGGTTGCACACCGGGGATGTGGGGAGCATCGACGACGACGGCTACCTGCGCATCACCGATCGCATCAAGGACCTGATCGTGACCAGCAACGGGAAGAACGTGGCGCCGTCCTCGATCGAGGGCCTGCTCGCCGCCGATCCGCTGTTCGAGTACACGCTGCTGCTGGGCGACAACCGCCCCTACCTCACCCTCCTCGTCGCCCCGTCCCTCCCGCACCTGGAGGACATCGGCAAGCAGCTCCAGCTCACGTGGGCCCATCGCGAGGAGCTGCTCTCGCACCCTGCGGTGCTGGACGAGTTGCGCCGCCGCGTCGCCGAGCTCACCGCGAAGCTGGCCAGCTACGAGCAGATCCGCGACCTGCGCCTGCTGGTGGAGGAGTTCACCCAGGAGAACGGGCTGCTCACCCCGACGCTGAAGGTCAAGCGCAAGGAGGTCGAGCGCCGGTTCGCCCAGCTCGTGGAGGAGATGTACACCCGTTCGGGCAGAGGTCGGAAGTGATGCCGCCCGGTACCCACCCGATTCAGGGAGCGGGTCCGGCCCGTGCGTGTAACGAAGGTGTATGAGTCTGTACGAACTCACCGGTCACAGCACGAAATGGCGCGGTGGTGACGCTTCACTAGGAAACGCAGGCACGGATCCAGGGCTGGGGGGCGCTGGTTCTGACCGCCAGGCATCGGAGGGGACATCGCGATCATGGCGGTGATCGCACGTCAGCGACGCTGTGGCGGAGAACGGTTCTGGCACTGGGGCGTGCCTGCACCCATGAGCTGTCCGCGCCGGTGTGGCCCCGCCACACCGGCCACACCCCCGACAGGAGCTACGTGCAAAACCGGCCGACCCGCTCCGAGCTGGCCCACCTGATCAACCAGGCCAGGCTGGACCGGCACATCTCGATCCGCTCCGCCGCCAGGATCGCCGGTGTCCCCGCTGCCACCGTCCAGGGCTGGCTCGCGGGGCGCCACTTCCCGACTCCCGCGCTGCGGCCGAAGTTCCTGCTCCTGGTCGAGGCCCTCGAGCTGAACCACTACCTGCATCCGGCACTCTGGCTGGACGACCTGCCGCAGGCGAAGAATTCAGGATAGCGGTGTCACGCGGGGCGCTCGCTGGGACAATCCGGTTATGCCCGCCCCCGCGAGTCGCCAGGAATTCGCAGCACTTCTGAACGACGCCCGCCGTCGCCAGCACCTGTCGATCCGGGCGGTGGCGAGGATCGCGCAGGTCCCGCCGACCACGGCGCAGGGCTGGCTGAACGGCAAGCATTTCCCCACTCCGGCCCTGCGGGGGAACTACCTGCAGCTGCTGGAACACCTCGGTCTGGCTGACGAGTTCACCCCGGACCTGTGGGAGGACAGCTGGAACGGGCTCGAGCCGGCCCTCAAGAGCGGCCAATCGCCCTACCTCGGGTTGCGGCCCTTTCGCATCGACGACCAGGACCTGTTCTTCGGGCGCTCGAGCCACACCGCACGGCTCGCGACGGCGGTGCGGGAGCTGGCGCACGCACGGGGGACGGGCGTCGTCGCCCTGGTGGGGGCGTCCGGCAGCGGCAAGTCGTCGTTGCTGGCCGCGGGCCTGCTGGGGCGGGAGATCTCCGCCGGCGCGCTCGTCGGCTGGACCGGGACGTGGCTGCCCGTCGTCCGGCTGCTCGCCGGCGACTCCCTGGGCGAGGAGGGTGATTCCCGGCGCCGGGTGGTGGTGGTCGACCAGCTGGAGGAGGGCCTCGCGCTGCCCGAGGCCCCGCGCAGGCAGTTCCTCGACGCCCTCGCCGTCCTGGCGTCGAGGGCCGTCGTGGTCGTGGGGCTCCGGTCGGAGGCGTTCGCTGCAGCCAGCGCCGAGCCGCTTCTGGCCGACGCGCTCTCGCGCCCGATCCTGCTGCCGGCCCTCACCTCGGAGGAGTACCGGGAGGTGATCGTCGGTCCGGCCGAGACCATGTCGGTGGCCGTCGACCCCGACCTCGTCCGGGTGCTCCTGGAGGAGCTCCCTCCCGGCCCGGCGAACCACCTGGGAACCGGCGTCCTGCCGCTGTTGTCCAACGCCCTGCTGCTGATCTGGGCCGTCAGCAACGGTCGTCGCCTGACCGTCGCCGACTACCAGACCGCCGGCGGGATCGCGAGCGCGGTGGAACGCCTCGCCGAGCAGGTCTACCTCTCCCTGGAGCCGGCGCAGAAGGCGGCGGCCGAGCGCCTGTTCCTCCGCCTGGTCCGGGTGGCCGGCGAGGCGCGCGTCCCCACGACCGTGCCGCTCGCGGAGGTGGACGCGTCCACCCGTCCGGCGATGGAGGTGTTCGTCGCCGCGCGGATGCTCACCACCGTCGACGACGAGGTGCGGATCAGTCACCGGGCCCTGCTGACCCACTGGCAGCGGCTGAACGACTGGCTGGTCGAGCACAGCGAGGACCTGGCCGTGATGGAGCGGCTGCGGGGCTTCGCCACGGTCTGGGTGGAGTCCGGCCGTGATCCGGCGGCTCTGGTGCCGGTGCGACAGCTGCGGATCTTCGCCCACTGGATCGGCCGTGCCGACCGCAAGCGCCTGCTGACCGAGGTGGAGCGCGAGTTCGTTGCGGCCGCCGACGCCTACTACACCCAGGCGGGCCGCACGGACCTCGCCCGTCGGCGACAGCTCCTGCGCTGGCGGGTCGCCGTCGCCGTACTGGCCGGTGCCACCGCGATCCTCGCGACCGTGCTCGCCGTCGTGCTGTCCGCCTAGGGTGCCGGCGCGACGGTCACCGTCGCCGACGTGAGGCGCACGGTGGTGTAACCGGCGCGGACGGCTGACACCCGTACGTGGAGTGCCTTGCCGGCCTGGCTGCTCTTCGGCGTGTAGGTCGCCGTGGTCGCCCCCGCGATCTTCGCTCCGGACAGGTACCACTGGTAGGAGAACCGGGTGGGCGCCGGTGCCCAGGTCCCCGGGACGGCGGTCAGCGGGGCACCGACCACCGGGTCGCCGGAGAGGGTCGGGACGGGTGTCACGTCGAAGGTGGCTGCGACCACCTTCACCGCCGCCGACGTGCGGCTGGTCGTGGAGTAGCCGGCGCGGCGCGCGGTGACGGTGACCGTGAGCCGGGTACCCACGTCGGACGGGGTGAGCGTGTAGCTGGTCATGCCGGTGCCGCCGGCACCCCTGATCGCCGTCCCGTTGCGTTTCCACGTGACGGTGAGGGTGTCGGGGAGGGCGGCCCAGGTGCCGGTCGAGACGGTCACCACCTGGTCGGTGGCCGGCGTCCCCGTGATGGTCGGCGTCGGGGAGCTGGAGAAACGCCCCCTGACCACCGGCGTGGTCTCGTCGGAGGTCCGGGTCAGCGTGGCGCCGCCACCGGTGGCGCTCACCCGCACCCGGATCGCGCGACCGAGCTGGTCGGCCGTCAGGACGAGGGTGCCGCTCGTGGCGCCGGGGATGTCGCGGCCGTCGGCCGTCCACTGGAAGGCGAGCGCCGCGCCGTCCGGCACCCAGGTGCCCGGCACTGCGGTGAGCGTCCGGCCCACCTGCGGGCCGCCCCCGATGCCCGGCGTGGTCCACGGCGCCGGCAGGAACGAGGCGGGGACGGTGGTGTCCTGATAGGGCCAGCCCTTCGTCGTCCGGGGGATCGTCGGCAGGCAGGCGCGGGCGCCGTTCACCCCGCACCGGGAGTTGAGCGGTGCCTCGACCGGCACGCCGGTCCACCACGACGTCTGCTTGTAGGCACCGTCCCAGGACAGGGAGATGTGCACGTGGTTCTTGTGGTTGGCGGTGTAGGAGCCACGGTCGGCCATCTTCCGCCATCCCAGCTCGGGGTAGTACAGGGACCAGATGTGCTGGTTCCAGATGATGTACATCACGCCGAGCCGGTAGGCGACCTCGCCGTTGTTGGCGGTGAGCCAGTCGGTGGCCCTCCTGACCCGCGCACGCTGGCCGGCCGACCTGGCGTCCATGCGCCAGTCGAGCGCCCGGCCCTCCTTGTGCTCCGACGTCGAGCCGACGCTGCACGCGCGCGAGATGCCGGACGAGCCGCCGCCCCAGGTCCTGATCAGCAGCGCGAGGAGGGCGCTGGCACCCGGCTTGGCCGAGGGTGAGCACCGCGTCTGCGGCATGTAGCCCAGGTGCGCATCGATGCCGGTGCTGGAAAGTGTGGCTGGACCCGCGGGCAGAGCTGCGCTCGCCGGGGCGGGGGCCGTCCAGAGCAGCGCGCACGCCGTCGTCGCGGCGACCAGGGCAGCCACTCGTCTGCGCATGGACCACTCCCTCGTCTCCCGGCCCGGTGCCCGGCACGCTACTCCAGAGCGGGCCCGCCGCACCCGGGTCTTGCGGACTGCCGCAGCGTGCCTCCGGCGCCGATTCGCCCGGGGAGCGCGCTGCCGGTAGGCTGTCTCTCCGGCTGTCCCCGCGGCAGCCGTTGGTACGCCCTCCTGCCATGGGAACCGCCCATGGCCGCTCTAGACCAGAGGAGGTGGAGTTCGCGTATGCGCAAGTACGAAATCGTGGTGATCGTCGACCCGGAGGTCGACGACCGTCAGGTGAACGGCCTGCTGGAGAAGCCGCTCGCCGGCCTGACCAAGGCCGGCGGCACTGTGGACAACCAGGATGTGTGGGGCCGGCGTCGCCTGGCTTACGACATCAACAAGAAGTCCGAAGGCATCTACGTCGTCCTGAACGTGACCGCCGAGCCGGCGGTCGTGAAGGAACTGGACCGCCAGTTCACCCTCAACGAGCAGATCCTGCGGACCAAGGTGATCCGCCCCGACCTGCACTGATTGCCCCGAACCCCTCGCGCACTGTCGGTTGCTCCTGACACGCTTGGGGGGTCCTGAGCTAAGTCCGATCGAAAGAAACCACACATGGCTGGCGAAACCATCATCACCGTGGTCGGCAACCTGACCGCCGACCCGGAGCTGCGCTTCACTCCGTCCGGGGCACCCGTGGCGAACTTCACCGTCGCCTCGACGCCGCGAAACTTCGACCGCCAGAGCGGCGAGTGGAAGGACGGCGACGCCATGTTCCTCAACTGCGCGGTCTGGCGCCAGGCGGCCGAGAACGTTGCCGAATCCCTCACCAAGGGGATGCGGGTCATCGTCCAGGGCCGGCTGCGCTCGCGCACCTACGAGACCCGTGAGGGCGAGAAGCGCACGGTGTTCGAGGTCGAGGTGGAGGAGATCGGTCCCGCGCTGAAGTACGCGACCGCGAAGGTCACCCGCTCTTCGGGCGGTGGCGGCGGCGGTGGCTACTCCGGCGGCGGCTCGTCTGGTGGCTCTTGGAGCAACTCCGGCGGGTCGAGCAACGATCGGTCCTCAGGTGCCGACCCCTGGGCCTCCGCCCAGAGCGAAGAGCCTCCGTTCTGATCAACCCGGCCGCTCCCTGCAGGGGCGGCATCCGTTCACGTCATTCCGGCACCTGAGCCGGGCTTTCAAAGGAGAGCACCACAATGGCCCAACAGCGCAAGCCGCTGAAATCGAAGAAGGTCGCCCCCGCGAAGAGCATTCGCATCGGCACCATCGACTACAAGGACACCGCCACGCTGCGGAAGTTCATCTCCGAGCGGGGCAAGATCCGCGCTCGTCGCGTGACCGGACTCTCGGTGCAGGAGCAGCGCAAGGTTGCCATCGCGGTGAAGAACGCGCGCGAACTGGCTCTGCTGCCCTACGCCTCGACCGCTCGCTGAGCAGGGGGAAGACAGAGATGAAGCTCATTCTTACTGCCCCCGTCGATCACCTGGGCGTGCCCGGTGACGTCGTCGAGGTGAAGGACGGCTACGGCCGCAACTACCTCCTGCCCCGCAGCTTCGCCATCCGCTGGACGCGTGGCGCCGAGAAGCAGATCGAGGGCATCAAGCGGGCGCGTGACGCTCGCGAGATCCGTGGCGCCGAGCACGCCATGCAGGTGCGCGAGCAGCTGGAGGCCCTCGCGGTCGTCCTGCCGGCGCGCTCCGGCGAGTCCGGCAAGCTGTTCGGCGCGGTCACCCCGGCCGACGTCGCCCTCGCGGTGAAGAAGGCCGGTGGTCCGGCCATCGACAAGCGCTCGGTGGAGATCGCCAAGCCGATCAAGACCGTCGGCACGCACATGGTCGGCATCAAGCTGACCTCCGGTGTGGTCGCCCACATCAACGTGGGTGTCGTCGCCGCCTGATCCAGGTCAACGAGAGCGCCGGTCGTCCTTCGGGCGGCCGGCGCTTCCGCGTCCGGCGGACAACCGGGAGCAGGTGCCCTACTCCGCCGCGCTGCCGTCCGCAGGCGCGCGGGGGGCCGGACCCGACCCCGCCCGACGAGTCGGGACGGGACCGCAGGGCAGCGCCGTTAGTCTGGACCGGTGACGCAGCCCACCCCACCGAGCCCGCTGGCGTCCGCCCGCGCGAGACTCGCCGCGCTCGCCGGACGCCTCGGCGCGACCCGGCTGAGCGCACTGTCGTGGGCGGCGATCGTCGTGGGAGTCGTCCTCCTGGTGGCCGGCGTCGTCTGGGCGAACGGGATGACCGCCCCGGTGCACCGCCAGGGGCGGCCGACCACTTCCGTGACACCGCTCCCCGCCCCGACGACGGCGACCCCGACGCCCACGCCCACACCGTCGGGATCCGGCTCGCCCAGCCCCACCGCGAGCAGTACCCCGACGTCCGCGCCCTCCGCCGACTGGCCGAGGGTGACGTCATCGGGGAAGTTCGAGACGGCGGGCGTGAGCGTGCCGGCGGCCGGCTCGGCCGGCACGGTCCACCGCTACAGCGTGCGGGTGGAGACCTCCGCGAAGCTCGATGCGGACAAGGTCGGCCGGCAGGTGGCCGCGGTGCTGAACGACCCGCGGAGCTGGGCCGGGAGCGGAAGCGTGCGGTTCGCACTCGTCCCTGACCCCGGCAAGGCTGACTTCACCATCACGGTCGCGGCTCCCGGCACGGCGGGCAAGATCTGCAGGATCGACGGCGGCGGTTCCTGCGTCGAGGCCGGTGACGTGGTCATCGACGCCTCCTGGTGGCGCGGCCTCCCTCCGACCTACCAGAGCCGTGGCGGCTGGCAGAGCTATCTCGTCAACCACGGGGTCGGACGGCTGCTGGGCGAGAAGGCGGCCGACTGCACGAAGAAGGGCAAGCCGGCTCCTGTCACGATGGCCCAGTCCGCCGACCTGGGCGGGTGCGTGTCGAACCCCTGGCCGTTCCCCTGATCAAGCGGATGGCTGGAGCGCCGAGGACGGCAGCAGTGCCTCCGGCCCGGCCACTCCGCCCAGGGCGCCGGCCAGCAGTTCTCGGGCACGAGCGAGGTGCTCGTCGAGCATGGCCGCAGCGTTCTCGGCGTCCCCGGCCTCGATGAAGTCCATGATGCGGGCGTGCTCCGCCACGATCACCAGCGGGCTCAGGCGTTGGCTGCCCTGCAGCTGGGCCATGCAGAGCTTCACCTCGAACGCCAGCGAGCCATACACCGAGCTCGTCCGGGCACTGCCCAGGGAGTCGATGAGGGCGGTGTGGAAGCGCATGTCGGGATCCACGATGTCCCAGGTGCCCTGCTGCCACAGCGCGTCGATCTCCGCGTTGGCCACCCGTGCGTCGATGGGCACCGACCGGCGCTCGGCCAGCCGGCGCAGGACCTCGGACTCCAGGTAGGCGCGGGTGCGGTAGATGTCACGGACGTCGGCCGGGCCGAGCTTCACCACCCGCGCGGTCTTGTGGTTCTTGCGCACGAGCACCTTCTCGGCCACAAGGCGCTCGATGGCGGCCTTCGCGGTGGCCCGCGCCACGTCATAGCGCGCAGCGACCTCTGCCTCGGTGAGGGGGGAGCCGGGACCGAGGTCCCGGGAGAGCACTTGTTCCTTCAGGTCCTCGACCACGGCATCGATGACCGACGTCACCATGAGATTGCGGACCACCAGTCACCCCTGCTCTCCAGTTCTCGGACAAATCGTATCGAACAAGTCTGTGAGAACTGCTTGCGTAACAAGTTCACTTGTCGGACAATCTTACCCGACGGTCAATCTCAGTGAGGAGATCCATCGGTGTTCACCCAACCGCTCGCCCCGATCGCAGGAAGCCTGGCCCTGTCAGCGCTGCTCGCCGCCCTGCCCCTGATTCTTCTGTTCCTCCTTCTCGGAGTCTTCAAGGTCAAGGCGTGGCTCGCTGCGCTCGTCGGCCTCGCGGCCTCGATCCTGGTGGCCATCGTCGGCTGGGGCATGCCCGCCGCGATGGCGTTCAGCGCCACGGCCGAGGGTGCGTTCTACGGTGCCTTCCCGATCATGTGGATCCTGGTCAACGCGATCTGGGTCTACCAGTTGTCGGTGATCACCGGCTGGTTCGAGAGCCTCGGCCAGTTGATCCGCTCGATCTCGGACGACCAGCGCATCCTGGCCATCCTCATCGCGTTCTGCTTCGGTGCGCTGATGGAGGCCCTGGCCGGCTTCGGCGCCCCGGTGGCGATCTCCGCCGCGATGCTGATGGCGGCCGGCATGAAGCCGATCAAGTCGGCCATCGTCTCGCTGCTCGCCAACACCGCTCCGGTCGCCTTCGGCGCCATGGGTGCGCCGATCATCGCGCTGTCCGGCGCGGTCGCGTCCACCCACCCCGAGCTCACCACCCACGTGCTGTCCCAGATGGCCGGACGCCAGACCCCGTTCGTTGCGGCCATCGTTCCGCTCGTGCTCGTGCTGCTCGTGGACGGCTGGCGCGGCGTCCGCCAGACCTGGCCCGTCGCCCTCACCGCTGGTGTCGTCTTCGGGCTGGCCCAGTTCGTCACCTCGAACTACATCACCGTCGAGATCACCGACGTGGTCGCGTCCCTCGTGACCATCGCGGTCGTGCTCGTGATGCTCCGGTTCTGGAAGCCCTCCAACCCGCTGCCGCTCGATCACGCCAGCATCCCCGAGGAGGAGGCCGCAGCCCTCAAGTCCGGGCGCCTGGCCCACTACTCCGAGATCACCGCCACCGGTGGCCGCCGCATCTGGGGCGCCATCGCGCCCTACGCGATCATCATCGTGGTCTTCTCGATCAGCCAGATCCCGGCGGTCAAGACGTGGCTGCTCGGGATCGGGCAGGTGAAGTTCCCCTGGCCCGGCCTCAACGCGGTCGGCGCGGACGGAAAGCTCGCGTCCACGATCCTGAACTCAGGGGGCAAGCCGGTCTCGACGATCTTCACCCTCGACCACCTGCGGGCCACCGGCACCCTGCTGCTGCTCTCGGGCATCATCACCTGCTTCGTCTACAAGGTGAAGGCCTCGGACGCGGTGCAGGCCTACGTGACGACGATCAAGCAGCTGAAGTTCACCATCGTCACCGTGCTGAGCGTGCTCGCCCTGGCCTACGTGATGAACCTCTCCGGCCAGACCGCGGTCCTCGGCAATGCGCTCGCCGCCGGTCTCGTCGGCGCCTTCGCGGTCGTCTCACCGCTGATCGGATGGATCGGCGTGGCCATCACCGGCTCGGACACCTCGGCCAACGCGCTGTTCGGCCTGCTGCAGGTCACCGCTGCCGAGAAGGCAGGCATCAACCCGGTCCTGATGGCCGCGGCCAACTCCTCCGGCGGTGTCATGGGCAAGATGATCTCGCCACAGAACCTGGCCGTCGCCGCTGCCGCGGTGGGCATGTTCCACAAGGAGGGCGACATCTTCCGTAAGGTCGTGCTGTGGAGCCTCGGACTGCTGGCGTACTTCACGATCATCGTCGTCCTCCAGGCAGGGCCACTCGCGTGGATGGTCCCGGTCGCGACCCCGGTGCCGGTCCCGTGAGTACCGCGCTCGCCGAGCACGAGCTCGCCGCGCTGCTCACCGGCTGCGTCGCGGACCCGGCCCAGGTGCGGATGCGGGAGCTCGACCGGCGGGCGCTCTCCCACGACGCCTCGCACTTCCTGCTGCTGCCGTCCGCCGTCGTCTCCCCCCGCGACGCCGACGAGGTCGCCCGGCTCCTCCGGGCGACCGCAGCGGCAGGGATCGGGCTCACCTTCCGCTCCGGCGGGACGAGCCTGTCGGGCCAGGCCGGCACCGACGCGGTGCTGGCGGACGTGCGGCGCAACTTCACCGGTGTCGAGGTCCTCGACGGCGGCGACCGCGTCCGCGTCCAGCCCGGCGTGACCGTCAAGCAGCTCAACGCCCGACTGGCCCGCTACGGGCGCAAGTTCGGGCCGGACCCGGCCAGCGAGGCCGCCTGCACCATCGGCGGCGTCGTGGCCAACAACTCCTCCGGCATGGCCTGTGGGACGGTGGAGAACAGCTACCGGACGCTGGAATCGGTCGTGGTCGTGCTGCCCTCCGGCACGGTCGTCGACACGGGTGCGGCCGACGCCGACGCGAAGCTGCGGGCGCTGGAGCCGGCCCTCTACGAGGGCCTGCTGAAGCTCCGCGAGCGCGTCTTGTCCAACCCGTCCTCGGTGGCGAAGATCGCCCAGCAGTTCTCGATGAAGAACACGATGGGCTACGGCATCAACGCCCTCGTCGACTACGCGACCGTTCCGGAGATGCTCACCCACCTGATCGTGGGCAGCGAGGGGACGCTGGGCTTCGTCGCGTCCGCCACGTTCCGCACCATCCCGCTGCGCACTCACACCTCGTCCGCGCTGCTGGTGTTCGACGACCTGTACGCGGCGAACCGCGCCCTGCCTGGCCTCGTCGCGACCGGCGCGGCCACGCTGGAGTTGATGGACGCGACGTCCCTGCGCGTGGGCCAGGCGTTCCCCGACACTCCGGCCATGATCAAGCAGCTCCAGGTGCGCACCCAGGCGGCACTGCTCCTGGAGTACCAGGCCACCTCGGCAGAAGAGCTGGCCCACCTGGTCGACGAGGCTCAGCCGACGCTGGCCGACCTGGGCGTGGGGCCCGTCGAGCTGACCAGCGACGAGGCGATCCGCGGCAAGCTGTGGAAGCTTCGCAAGGGCCTGTACACCTCGGTGGCAGGTGCCCGGAAGTCGGGCACGACGGCGCTGCTGGAGGATGTGGTGGTGCCGGTGGCGAAGCTCGCCGACACCTGCGCAGAGCTGGCCGTGCTGTTCGACACCTACGCGTACGCCGACTCGGTCATCTTCGGGCACGCCAAGGACGGCAACATCCACTTCATGCTGACCGACCGGTTCGAGAACGACGAGCAGATGGGTCGCTACATCGGCTTCACCGAGGACATGGTCAGCCTCGTCCTCGCCAACGACGGTTCCCTGAAGGCAGAGCACGGCACCGGAAGGGTCATGTCCCCCTACGTCCGCAGGCAGTACGGCGACGAGCTGTACGACGTGATGGTGGAGATCAAGCACCTGTTCGACCCGACCGGCCTGCTCAACGCCGGCACGATCATCACCGACGATCCCGAGCTGCACCTCAAGCACATCAAGTTGCCCCCGACCGTCGAGGCCGAGGTCGACCGCTGCGTCGAGTGCGGGTACTGCGAGCCGGTCTGCCCGTCCCGCGACCTCACCCTCACCCCGCGGCAGCGGATCGCCCTGCGCCGCGAGATCGCCAACGCCGAACTGGGCGGCAACACGGCACTGGTGCGCACGCTCGAGGACGACTACGAGTACGCCGGCGTGCACACGTGCGCGGTCGACGGGATGTGCGGCACGGCCTGCCCGGTCCTGATCAACACCGGTCTGTTGGTGAAGAAGCTCCGCAGGGAGAAGACCACCCCCGCGGCCACCAAGGCGGTCTGGACCACGCTGGCGAAGCACTGGAAGGGCACGACCGCGACCTTCTCCACCGTGATGGGCATCACCGACCGGCTCCCCGGCCCGCTCGAGTCCGCGCTGGTCGGGGTCAACAAGGTCGGTCGCGCGGTGCTCGGCACGGACAATGTCCCCCTGTGGTCGACGGAGCTGCCGGGAGGCGGCCCCTCCCGGGCACGTCCGGTGCCCGCGAAGGCGCCCGACGCGGTCTACCTCCCCGCCTGCGTGAACGTGATGTTCGGACCCGCCGAAGGTCCCGGTGTGCAGTTGAGCTTCGAGGCGCTGTGCGCCAGGGCGGGGCTCACACTGCTGGTGCCGCCGAGGATCGAATCCATGTGTTGCGGCACGCCCTGGTCGAGCAAGGGCATCCCGGATGGCTATGCCGAGATGCGCGCCAGGGTGCTGCCGATCATCCGGGAGGCGTCCGACAACGGGCGGCTCACGGTGGTCTGCGACGCATCCAGCTGCACCGAGGGTTTCCGGCACATGCTGGAGACCGAGCCCGACCTGGAGGTCCGGATCGTCGACGCGGTCGCGTTCGTCGCCGAGCGGGTCCTGCCGGTGCTCGGGGACTACCAGAAGCTGGAGTCGCTCACCATCCACCCGACGTGCTCCTCGACCCAGATGGGCCTCAACCCCGACCTCGTCACGGTGTCGAAGGCGGTAGCCGAGGTGGTCAACGTTCCCCAGGACTGGGGCTGCTGCGCCTTCGCCGGGGACCGCGGGATGCTCCACCCGGAGCTGACCGCTTCCGCCACCCGTCGGGAGGCGGCCGAGGCGGAGCGCCTGGACGCGGACGCACACGCCAGCTGCAACCGCACGTGTGAGCTCGGACTCACCCGGGCCACCGGGCGCAATTACCGGCACGTGCTCGAATTGCTCGCCGAGCAGGCAGGATTGGTGACGA
The DNA here is from genome assembly GCA_023392635.1 of Actinomycetes bacterium. Lineage (GTDB taxonomy): Bacteria > Actinomycetota > Actinomycetes > Propionibacteriales > Propionibacteriaceae > Propionicimonas. The sequence continues at coordinate 48,947 of JAEVYS010000071.1, read as the reverse complement.
AGGACTGACCCACCCTCACGCAGTGACGCAACACCTGGACGTGGCGCTGAACCTGCCCGGGCACCCGACCCGGGCCAGCGATATGAGAAAGGAGCAGCGATGGATCCGAAAACCACCGCGCTTGTCCTGATCGAGTTCCAGAACGACTTCACCAGTGAGGGCGGGACGCTCCATGGAGCGGTGTCGGAGGTCATGGAGGCGACCGGCACCCTCGACAACGCCCGTCGGGCGATGGAGGCCGCGCACGCCGCGGGGGCGACCGTGATCCACAGCCCGATCTCGTTCCAGCCGGGGTACTTCGAGATCACGTCCCACCCGTACGGAATCCTGAAGGGCGTCGTCGACAGCACGTCCTTCGTGAAGGGCACCTGGGGGTGCGCGATCGACGACCGGATGGCGCCGGCGGAGGGTGACATCGTGCTCGAGGGGAAGCGGGGGCTGGACGCGTTCGGCTCCACCAACCTGGACTTCATCCTGCGCAGCAAGGGCATCAAGACGGTGGTCCTGGCCGGGTTCCTCACCAACTGCTGTGTGGAGTCGACGATGCGCTCGGCGTACGAGAAGGGATTCGAGGTGGTGACCCTCACCGACGCGGTCGGGGCGACGTCGCTGCCCGAGCACGAGAACGCGATCGCGTACGACTACCCCATGTTCTCCAAACCCACGAGCACGGATGAGTTCGTCGCCGGCCTGGGCGGGAACGAAGTTGCCGCCGACACTTCGCGTGGCTACTGAGACGAGGGTCTCGCACCTGCGAAGATGCTCTCGCCACCGGAGCCTGACTCCCCCTCAGGTGACCTGGTTATGAAACCGGCGGTGGCGACCGAAACCCCTCCCGGTCGCCACCGCCCCTTTCCTTGTCAGCGGGGATCGCGAAGCTAGCCGGAGATGCGGGGCAGCAGGACGGTGCCCTCGCCGTCGGTGATCTCCACCTGTTCCTCCGGAGGGACGCTGGAACCGGGCAGGCGGATCGTGAACTCCGCACCGCCGGACTCGGACCGTCCGGCCTTCACCCAGCCACCGTGGGCCTTGATCGTCTGCGCCACGATCGACAGCCCCAGGCCGGAGCCGGGGGTGTTCCTGGCCTTGTCGGAGCGGTAGAACCGGTCGAACACGTGGGGGAGGTCGGCCTCGGCGATGCCGGGGCCCTGGTCGCTGATACGCAGCCGGTCGCCCGTCAGCCGGACGGTGACCACGCCGCCGGGCGGGGAGAACTTCACCGCGTTGTCGAGCAGGTTGGTGATCGCCCGTTCCAGGCTGTCGGGCTCGCCCACCAGGAACAGCGGGTCGAGCTCCACGTCGAACAGCAGCCCCGGGCCACGGCGCTTGGCACGCGTGACCGAGCTGTTCACCACGTCGCGCAGGTCGATCGGCTCGGGGTGCGCCTCCACCTTGTCCTCCCGCGACAGGTGCACCAGGTCACCGATCAGCTGGGTGAACTCGCCGAGCTGGGCGGCGATGTCCCGCAGGATCTCGCCGCGCGCCCCCGGCGGCAGCATGCCCTGCCGCTCGTCCGCGATCAGCAACTCCACGTTCGTGCGCAGCGAGGTCAGCGGCGTGCGCAGCTCGTGGCCGGCGTCCGCGATCAGCCGTCGTTGCCGGTCGCGCGAGGACGCCAGCGTCCCCATCATCGTGTTGAACGACTGGGTCAGGTCAGTGAGTTCGTCCATGCCGCCGAGCTCGATCGGCTCCAGCTGATCGGTCTCGGTGACCCGGATGACCGCCTCCGTAAGCCGCTGGATCGGCTGCAGCCCGGAACGGGCGATGACCCAGCCGATCGCCCCGGCGACCAGCACGGCCAGCAGGCCGAACGTCAACAGCGAGAACGCCAGGATGCGCAGGATCTGGTCGGTCGGCCCGAGCGGACGGCCCAGCATCAGCGCGTAGTGGAACTTGTCGTCGGTCAGCGGCACCGCGACGATCCGGTAGGGCGTCCCCTTCGCGTCCACGCCGGTGCGGGCGGAGGAGCCGACCTGGGTGCGGGCGATCGCGCGCTCGGCGGCGCTCGGCTCGAGGACCGTGGACGCCCCTGGCGGCGAGATCTCCACGTTGTCGGAGCGGACGAGCATCATCGTCACGTTGGCGGTGGCCAACGCGTCGCTGTTCAGCCCGCCCATCGACTCGGCGTCGCCACGGATCCAGGTCGCCGTCACCGCGGCGATGTCGAACAGTTCACCGTCGAGCTGGTTGTAGACCGCCAGGGTGGTGATGATGTACGCCGCGATGCCGGTGATCGCGACGGCGCCGGCCACCGCGGCCGACACCAGGGCAGCCAGCCGGTCGTGCAGCGGCCGGTTGCTGACCGAGAGGACGGAACGGAGCCAGCGGATCACGGTGGGGTCTCGCGCAGCACGTAGCCGATGCCGCGCACGGTATGGATCAATCGGGTCTCGCCCTCGCCCTCGGTCTTGCGGCGCAGGTAGCCGATGTAGACCTCGAGGGAGTTCGCGGTGGTCGGGAAGTCGAAGCCCCAGACCTCGTTCAGCAGCCAGCTGCGCTCGAGCACCCGCCGCGGGTTCTCCAGGAACGTCTGCAGAAGGGCGAATTCGGTGCGCGTCAGGCTGATCCGGCGTGCTCCGCGAGTGACCTCGCGGGTCTGCAGGTCGAGCGTCAGGTCGGCGAAGGTGAGCACCTCGACACCCGGCTCGTCGGTGGCCGGACGGGCTCTTCGGGTCAGTGCGCGCAGCCGTGCCTGCAGCTCCTCGAAGGAGAACGGCTTGGCCATGTAGTCGTCCGCGCCGGCGTCCAGGCCGTCGACGCGGTCGCCGATCGCGTCCCGGGCGGTGAGCACGAGGATCGGTACGTCATTGCCGGACGCCCGCAGCGAGCGGGTGGTCTCCAGGCCGTCGAGGCGCGGCATCATCACGTCCATGATGACGGCGTCCGGCCGCATCGAGGACAGCCGGGCGAGCGCCTCGATCCCGTCCCCGGCCGTGGTCACCTCCCAGCCGGAGTAGTGCAGCGACCTGGCCAGGGAATCGCGGACTGCCTGGTCGTCATCGACAACGAGGATGTGCATGGTCCCAGCCTGCCATGACGGGGGCGTCCGCGCCCGAACCGTTCCGCGTGGGAGGTGGACCGAGTTGGGAACCGTCCCCAATCCGGTCCAGCCCAGGGTGTGGACCGGATTGGGGACGGTTCCCAACTCGGTCCACCCGTCAGGCTCAGCCCCGGACGAGCTCGGCCGCCCGCTTGATCACCTCGGGCATCGCCGCCTCGATCTGCTTCAAGGCGGTGAGGAAGTCCTCGTCGTCGCCGTACCAGGGGTCCTCGATGCCCGCACCGGGCACGGCGTTCGGGTCGAAGTCGGTCATCAGGTAGAGGTTGTGCGCGTCCGGGACGAGCTGGCGCAGCCGGGAGATGTGCAACTGCTCCATGCCGATCAGCATCGCCGCCGAGCGCGCCTCGTCCGCGGTGATCCGGTGGGCGCGGAAGTCGGCGGACGGGGTGTAGCCGGCCGCACGGAGGACGGCGGCGGCGCGCGGGTCCATCGGGTTGCCGGCCTCCTCGGCGGAGACCCCGGCGCTGCCGAAGGTGACGCCGCGCAGGCCCTCCTGCCGGGCGCGTGCTGCCGCCACGACCTGGGCCATGGGTGAGCGGCAGATGTTCCCCCAGCAGACGAAGACGATGTCCGGTTCGCTCACCGGTGCTCCTCACTGCGCTTGAAGAACGCGTTCAGCACGAAGCTGACGATCGAGACGATCAGTGCGCCGAGGAACGCCGAACCCCAGTCGGTGACGTGCCAGCCGAGGTTGAACTGGCCGGCGGCCCAAGACACGAGCTCGAGCAGGAGGGCGTTGATGATCAGCAGGAAGATGCCCAGCGTCAGGAAGATCAGGGGTGCGGCGACGAACTTGAACAAGGGCTTCACCACGGCGTTCACCACGCCGAAGATCGCGGCCACGGCCAACATGGTGCCTGCGCGGCTCCACGTGTCGCCGTCGGCAAGCGTGATTCCCGGCAGCACCCAGGTCGCCACGGCCAGGGCGGCGGCACTGGCGAGGAATCGAATGATCAGCATGAACCCATGCTACGGCTCGCGGATCGGGGGCGGACGCGAGCCCATCGCAAGAGCCGTCCCCCTAGAGTTCTCCCATTCGGTGCGATGGAGGCGGCAGTGGCTGGGACGCTCAAGGGTCGGCATTTCCTCAAGGAACAGGATTTCACGCCGGCGGAGTGGCGGGGCCTGCTCGACCTCACCGGTGAGTTGAAGGCGGCCCGTCACGCCGGCACGGAGGTGCAGCACCTGGGCGGCATGAACCTGGCGCTGATCTTCGAGAAGACCTCGACCCGGACGCGGTCAGCGTTCGAGGTCGCCGCGCACGACCAGGGCGCGCACGTCACGCAGATGGACGGCAACTCCTCCCAGCTCGGGCACAAGGAGTCTCCGGCCGATACCGCCAGGGTGCTGTCCCGGCTGTTCGACGGGATCGAGTACCGGGGCGCCCTCCAGTCGACGGTCGAGACGATCGCGCGGCACTCGTCGGTCCCGGTGTGGAACGGCCTCACCGACGAGTGGCACCCCACCCAGAGCCTGTGCGACATGTTCACCATGCGCGAGGCCTCGGGTGTCGATGACGCCGAGATCGCCTTCGCCTACGTCGGCGACGCCCGGTTCAACGTCGGCTGCTCCCTGCTGATGGGCGGTGCGCTGCTGGGGATGGACGTCCGGCTGGTCGCTCCCGCGAAGCTGCTGCCGCCCACGGGCGTGGTGCGCACCGCCGAGCGGATCGCCGCGCAGACCGGCGCCCGGATCACGCTCAGCGAGGACCTGGACGCGGTGAAGGGCTGCCAGTTCATCCACACCGACATCTGGGTGTCGATGGGGGAGTCGGAGAGCGTGTGGACCGAGCGCATCCTGTTGCTGCGCGACTACCAGGTGAACACCGCGCTGCTGGAGCGGACGGGCGTCTCCGACGTGAAGTTCATGCACTGCCTGCCCGCCTACCACAACCGGGAGACAACGGTCGGGGAGGCCGTCTACCAGCGGTTCGGCCTCGAGGAGCTCGAGGTGACGGACGAGGTCTTCGAGTCACCAGCCTCCATCGTGTTCGACCAGGCCGAGAACCGGATGCACTCGATCAAGGCGATCCTGGTCTCAACCCTCGTCTGAGCGCGTTCAGCCCTCTGGGATGCCGCCGGCGCGGAGGGCGGCCACCACCCCGGCTGGGACGGTCAGGCACGGCTGCGTGAGGGTGTGGCTCTCGCATTGCAGGTCGAGCCGGACGAACCTCGGCGGGCGTTGGGCCGGCGGCACCGTCAAGGCGAAGCCCGTGATCCTCGAGAAGGGGACGGTGAGGACGTTCGTGGCGTAGTTGCCCCAACGGAACCGGGGGCGCGCAGGCTCGTCCCGGTTCACGATCACCAGATCGGACGGGGACGTGATCGCCATCATGCCGGTGCCGATGCGTCGCCGACCGCCGTCGTCGCGGCACGGGCGTCCCGGCGATTCGACGTGCACCGGCACCATGGCCTCCTCCGCCGCCGCGCGCCGCTCGGCCAGCACGGAGGAGAAGTAGTGGTCCGGCACCGGGACGGGATCGACGCTGCCCGGGAGGGCGCCGGCGATTCCTCCGGCGAGGCGGGAACCGTGGCGGACGCGCCGGTCGGCGTGCGCGATCATGGCCTGGCCGACCGTGTTGTACTCCACCGCGATGCAGGTGCCGTCGGCGAGGAACACCGTCCACACACCCACCAGGAGGTTCGTGTAGACGTTGGTCGCGACCACGTCGGCGAGCCGGACGTCGCGTCGGCGCACCCCGTCGGGAGCCAGCTCGAGCGAGACGAGCCGGTCGGCCCCGACGGCCAGCACCGACCGGTACAGGTCCTGTCCCGGACGCGCCTGCGCGCGGTCGATGTTGCGTGGGACCTTGAGCAGGAAGCCGAGGCGTGCCAGCTCCTCGTACGCGGGCCGGAACCGCCGCGGCATTCCCGCGGGCGTGGTCACCCGGTCGATCCAGGGGCCGAACGCGTCGTACTCCCGCAGGTCGTCGGGGTCGGCAGCGGCCCGCCAGTCGTGCCCAACAGGTGCTCTGCTCATGATTTCCCCACAGGTTGATTTCCTGCCGGAAGGCTAGCCGTCCGGGCCTGCCATGTTGCGCGGGTGCCCGAGCGCCGTAAGTTGTGCCCATGGCGTTTCCACAGGTCCTGCCGGTCTCCCGCGTCCCCGATCCGGCCGCAGCCCCGCCACTGGGCTGGGGCGTGCTGGCGCCCGGCAACATCGCGCACATGTTCGCCCGCGCGCTGCGCACAGCGACGCGCCAGCGCGTGGTGGCCGTCGGTTCGCGGACGATGGAGCGGGCGCGTGCGTTCGCCGACGAGTTCGAGGTTGCGGCCGCCTACGACTCCTACGACGCCCTGGTGAGCGACCCCAAGGTCGACGTCGTCTACATCGCGTCGCCGCACAGTGAGCACCTGCCCCAGGCGCTGCTCGCGATCGAGGCGGGCAAGCACGTGCTGGTGGAGAAGCCGTTCACCCGCAACGCCAAGGAGTCCCGCAGGCTGGTGGCCGCGGCCCGCAAGCGCAACGTCGCGCTGATGGAAGCGATGTGGGCGCGGTTCCTGCCCCACATCGACGTCGTGCGCCAGTTGCTCGCCGACGGCGCGCTGGGCACTCTGGAGGTGCTGATCGCCGACCACGGCCAGTTGCTGCCCCGCAATCGGGTACCGCGGCTGTACGACCCTGCCCTCGCCGGCGGCTCCCTGCTCGACCTCGGTATCTACCCGGTCTCCTTCGCGTCCTTCGTGCTCGGGCGTCCGGGTGCGGTGCTGGCCAGCGGGTTGCTCACCGACAGCGGGGTGGACGAGCAGGTGTCGGCGCTGTTCACCCGGTACGCCGACCATCCCGAGGCGCAGGCCCTGGTGAGTTGCACGATGGCGGCCAAGACCCCGACCACGGCGAGCATCAGCGGAACGCAGGCCCGCATCGAACTCGACGGGGAGTTCTACCAGCCCACCCGGCTGCGACTCGTCAGCCCGTCCGGGGTGAGCATCAGCAGCGAGGCCCCGTTCCTCACCGGGCACCACGGCCTGGCCCACGAGGCGGCGCACTTCGCCCAGCTGGTCTCCGACGGCTTCACCGAGTCGCCACAGCTCCCCCTGGACGAAACGGTCGCCATCATGGAGGTGCTCGACGAGATCCGCGCGCAGGTGCGGGTGAGGTACCCCGGGGAGTAGTCGCAACGAAAGCGGCCGTCGCCGCGTGGGTAGTGCGTGACGGTCTGGCAGGGGGTGATGGTGGGCGAGCCGGCATCGGTCGCGACGCCGTCCGCCGTCCGCGACTTCGAGGACTACGTCACGCTGCGCTCCGCGGCCCTGCTGCGTTTCGCCTACCTGATCACGCGCAACCGCGAGGACGCGCACGACGCCGTGCAGGAGGCACTGGCCGGGCTCTACCCCCGGTGGCGGCAGATCTCGGCCCGCGGTGACGTGGACGCCTACGTCCGCCGCAGCATCGTGAACGCCCACGTCTCCGCCTGGCGCAAGGTGCGCCGGCTGTACCCCACGGCCGATCCGGAACTGTCGTCCGCCGCCCCGAGCATCCCGGACGCGGCCGAGGGCCTCGCGGACGCCGACCAGGCTCTGCGGCTGTGCGGCGAGCTGCCACCCCTCCAGCGGGCGGCGGTCGTGCTGCGTTTCTACGAGGACCGGACCTTCGCCGAGATCGCACAGATCCTCGGCTGCCCGGAGGGCACGGCGAGGTCGCACGTGCACCGGGCGCTGCTGTCGCTGCGGGCGAAGCTGGGAGGAGGTGGGCGATGAGCGGCGTCGACGAGGAGTTCGAGCGGGAGGAGAAGGCGTTCCGCGACGCGTTCGCCGGCCAGCTGGAGGGCCGGCCCTTCCGGCCGATCGATCCGGGAAGCATCACCGCCTCCGTCCGGGACGCCACGCGCCCCTGGGGCCGCGTCCTGGCGGCGGCCGCCGTCGTGGTCGCCGTCGTGCTCGGGGCTGGGGTCGTGCTTCCCCGCATCTTCGCCACCACCGCCGCCATGCCGTCGGCCGCGACGGTGGCGGGAGTGCCGGAGGCGGCGGGCGGCGCGGCGCCGGTGGACGACAAGGCGGCAGCCAGCGCCGGCCCTCAGGCCGCCCCGGGTCCCTACTCCTCGGCCGTCGGGGACGCGCGCGCGGCGGACGGGTACCGCTGGGAGTCCTACCGCGACGTCCGGGTGCAGGTCCCGGCGTCCTGGGGCTACGCGTTCGCCCCCGCTTCGGACCACTGCTCCCTGAAGGACTTCCCGACCAGGCCCTACGTCGACCTTGCCCGCGGGGGGGAGGGCGTCCGGGCGATCCTGTGCACCCGGCCGCTGGCCGATGACCGGCAGGCGATGCACCTGTCGTTCCGGCCCGCCGGCTCGGAACCCCTCGAGAACCTCGGCTCGGACGCCTGGCGGCAGTACAGCCGGACCCTCGGCGCGGCGATGCTCACCGTCACGGCGCGGGTGGCCGACGAGGAACTCGCGACCCGCATCCTCGATTCCGCCGAAGTGGTGCCGGACGGGGTGGACCCGAACGGTTGCCCCACCTCCCTGCCGAGCGTGTCGCCGAGCGCGCTGTCGGGCCTGGAGGCGGACACGATCTCGGTCTGCCTCTACGAGGCGGAGGCCGACCGCGGTGCCTTCCGGAGCTCTGTCCTGCTCACCGGCGCCCCGGCCGCGAAGGCCTGGCGTGCCGTCCTCGCCGCTCCCGGCGGGGGTGGCCCGGACGCCGACGCGTCCACCTGCGGCGACGGGCGCGGTTGGCCGGTGGTGCTCTACGTGGGCTCCGCGCGGGTGCCGGTGGCTGCGTCGCTCGCCGGCTGCGCGGGCAACGGCGTCGCGGACGCGGCGGCGATGAACGGCCTGCGCGTCCTCACGACGGGGCTCTGCCGTGCCCTGCTTGTCGACCCCGTCCGGATCAGCACGGGCTTCGGTCCCGCCGCCTCGGTCTGCCTGCGCTGACCCACCCCCGCAAGCTGTGGGTCAGGCGTTGACAGGCAACGCCTGACTCACGGCTGGCGTGGATCAGCCGGCGTGGCAGATGGAGTCGAGCCAGGCCAGCGAGTCGGCGTCGTCCACCCACAGGTGCGCCCGCCAGCCCCGTTCTCGCGCCGCGCGCACGTTGGGTTCGCGGTCGTCGATGAAGGCGATCTCGTCGGGGCGGACGCCCAGCTCGTCGGTGACGACCCGGAACACCTCGGGGTCCGGCTTCACCAGGCCCAACTCGGCGGAGATGAACACGCGGTCGAACAGGCCGGCCCACTCGGTGTGGCGGATCAGCTTGCCCATCACCAGCGGCGCATTGCTGAGCAGCGCCGTCCGGACCCCCCACGCGTAGACGCCGTTGACCATGTCCAGCGCCTCGGGCCGGGGCTCGAGCCACAGGTCCGCGTCCAGAGTGGCCAGCCGGCTGATCAGGGTGCCGGTGGGCTGCACGGCGAGGCCCTCGAGGATGGGCTGCCAGTACTCGACGCGGGACCCGCCGGCGTCGTAGTCCCTCCGGTGTTCCCAGTACAGCGCCTCGTACGCGTCCGGATCGACCCCCATCAGCCGGGCGGGCGTGCGGTACAGGTCGGGGGGCGACGAGAGTACCTGTCCCAGGTCGAAGACGACGAAGCGGATCACCTTTCGAGGGTAACCCCTTGTCCCGACCGGCGGAGCGGGTTCCGTACCCGCCTACACTCGCCGGGTGACAACCGAAACGAAGACTCTGGACCTCTGGTTCGACCCGTTGTGCCCGTGGGCGTGGATGACATCGCGCTGGGCGCTCGAGGTCGCCAGGGTTCGTGACGTGGACGTGCAATTCCACGTGATGAGCCTCTCGGTGCTGAACGAGGGACGCGACCTCTCCCCCGAGTACCGGGAGACCATGGACAAGGCCTGGGGCGGGGCCCGCGTGGCGCTGGCCGTGCAGGAGCAGCACCCTGACAAGCTCGCCGGGTTCTACACCGCTCTCGGCACCCGCATCCACCTGAACAAGGAGCCGAACGAGCGCGCCACCCACGAGGCGGCCCTGCTGGAGGTCGGCCTCCCGGTCACGCTGGCGGACGCCGGCGACACCGACGCCAACGATGCCGCGCTGCGGACGGCTCAGGCCGAGGTGACCGCTGCGGTCGGCGACGAGGTGGGTACGCCGGTGATCCGCGTCGAGGGCATGAGCCTGTTCGGCCCGGTGATCTCGCCCGCGCCGAAGGGCGAGGAGGCGGGCAAGCTCTGGGACGGCTTCGTGAACGTCCTCGCCTACCCGGGCTTCTTCGAGCTCAAGCGGACCCGCACGGTCGGCCCGATCTTCGACTGATCCCTCCCGGGAACGGTGGGCCGCGGGCCGGGACTCAGTCGAGCCGCGGCTCGGCAGGTTCGTGCGGGCGTCCCGGCACGAATCGCGGTAACCACCACAGCGCCCAGCCGGCGCCGGCCAGGGTGAACCAGCCGGTCGCGAAGCTCGCCGACAGCACGCTGGCCGCCGAGGCGGCCACAGCGACCAGCCCCGGGCCGAGCAGGGCGCCGGCGTTGGTGAGGCTGTTCCACAGGCCCAGCCAGCCGGCGCGATTGCGGGACGGGGTGAGGTCGGCGCTCAGGGTCTTGTTGATGCCGGCGCCGAGGCCGTTCCCGACGGCGAACACCAGCGAGACCACCACGAAGCCGGGGACGGTGGCCGACAGCGGCGCGAGCAGGTAGCCGACGCCCATCAGCGCCAGGCACGGCACGAGCACCGCCGCCCGGCCGAACCGGTCCATCACCGTGCCGGCGGGCAGGATGAAGCCCAGTTCGACCGCTGCGGCCACGGCGAAGACCAGTGACACCACGGCTTCGGGGTGTCCGAACTCGTGGCCGAGGAGGGGCAGCAGCAGGTCCCGGTTGGTGCGCGCCGCCGTCAGCACGAGGACGGCGAGGCCGACGAGGAGCAGTGGGCGCAGGACCGTCCCTCGCGGAGAGGGAGCGTCGAGTCCGGCGGCAGCACTGTGCGGTGGGGAGGCGAGGCGGGGAGGTACGAACAGCATGATCAGGACCAACCCGGCGCACGCCCCGACCAGGTGCACGATGAAGGCTGCCGCCGGACCGGCGAGGGTGATGGCCGCCGCGCCGAGCAGGGGGCCGACGATGCGCCCGACCCGCATGGTGCCGCCGAACAGCGTCATCGCGCGCGCCCGCAGGTGCAGGGGAACCTCGTCAGCGATGTAGGTCTGGCGGCCCAGGTCCCAGGTCAGGTCTCCCAGTGCCATCAGCAGGATCGAGGCACAGAACAGGGCGGGCGACCATGATGGGCGGGACGTCCCCTGGGGCCAGGCGGCGGCGAGGCAGCCGACCACGGCGAGGATGGAGACGAGGCCGCCGGCCACCAGCGCGGACCGCTCGCCGATGCGCGCGACGAGCTGGCCGGTCGGCAGCGGACCGAGCACGGCCAGCAGCCCGACCGCGGTGCCGAGCAGCGCCACCTGCGGCACGCTGAGCCCCAGGTCGAGGCCGACCAGCGGCACCACGGGCACGATGGCTGCGGCGCCGATGCTGTACAGCGCGGTCGGGAGGTAGACCGGCAGGACGAGCCGGCGCAGGAGCGCGGGCAGCTGTTCTGGGGCCACGGAACCTCCGGTTGTCTCGACGTCAAGCTATTCCCGGTGGCGGCAGGCTGAAACCCGTTGCCCGCGCCTCGAACCGTCCATCCGCACCCCATCGGGTGGGGAGCGTGCGGTGCCGGGGTAGGTTGCCAGCCATGCTGGAGATCGCCGCCCGGGCACTGTCGCTGGTCGCGATCGTCGGGATCGGGCTCGGCATCAAGCGCCTGGGCTGGGTCACCCGGCACGACTTCCTGCTGTTCTCGAGGCTGGTGCTGAACGTCACCCTGCCGTGCGCGCTGGTCACCAGCTTCAACGGCTACACCCTGGACCGCTCGCTGCTGGCACTCACCGCCCTGGGCCTGGGGCTGGGGGTCGCGCAGCAGGCGCTGGCCTACGTGTTCCACCTGCGCCGTTCCCGGGCCGAGCAGGCGTTCGCCGTGCTGCATGGCGGCAACTACAACATCGGCGCCTTCGCCACGCCCTACCTGGCCGGCTTCGTCGGCCCGCAGGCCATGATCTACTCCTCGCTGTTCGACATCGGCGGCGCGGTGGCCGGTGCCGGGGTCGGATACGCGTGGGGAATGGGGCTGGCCGGAGAACCCGGCCGGAACCGTTTCGGTGAGGTGGCCCGACGCCTGCTGCGCACGCCGGTCCTGGTCACCTACGTGGCGCTGCTGCTGCTCAAGCTCTTCGACCTGCGGCTCCCCGACCCGCTCATCACCTTCACGTCGACCGTGGGCGCAGCGAACCCGTTCCTGGCCATGCTGATGATCGGCGTCGGCCTCGAACTGCGCCTGCACCGGGGCAAGTACTGGGCGGCCGCCCGCATGCTGGCCATCCGCTACGCCTCGGCCGCCGTGGCGGCGGTGCTGTTCTGGACGCTGTTGCCACTGCCGGCGGAGGCCCGCCTCGTGCTGGTGATGGTGGTCTTCTCCCCGATCGCGGCCATGATCGTCGGCTTCACCGGCAAGGCGGGGCTGGACGTGGAGCTGTCCGCGTTCATGACGTCGGTCAGCCTGCTCGTGGGCATCGTGGCGATGCCGACGCTCTACCTGGCGCTGCACACCACCTGAGCGACGCCGGCGAGCGTCACAGGCCCGTCGACCCGCCGAAGAAGCGTCGGTGGATGCCCGGCTTGATGCTCCGGATGGTGTCCTCGATGTCGCTGATCGCGAGATCGGGATGGCTGCGGCCCAGCTTCGACAGGTACCGGGTGCCCGCCTTCGCGAGGCGCTCGCGAACCGCGTCGCGGGTGAGGCCCAGGGCCTCCGCGGCCTCCTCATCGCTCAACTCGTCCCAGAACCGCAGCTGGATCAGCTCGCGGTCGTGCTCGCGGAGGTTGCTGAGGGCGGCCAGGAAGTCATCGGACGGGCTGCGCCTGGGACGGGGAGCGATCAGTGCGCCGCCGCGGAGGCGATCGAGCACGCTGGAGGCGCCCGCGTAGCGCTGGTAGCTGGCGAACACGACCTTCCCGATGGACGCGTACAGGTCGCGGAGGCTGTGGTCCTTGCGCGGGTCGAGCCGGCCGAACACCTCGTCGGCCATCGCCTCCGGCTCGGCGAGCCCCATCGCCCGCCATTCGCAGGCGGTGACCACCAGGCTCCGGTACCTGGCCGCCAGGGCATCGACGTTCACGTGCCCAAACCTATCCCGGTGAGCGCCGGCCTTCGCCCCCGCTCCGTCCACAGATCTTCGCCGACCCCTCCCCGAACGCGGAGCCCGTCCCCTACGATCACCGAATCGCCGGTGAGCCGCTGCTCCACCCCCGGTCCAGCCGCCCGGCACGAGGGAGCGGCCATGGCCGAGGTGACGGGCCAGCTGAGGGCGCGCAGGAACCTGCGCTGGATGGCGGTCGGTGTGCTCGCCGTGTGCCTGGGCGGGCTCGGCGCCGCCCTGCTGTACAGCAACCTCAGCAACGCCCAGTCGGTGATCACGGTGAAGCGGACGGTGTATCGCGACCAGGTGATCACCGCCGCCGACCTCGGTGTGACCTCGGCCGTGCCCGCCTCCGGTGTGGAGGTCGTGGCGTCCGACCACCTCGAGGAGGTGGTGGGGCAGGCAGCGCTCTACGACCTCCCCGAGGGGTCGCTGCTCAGCCCGCGCGCCTTCGGTGCGGCGGTGGTCGAGGCGGGCAGTGTGCGGCTCGGGCTCCGCCTGGCTGCCGGCCGGCTGCCCTCCGCTCCGATGCCGCCGGGAACGGAGGTGCTGTTGGTGCCGGTGGGACGCGAAGGCGGGGAGCCGCCGGTCGGGGCCAGCATCGCCGGCCGGATCGCGACCGCAGCGTCCGTGCTGCCCGACGGCGCGTCGATCGTCGACGTGAGCGTCGCGGCGAGCGAGGCGGAGCGGGTGGCGCGGCTGGCCGCCGGCGATGAACTCGTGCTGGTGCGGCTCGCCGGGAGCCGTCGGTGAGCGTCGTCCTGCTGGCGGGTGCCGGCCACTCGCCGGGTGTCACGAGCCTCTCGGTCGCCCTCGCCGTGACCTGGCCCGGGCCGGTGCTGCTGGTCGACGCCAACCGCGAGCCCGACTAGTCCGTGCTCGCCGGGTACCTGCAGGGCGTCGATCCGGGCGGACGCGGGCTGGGGGGCGTGCTCCAGGCGCATCGTGAGCGGCGGGCGCTGGCGGAGTGCCTGGACGACCTGTCCGTGCCGCTCGGCGCCGAGGGCCACGACTTCGTGCCCGGCTTCTCCCACCCCGGCATGGTCGACCTGTTCTCGCCGGTGTGGCCCGAGTTCGGGAACGCCCTCGAGGCGGCCGGGCGCACCGTCCTGGTGGACGCCGGACGGGTGACTCCCGAAGGGCTGCCGCCCGGCCTGGTCGCGGCGTGCAGCGCGGTGGCCGTCGTGACCGGGAGCCGCCTGGTCGACCTCGCCGCGCTGCGCCTCTACCTGCCGCTCGTCGTCGCCGGGGCGGGGGAGGAGCGGGTCGGGCTGGTTGTCGTGGGCCCGGGGAGGCCTTACGGCTCGGGGGAGATCGCACACCAGTTCGGGGTTCCGGTCTGGGGCAAGGTCGCCTGGCAACCGGCCGTGGCTGCGGTGTTCGCCGCCGGCGAGCCGGCGCCCCGGCGGGTGATGGCCGGCGCGTACGTCGCCGACGTCCGCGCCCTGGGCGCCGCGCTCGCCGGGAGGGTGTCCGGGCGGCGCCGGCTGATCGGTACGCCCGACCGCCGGGCGACCTGACCCGCCCGCAGCGCCGTGACGGCGGTTCCGGCCGATGGTGGTGGCTCCTAGGCTGGGCGCGTGCCGGACCTCGCCTCGCCACTGGTCGCCTGGTACCGGCAGGTCGCCCGGGACCTGCCCTGGCGGCGCCCCGGCTTCGGCGCCTGGGGCGTGCTGGTCAGCGAGTTCATGCTCCAGCAGACCCCGGTGAGCAGGGTGATCCCTCCGCTCGAGGCGTGGCTGGCGCGGTGGCCGACGCCGTCCGACCTGGCGGCGGAGCCGCCGGCGGAAGCCCTGCGGCAGTGGGCGAATCTCGGCTATCCGCGACGTGCGCTCTGGTTGCACCGCGCAGCGGTGGAGATCTGCGAACGCCACGGCGGGGAGGTGCCACGCGAGGTCGAGGACCTGCTGGCGCTGGCTGGCGTGGGCGACTACACCGCGCGTGCTGTGGCCGTCTTCGCCTACGGCGAGCGGCACCCGGTCGTGGACACCAACACCCGTCGGGTCCTCGCCCGCGCGGTGCAGGGGCGCAGCCAGCCCGGGCCGCCGTCACACCGGGACCTGGTCCTGATGGCGTCGGTGCTGCCCGAGGAGCGTGAGCACGCGGCCATCGTGAATGCCGCAGCGATGGAACTCGGCGCCACGGTGTGCACGGCCCGCCTGCCCCGCTGCGACGCCTGCCCGCTCAACGACCGCTGTGCGTGGCGCACCGGCGGCTGTCCCGACACCGGCGACACCCGGCGACGCCAGGCCCGCTACGAGGGCAGCGACCGGCAGGCCCGCGGGGCGGTGCTCAAGCGGCTGCGGGACGTCGCTCCCGGGCCCCTCGCCTCCTCGGAGCTGATCGCCGACTGGCCCGATGCGGCCCAGCGTGAGCGGGCGATCGCCTCGCTGCTGGCCGACGGGCTGGTCGAGTCGCACGGGGAGCAGCTGCGATTGCCCCACTGACCGCGGGATCGTCCACCGAACACGGTGCACGATCCCACAGCCCAGCGTTCAGAGAGCGGAGCCGATGCGCTCGGAGAACTCGACGAGCCGGTTGGAGAAGCCCCACTCGTTGTCGTACCAGCCGAGCACCTTGACCTGGTTTCCGATCGCCTCGGTGAGCGGCGCGTCGAAGATCGAGGAGTGCGGGTTGCCGACGATGTCCACCGACACCAGTGGCGCCTCCGAGTACTGCAGGTAGCCCTTCAGCGGCGCCGACGCAGCGGCCTCGGCGAATGCGGCGTTCACCTCGGCCTTCGTCGCCGTCTTCTTCAGGACGACCGTGAGGTCGGTGATGGAGCCGACCGGCACCGGGACGCGGAGCGCGAAGCCGGTGAGGCGTCCCGCGAGCTCCGGGATCACCACGCCGATCGCCTTCGCCGCGCCCGAGGAGGTCGGGATCGTCGACATCGCGGCCGCCCGGGCCCGGCGGAGATCGGAGTGCGGGGCGTCGTGCAGCCGCTGGTCACCGGTGTAGGCGTGGATGGTGGTCATCAGGCCGCTGTCGATGCCGAACGTGTCGTTGAGCACCTTGGCGAGCGGGGCCAGCGAGTTCGTCGTGCACGAGCCGTTGGAGAACACGTCCGACGACGACGGGTCGAGCCGGTCGTCGTTCACCCCGAGCACGAAGGTCGGCACGTCGCCCTTCGCCGGCGCCGAGACGATCACCTTCCGTGCGCCGCCCTTGAGGTGGGCGCGAGCCGAGTCGGCGTCGGTGAAGAAGCCGGTGGACTCGATGACGACGTCCGCACCCAGGTCGCCCCACGCGATGGCGGCCGGGTCGCGCTGCGACAGCACCGTGATGCCGCGGGTGCCGATCGTGATCACGTCGCCATCGACGCCGACGCCGTCGAGGTGGCCGGAGATGGAGTCCCACTCCAGCAGGGTGGCGAGGGTGGCGGCGTCGGTCAGGTCGTTGACGGCCACCACCTCCACGTCGGCGGAGTTGGCGAGGGCCGCGCGCAGGTAGCTGCGTCCGATGCGGCCGAAGCCGTTGATCCCGATGCGGACAGTCATGTCAGTTCCTCTCTTCGTGGCTGCGGCTCACGCCTCGGCCTGGTTCGTGGGTGGGGCGGCGGCGCGGAGGAGGTCGAGCGCGCCGGCGCGGGCGTCCTCGAACGGACGCGGGTCCTGCGCGGCGATGGAGAGCACGTAGCCGCCCTGGATGGACGCCGACAGCAGCCGCGCCGTCCGCTCGGGGTCGAGGTCTGCGCTGAGCTCCCCCAGTGCGATCGCGTCTGCGATGACCGCGGTCAACGCCCGGTGCACGCCGGCGAAGGCCGCGCCGACCGGCGCGAGCAGGCCGGGATCGGCGGCGACCAGGGGATCCTGGGTCATCCGGCCGACCTTGCAGCCCTTCAGTGCCGGCAGCGGCCGGGTGAGGTAGGCGGTCAGCTTCTCGAGCGGGTCGCCGGGGGCGGTGAGGATGTCCTCGGTTGCGGGCAGCAGGTCGGCGCAGTTGCGTTGCAGCGCCGCCAGGGCGAGGTCGCGCTTGCTGGCGAAGTGGTGGTACATGCTGCCCTGGCCGACGCCGGAGCGCTCGCGGACCTCGCGGGGGCTGGTCGCGGCGTACCCGCGCTCCCACATCAGTTCGCTCATCGTGAGGACGAGTCGCTCGCGGGAGTCCATGGGACCACTGTACATACCTGTAGGTACAGTCCGTCAAGCCTCTGCGGGGTGTACGAACCTGCCGGGGTTATCCACAACTTGCTCCAGGGCTCTGGGCAGGCGGGGCGCGCTCGCCTACGCTTCCCGGAATCGTCGGTAGGTCGTTGCGTCACCACCCCGGTGCAGCCGCCCCCGGCGTGAGGGGGTGCGGCCGCCATGATGAAGCGTCTGGCCGAGGTCGACCTGCTGTCCGGAGAGCTCGGATTCGAGACCACCCATCGCAGGGAGCGGCTGATCGAGGCCCGTCCCGACGAGCCGGCAGTGGACTGGCAGCTGGTGGTCACGCTGCGCCGGCGCGCGTCCGAGCGCATCACCGAGGCGATCGCGGCCCATCCCGGGCCGCTCACGGAGACCGATCGACGCCTGCTCGGCCGTTCGATCGTCCGGACGGTCGTCCGCGACCACGTCGACGCACTGAGCACCAGCGGCGAGGCGCTGTGGCCGATCCCGGTCGAGCAGGCCTACGCGCAGGCGGTGGAGAACGCCATTTTCGGGTTCGGCCGGCTCCAGCCGCTGTTCGAGATCCCCGATGCGGAGAACGTGGAGATCCACGGGCAGGAGATGCGTTAAGGTTCTCGCCGTGAAGCACGTAGCCGTCTACGCCCGAATAAGCCGCACCGACGACCGGTCGACCTCGCTGGAGAAGCAAGTCGCGAACGTCCGGAGCGCTGCCGCCCGCGCTTATCCCGGACTTCCGCTTGTAACCCACACCGACGACGGCGTTTCCGGCTCCCGCCGAACTCGGACCGGTCTGGACGCCTTCATCGCAGATATCGCCAGCGGTGAAGTGGTCGCCGCGTACGTCGACACGCTCGACCGCCTCACGCGTGACCGAGGCGGCCTCGTCCTCTGGCAGGTGCTGGACAAGTGCGAAGCTGTCGGCGTGCCATTCCTAGGAGCGTCTCAGCCTCTAGACCTCGGCACTGCAAGCGGTGAACTTTCGGCGTCTGTCATGCTAGCCGCCGCCTCGTTCGAGCGTCGCCGCGTTTCTGAGCGGATCGTCGCAACGAATGAGTTCAAGCGCGCCTCTGGGCGGCGTGCCATCGGCGGAGCTCCTCCATTTGGGCTTCGCCGGCGAGCTGACGACCCAGGGCGTCTGGAGCCGGATCCGAAGAAGGCGTCCATAGTGCGCCAGGCCCTGGAGGACGTCTACGCCGGGGCTGGGTACACGACCATTGCTCGGCGTTGGACGAACGAGGGCATTCCGACGCCGTACGGCTCTCCGACGTGGCACCCGCGAACTGTTCAGTTTCTCCTCACTAACCCTGCGCTAGCCGGGATGCTTCCTCACCGTGGCGGCGTCGTTCACAACGCCGACGGCGAGCCCTTCGTGGACCCGGAAGGCGCTCTCATCCCCCTCGATCGCTGGAACGCAATCCAAGCCGCACTGGCTGCCCGCAAGGCACAGCACAAGCGGGCAGGCCGCAGTGACCACGGCCCACGACCACTGCTCTACGGTCTGGCCGTCGATACGCAAGGTCTCAGGCTCTACCGTTGGGCCGCCGAGGGCAAGGAGCGACGCTACGCGAATCGCCCGGGAACAAGCGGCGCCCGCACCGTCACGATCTCCGCGGTGCTCTTGGAAGACTTCGTCGTGTCTGCGCTCCTCGACGAGTTCGGCGAGATCCCCGAGATGGAGGAGAGAATTACGCCCGGGCGTGACCTGGACCGGCTCGCTGCCATTCGGTCAAGCATCCGGCGCACGGTTGCCGCACTGGAGCGGGCCAAGGACCGGGCGGAGCGACAGGTGCTCTACCAGACGTTGGACGACCTCCGGGACGCGGAGGCATCGATTGAGGCCGAGAACGCGAACCCGGGCAAGGAGTGGGTCCCCACGGGCCGCTCTCTTCGGGAGGCCTGGGAGGCGACCACATCAGACGACGATCGCCGGACGATCCTGGCCCAAGCCATGCTCCGCGTCGAGGTCAAACCGGGGCAGCGTGGAGGTGTACAGCCCGGTGGGAGGGTACGCATCATTTGGAATGAGGAGTGGCGCGAGATGGCGGACAACGCCGTAAACGACGCTCGCTCCGCGGGTGGCAACTCGTCCCGCCATCCGAGTTCTCATAGGCATGGCGGCGCCGCGTCCTGAGGCTGATCGCAACCCTATCGGTGAGAGAGTATGGCCTCTCCGGTTGACGTTGGATCTTGGCTCGTGCACTGCGCCACTTGCAGGTGCGATTGGGGCAGAGGCCCCGCCCGCTGCTCCCTCCTCAACCGCCGCGACAAGCTGCCGTGCTAGCGAAAGTCAAGGGCGGCGTATGGGCACGGAGACACCCAGGAACTGCTTACAAGCCGGCGGTGAGCATGGAATTGGACTACGCTGTAGGCAAGTGCTCAACCTCGCCCTGTGGCTTGGCTAGGCGCTTCCCGCCTCCCAGTTCCACCTGGGAGGCTTTTATCTTGTCCTGAGGACGACCCCGGGCACGGAGCCATTCAAGCTGAACGAGTTCACGGCGGTGTGCGTTGCGGGGCCAATGTGGTTCCACGTGCTCTGAGGCACAACCTGCGCGACGGCTCGACCCGGAGCTAGGTAGGTCCTCCAACCCGCGTATGCAACCATGTCTGCCAACTGAATCAAGTATGACTGCCGCGAATCGCGGGCGACAGGATCGTCGATGACCTTGTCAAGATTGTTATGCAGGATGCCTGTGCCGCGAGCGGACCCGGCGGTCAGGTGCCGTCGAGCCTTGCGCACTTGACGCCTGACCGCATCGTTCTCGCCGGCATCGTGAGTGATTATCACCGAAGTGCCTTCTCGCGTGCAGGTCCGCTCCAGACGCTGCAAGAGCATCTCCCAGGTCAAGTCGAAACAGTCCTGCCCGGAAACACCCACTCGCCGCTTATCGGTTACGATTCCAAACGCTCGGGCAGGGAGTCGCTGCAGCACTCGAAGGCTCTCCCGGTAGATGTACTGCCGCTGGCTCGGGGCGATCCCCAGGGTCCGCAATGAACCGCTGTTCCTAATCAGGTAGTTCGCCTTTAGCTCGGCCCGCATCGGGATTCCGAAGGAGTTGCGAAGGCCCTGGCGGAACCGGATTAGCTCGTCGAAGGCGGAGGGCCAATCGTCTAGCTTGACCAAGACGCATCCAAGCGCATAGCAGCTCGAAGCGCCTTGTCTGGCGGCGGGATCTCCGGTGTCGCCTGTTTCGTCCACATATGCCATGAGAGTCACAAGGGAGAAGATATCGGAGACCTGCCTGAGGGATCGGGCCCGACTGAGGCTCTCAGGCAGACACGCGGGTGAACCTGCGATGCGAGCAAGCAGACGTCCCAAGTTCCCCATGTTGGGCTCGATGCTAGGTCGTCCGGCTCGGGTGGTGGTGGCTTCACTGAGTGGATGCCCGTAGCCCGTGGCAACAGTTCAGCTCGGGCCGGGCGCCACCTCAGCCACGTCCGCCACCGGAGCGCACGTTGGAAGAATGGACGCGGATGCGGTCGATGACAACAAGAAGTTTGCGTTGGCCCCAGCGTGACGAAGCTCCCCCCTCGTCATGTGAATCGCTGCGCGGACAGTTCGTGCTGCCCGTCAGATCGGTCTGGAGCTCTACGCCAAGTAAATCGGTAGCCCGTGGTCTGCCTGCAGCGCGTCACGCACCGCTGTGATCGGCTTGGCAAATCGCCCAGGCTGCGCGAGTGTCACCGGAACCTTCAGCATCGTGGAGCCTCCGAGCGGCGTTTCCCAGGCGGGCTCCTGCCGCAGGGCGGGCGAACACCGCGGCAGTTAAGCTGCGGTGTGATCGGGCTGCAGCCCAAGTCGTCGCGGTTGCGTTATCTCCATCCAGTGCCGCTCCGAGGGGTAGCCAGCCCACCACCGACAGATTGTCATGACTCGGGCTGTGGATCACCTCGATCGACCTCGGGCTCTCTATCCTTCACCTGGGCGCGAAGATCTTTCTCCAATCGCCTCCGTAAGTCCTCAAAGCTCGGCACCTCGTCGGGACCGGTATGCCACGTCACGTTCGGTATTAGGTGCGAGAGAGCCCTCCGCTCCTCCCAGGTGTCCCATCTCGCATCACTGCTGGTTGATTTCTTGCTCAACGCACGCACAATGCTGAGAATCTCTGCCAGCATCCCCGGTACATCGGGTCTCTCGTCGTCCGGGATTGCATGAAGCCGCTTCGCGGCCTGCACGCCGTCTAACAAGGAGGGGACGAAGACTTGCCCGACCTTTATGCGAGGTTCCTTATCTACTCCAAATGCGTGGCACAGCGATGGCAACAGCTTGTGGATCAGCCCTGCTTCATCCAGAGGGATGGCCTGAAGGAGACCCATAGGGCCGCGCAGATCGGCGGCTTCAAGGTCCACAAGGAGAGGGATCACGCGGCTCACCTCGGACCCAAGCTCCTTGAACATCGCCCCGGCCTCGAAATTCAGCCACTGGCGCTCCTGATTCTGCCGCGTCACGACCAAAATGCCGCAGCTTGACCCCGACAACTCGGTCTTGACTCGGTGCATCGGCAGCGTGCCAGCGTCGATGTCTTGATCCGACATGAAGCTCCCAACGTCCGGGAATACCATCCGGAGCCACTCCTTGAGTGAAGTGGCTACCTCACGGGAGAGGTCCATTGACCAGCTAATGAAGATGCGGGGCGGTGTGTCACTAGACATGGCCTGATCGTAGTGGTGTAACCGTCTTCCGGGTGGTTGCCGGGGCGGGGCCGTGGGGGCCCCGGGAGCGAACCGCCGCACTCGCTGCAACTCAGACGTTCCCAGGGCCGTCGTGGGCGATGTGCAAGCCCGCCGCCCCCGCACGCCCGCGGGCCATGATGCCTTCCCGGCGTAGTTGCAGCCTTCGACGTGAGCACCTGAGCATCTTCTGGCCGACTCCACTTATAGGGCCCTCCCGCGCCCCCTTTTTCCGGCCCCCCTGAGGAGCTTCTGCGATGCACCATAGAGCCCACCTGGAGCGGTCTCTCCTGGCCCGCCTCCGGCGCCTCGTCGCCGACTATTTCCCGGACCCCGAGGAGGCCGACCTCGTCCTCGCCTCGACCCTGGCCCGGATTGAATGGCGCAAGGCGCGCGGTTTCAAGGTCCGCCGCGTCTGCCACGCCGGTAAGCCCGTCCCGGCGTTCGGCGCCGACACCCGCGAGCCGGACGGCCTCGGGCGCGCCTGCCGCGACTGCCGTGTCGTCGAGAATGGCCGCCGCGCGCCTCCGGTGCCCGGTCGTCGCTAGAGAAGCCGGCGACGACCCTCCCCACACCGCCGCGCCGAGCTCCAGGCCGCTCCGGGTCAAGCCCGAGCGCCGCATGGGCCCGACGCCGCAGACGTTCGCGGAGACTCGGGACGCCCGCCAGGACCTCCTCTGGGCCGCGTCTTTGTCCGCGTGACCATTGAGCCGGCCCGCCTGGCATGGCCGTCCGTCGTGGCGCCGGAGCCGGGAGGTGGGACGCCTCCCGTATTCGCGTCGAGGCGCACGGCGCCGAGCTCGCCGCGTGACCTTGTGACCGTAGTTAGGTCACTTTCGTTTCTCTCTTAGGAGTCTCTCTCTCCTATAAAAGAAACGAGAGTGACCTTTCTAAGGTCACAAGGTCACGCCCCCATCGCAAGAGACCCCCGCCCCCGCTCCTCGGCGAGCAATCGGGGGCCTCTCGGCCGACTTCTGAGGTAAGGGACACTCCGCCCTCTTTCCCACACTTAGGAGCTCTACGCCATGACCGAAACGCCCCTCTACCGCAGCTGCCCGCGCCGAGCTCCGCCGTTCGGCGCTCCGGCCACGCCAGATCAGCAAACCCCACGACTAGGACACAATGACCACAACCGCACCCCTTGACCTCCTCGCCGACATACCCAGCGAGTTCCTCGCTCCGCAGCCGACCCGGCGTGAGCGCAAGGTTCAGCACGCTCGCCTGGAGCGGCTACTCGTCCGCCTCGGCGTTCGTCCCTCCTACCTCGACCTCCACAACGAGAAGGTCCGGCGAGGACTCGCCGCCCCCCTGGAGCCCTCGACGCGCACGGCCCCCGCGGTCACAGAGAGCGACCCAAAGTGACCGACACCGCAGAGACTGAAGCGGACCTGAAGGCCCCCGCAGAGCGTTTCGCGGCGTGGTTCGAGGCCGCGCTCCCGTTGCGAACACTCGACACCCACGTGGACCCGAGCGGACGCCCGCACCTCCCGGAGCCGACCGGAGCCGAGATCGAGGGCCAAATTGGGGCCGACGCCGCCACCGCCCCCGCCGCCAACCCTGACACGCCGGAGGCGAGGTTCGCCGAGTGGTACAGGCACGTCTACCCGCAGCCTCGAAGTATGGACGAGGCATTGGGCGAGCCCAGCGCAACCCCGCTCAGCACTCCCCCGGCGCCCCCGCAGAGCAGTACGGCGGAACTAGCGCGCCACCTCGGAGACCACACCCAGACCGCCGCAGATCTAGCGGCCTACCTCACCAACCCCTCCAACCGATAAGGACCCCTCATGTACCAGCCGCAGACCGCCAGCTTCTCAACCAACCCCGCCTCTCAGATTGAGGCCATTCGCCGCGCCTACGTCCTCGCCGAACTCCCCCCGCCATCTGCAAGCAACGCCGCCCGGGACCTCCTCGCAGCACAGCCCGAACCCGACACCGTCGCCCGCGAGGTCGCTGCCACCCTTTGGGGCGCCCCGGAAGCCGGGGCCGCTAAGGCGGTCGCCGACGGTATTGACCGTGTCGCCAAGGCCGACGCCGCCGCCCTAATCCGTCGCCACATGGCGCAGGACGCGCCAGAGCTTGCCCGCCCGACGCTGCCCGGGATCATCGACAAGGCCGTGGCCGACCTGACCCCGTCATTCGACGAACTCGCCCGCGAACTCGTGGAGGTCGCCGCCAAGCTCGACCGCATCAAGCCCCTCGACCGGGACGTCGCGTTCAGGACAGACACCTCCCGAGAGGTCAAGCGAGCTGAGGCCATCCTGTCCGCCCTGACGGCCTACGCGAACCTGCAGGACAGCCCGCCCGACCCCTCGGGCCTCCGCGGACTCGCCAAGCTTCTCCCAGTCCTCGCGGTGCCCCATTGCGTCGTCGAGCTGTTCGCGCCGACGCATTCACCCCGTACCGCCACCCTGAACGACCACGAGCTCACTGAGACCAAGGCCGTGCGCGAACTAGCCCTCGACTCCTATCGCGAGGGTGCCGACTTCGCGCTCGTGCGGGCAGCACAAGGCGCTTACCACGGCGTCCGCCTCGCCCTCGCCACCGTGGCCGAGCTCCGCGAACGGCGGGAGAACAGCAGGCGAGCCAACACGCTGCGTCAGGCGAGCCCGGAGCAGGTCCGGGCGCTCAACGCCGCCGCCAGGTAACGCCCTTGCCCGTGCGGCGGGCTCTAGGCCAACCCGGAGAGAGCCTGCCGCATGGGGCGGAGCCCGTTGACTTGTCAGCCCGGCCCCGCCTGCCCCCGCCGCTCGATACGCTCGCCGCATGGGCGAACTCAACCGAGCGTGGGCGCTGGAGGTGCTGCACGACTACGTCTGGGCAGCCACGAAGGTGCCCACCGGAGAAGAGACCCGGTACGGCCATCCCCAGAAGGCATTTCCGGTCACTACTGACGACTTGCAGAAGCGGCTGCACGTTGCCGAGCAGGTGGTGCGCCGTGTGCTCCCGTCCGAGCAGCGCAGCCTCTACAGCGGGTACAACAGTCCCGCGTACTTGAGGTGGCTCGCGCTCAAGGCCATCGCGGAGCTCGAACGCGACGAGGAGTTGCGTCAAAATCTCGGCGACGTGATGCCTCCCGTCACGGCAGGGGAACTCCACCCCTGGGTCTGGGAGGGCGCAACGCCGTACTGGCGCATCGGCGCTTACAACTCCGCTATTGGGCAGGCTCTGATTCGTCTGAATGCCGAAGTGCAACGGAAGCTCGGGCGGCGAGACATAGGCGAGGGCGACGCGTTCGCGCAGGCGTTCACCCTTGATCCCCCTCAGCCGGGAAAGCCGCGACTACGTGTGATGGACAACGACGGGAGCAAGACCTACCAAGACGTCCACCGCGGGGCGATGCTCCTTGGGCAGGCGCTATACGCGGGCGTCCGAAACCCCATGCACCATGACGCCCTCGACGATCCGTCCGAGCAAGAGGCGCTAGAGACCATGGCAGCGATCAGCCTCCTCGCCCGATGGACCGACCGCGCGTGCGTTGCGCACGTCGAGGAAGTCTGACCGCGGCGCCGACGACGGCCAGGGACTCCGCCCAATGGCACCCCCAGGGGGGAGCCCCCCAAGAGTTTCCTGCCCGCCGCCCTCTTGGCCTTGCAGCGATCCCTCTCCGCGATCATTTCCACAGAGGGCCGAAGGGGCCGAGACGGGGGCTCCGTCGGGTCGGAGGGTGATACGACGCCACCTGCCGCTAGGAGGTTAGGGGGTATGCCACCGCGAAACCTCCCTCGTGTCCGACCTTCGGGGATCGCCTACGAGAGGCCCTGAGATTTCGCTGTCTGGGAACCGCCCCATTGATCGCCGCCTTCAGCCCATACCGACGAGATTCCAATCGCTTCCAGTAAGTCGACGAAGGCATCGCCGACGGGCTTCGAGAACACCGCGAGCAGTGGGGACGGCTGGGCGGTCGGGTAGAAGTAGCGATACGTGAATAGCTGCCCGATCGCCTCCCTGACGGCATGCTCGGCGTTCGGACCTACGACCTTGACTTCACACAACACCTCCGTCTGGCCCTTGCGAAGAACCAGATCACGAGGGTGGACGTTCGTCGCCGGGGTCCACCCGGCATCCCGCGCGTGCTCGCCGTATGCCCTGACCACTGCTTCGTGCTTCCGCGTTCGATGCTGAGTGTGGGCCGTGACGGTTGCCGTGTAGTCGCTGGCATCCTTCGGTCGGAAGATGCTGGCCGGGCCCGGAGACGGACTCGCGATAGCAGGGGTGTTGTACAAACTCGGGTTCTGCGCTGTCAGCCGTGTTCGCACCTCGACCGTGGCCTCGTAGATCTCCAAGAAACGGTAGAGATCCTGCTTGAGCTGTGCCTCCGGTGGCAGTGCCGCCGTGTCGTACTCAATCGCCGCGATCGTGCCGATCTCGTACCCCCTCGCCAGATAGCGCTGGGCGCCGAGGTTGATCGCGTGCGTAAGGCCGGCCAGAATCGTCGATCCGAGTTCGTCACGAATGGCAGCCGTCTCCTTGGCGAGCGCAGCGAGAGCCGTCCTTTCCGCAGCCGTCTCGCCGAGTCCGAGCGCAAGCGCATTCTCCTTGTGCGCCGTGACGCCCTGGTTCATGGTCAGATACACACGCGTCAGATCGGTCGAGTAGAGGTAGACCACATATAGGCCCGACTGAGCAGTGGCGGTGACGGACGGGTCGAGTACCGCGATCCATGGGACGTGGGCTAGAGAGATCCCGGCGCCCGATACGAGGACCTTGTAGCCCTCGGGCGGCAGGTGAGCGGGTAGCGCCGCCTTCACGAGTCTGAGGTGGCCCAGTGCTGGCTGCTGTCGGCCGAGTGCGGGGTCATATCCGAGAGTCCGTACGCCTTCGAGGCAGTCCCTGACGTCCATGCGAGCAGCATCGCATCACAGCGGTACCGAGCGCCGTTACTTAGGAAGCGAGCCCGGCCTGTACCGGCCGGCGCGGCCGACCTCAAGACAAGGCCGATGCGCCCCAGGGGGCCCCGACGGGCCCGTGCCGCTGCCCTTTTGGCCCTGCAACGATCCCTTCCCAGGGTCATTGTCACACGGAAGGGAAGGAGGCCGGGCGCGGGGCTCGCGCCTCTCCGCAGTCTTTGCAGAACGCCTTGCGAGCCGAGAAGGTTAATGCGTATCTCACGGCTGCGACTCCGTGGTGGTCCAGTTCGCCGACGGCCGCCGCGAGCAGCGTCCGCCGGTGGCGGACAGCGACGAGGAACTGGTGGAGGCCGTCCGGTTCCTCGGCGAGTCGGTGGCGCCGGCCCGCCCGTTCGATGATGCGCATCCGATGCTGACGCTCGCCCTCGGCGACCGGTTCCGGCTGCACGCGATCGGCTTCGGGTTGAGCTACCGCCCGTCCGTGACCATCAGGCACCACACGCTCACCGACATCGACCTGCGCAGGCTTGCTGCCGGCGGCATGATGCCCGAGGAGGTTGCGCGCTTCCTCCATGCCGCCGTGCTGGCGCGCAAGTCCATGGTCATCTCCGGCGATCAGGGCGCCGGCAAGACCACGCTGCTTCGCGCACTGATCGCAGCGATCCCGCACAACGAGCGATTCGGGACCCTGGAGACCGACTACGAGCTCCTCACCCACCTCCAGCCGCACCGCCGCAACATGCTCGCGCTGCAGTCACGGGTCGGCATGGGCGAGGTGCAGGACGGCCGGCGGGTGGGCGAGTTCAGCGTCGCCGACCTGATCCCCGAGGCGCTGCGCCAGAACCTCTCGCGGCTGATCGTGGGCGAGGTCCGTGGTGGGGAGGCCGGCGCCATGTTCGAGGCCATGACGGCGGGCGCGGGCACCCTGTCCACCACGCACTCCCACTCGGCCGACTCCACCATGGACCGGTTGGCCTCGCGGGTCGCCCAGGGCGGCGTCCTGAGTGTGGCGGAGGCCTACCGACAGATCGCCCACCACATCCACCTAAGGAGTGAACTGACAACCTAAAAGAGCTGTTGTGGGAAAGTGACAACCCGTCCAGCTGACCCGTTTGACGCCGACGTGGTTGTCGATCAGGCTGCAAATCCCCTTGTCACTGCTCCCGGAAGTGCCAGCAGAGGAGTGGTGCTCCGCCGTGGCAGACGGTGAAGTGAGGGCGGGCCAGCACACAAGGTAGGCGACGCAGGCCAGCACGGCGACGTCGGTCAAGCACTGCAACGGCAAGCCTGAACTCCTAACACTGGATTGCCAGCGCACCTAGCCAGGAGTTGACCGGCCGACCTCGCCAGGCCCTCATCCGTTGAGGGGGTGGGGGGTGACCCCGGGTGGCGTCCCCAGTGTCCTCGAAGTGTCAGCCGACCTGGTGCCGCCACGGTTTCGACCCGAGTAGCGCGCGATGGCTCAACGAAATGGTGATGGACTTGCCCCTCAGGCTCAGCCCCACCGTTTCAACAGCTCGCCAACAGCCGAGGGGTGGAACGAAGACGCCGCCCTGACTGATGACCATCGTCGGAGATCCCACGCACCGCGGGCCATACCGGTGTTCAGAGTGGTGCCGGTGCGCCAGCGCCAGATACCGCTCTCTGCCGGCGGTCATAAGTCATCGGTGCGGATTCCTCCGCCCCGGACGATTGGCTTCGCTTGGCTCCCTCACCGTCGGGTGGAGTGGGCCAGAGGCTCGCCACTCGGCGGCTTTTGGTAGCACGGTGGTACTCCAGCAGGTGCGATCCGTCGATCTTGGCGAGGAGGGCCGTGACCTCGGCCGGATTCGCTCAGAGGAACTCGCAGTCGGCAAGGGCTGGCGGAGCCTAGTCCCCAGGCCCACAGCGCCGTCACTAGAGATGAGGGAGGCGACGTCGAAGCGGAACGGGACTGAGGCGTCGCCTAGTCGTGAACCCGGTCCGAGCGGTTCTGTCCGACGGGTAGCCCGATCTTGACCATGCCCTCGCCGATCGCGCCGATGTTCGAGATGAGGTAGACGTATCCACCCCGGATATTGGCTTCGCGACCAAGGACCTTCTCCAGCTCGGGGCCGGCCTCGGCGAGCTTCCTTTCGAGTTCCAGGATGCCTTTCGGTGATGCGCTGACAGTGCGGCCTTCTCTAGAGCGTTCTGCTAGTCGGCCTGCTCTTTGGTGCGAGCCGGGCCTTGGCGCTCCATCTCGCGCTCGGCAGCCTGGTGGTCCCTCAGTAGCGCGATGAACAAGGTGAGAAGGATTGGTACAGCGCCAACAGAGTTAAGCTCCGTGCCGAGTACGCCAAACAGGGCAACGCTCCGGACTCGGACGCCATGACGAGGGCGCTCCGCAGAGACCTCGCGCCCCGTCTCGTCACCGGCCCCTTCACCGAGCCCGAAGACCGAGTGATCATCGCCTGGCGAGACACCGACCTCATGCTCGCCGTCGCCCTTGGCCGCACATACAACGCCATCATCGGACGCAAGCAACGCCTGCGCAGAGCCGGCCGACTGTGGACTTAAGCTGGCCGAGGGCGACGAAACGCTCGATCATGCCGAGAGTCGTGCTTGCCAGGAGGTCGAAGACTCCTCCTAACGCCACGCGGCTGGCACCGCACACGAGCGCAGGTCGGAGCGACGGGTGGGCATGAGCCCCTCCGCACCTCGACGATCGTCACCTACCAAGCCATTAGGCGCACGCGCTGGGCCCGCTTTCCTTTGTCGCTTGCTGGTCCATCTGTGAACACACAGAGGTCGCCATCCTGCAACAAGTCCCAATCCGACCGGACAACAGAATCACGCACGTGGAAGAAGTGATGACCCGGAAGCAAGAAGGCGTAGCCATTCTCTCTGTGGATGTTCGAAACGTAGCCGACCTCGCGGTTCAGACCCAGCGCTCCGCGAACCCGCATGCGCAACTCGGCCGCGTACTGTCGACCCTTGATTGTCGCGTACGGCTTTCCCGGATCTGTCGTCTTGGCCTCTGCTCGATCAGCTAATGCATCGGCTTCCTCGGCTACTAGGATGAACCAGTCCCCCACTTCGCCCCGAAGAATCGTGGCGTCCTGCGCGTCGAGGATTTCGATAGCATTTTCCAATGCTTCGATGGCATCGTTAAAATGGTTCTCTCTCGCGGTGGCTAAGGCCCTGGCCGCAGCTCGACCAATCACAGCAAGCGCGCCTGTAGCTTCATCACTTCGACCACCACGTTGCACAGCAGCCGAACCCGCGCTCACGATGGCCGCACGATAATCTCCAAGCAGGTAGTGGCTCCAGGCGATCTGGCCCAGAATCTCGTACGAATCGGGGGCTGAACGAGCAGCGCGCTGCAGATACTCCAAGGCGCGGCGAGGCTCTCCTGCGAGGTTGAGTAGGAAGTCGCCATAGTGGTACGCGAGCACGGCAGACTCGGGGGCAAGCTCAAGGGCGTGAAGGTAGGCGGATGCGGCCGCGTCGACATCAGAGGCTCGCGAATGTATCAATCCTTCGACGCGCCAGGGCTCGTAGTAGCCGGGCGCGAGTGACTGAGCGTCCTTGCAGTGGCTGATTGCACCCTCAAAGTCGAGTTCGGAACTGGCGATCGCCTCGCGCAATAGGCGAGCGACGCCGACATCCCCCTTGCTCCGAATGTTCACAACCAAGGGAGAGAATGGCGTCTTCTCTACTTCCTCACTGAGGAGCGCCCCCCACTCTCGCAGTTGCTCTCCACGAGAAACGATATCAGCGCGGCGAGTTGGACTCACTGGATGATGCTTGTCTAGGTATTGTTGAGCAAACTCACTCAGGTGGTAGGACGTATCGAACGTCTCATCCGACGAGTGCGTCATAGAAATGAAGTTGGTGGTCAGGAGGGCGAGCAAGGCACTTTGAATTTCGCGAGCAGTGAACTCGCCCAAGTACGCTAGTTCGGCCTGATTCCGCGGGCCGGGGAGGACCTGCATGCACTCGAGGGCACGCCGCGCGTCGGCGATTAGGTGCTTGTAGACATTGGACATGCAGAAATCAAGTAGCAAGCCGTTGTTGTTGATCAGCTCCTCGGGCCGTGAACCCGCCTGGATCCCACTTACGAACCACTTAATGTATGCAGGGTGGCCAGCCATTCGATCGACGTATCTATCCGTCGCCGCGGAGTCCATCTTTTCGATGAACCGCACGTTGCGCGACTTGCCGAGCGCCTTGAGCAGCGCCTTCGACTCGTCATGGGTGAGCGGCTCGAGAGGCACCGGGTTCTCAACGCCGACTGCGATTCGGCTCGTCAAGAGCACCTTGCTTCCCACCGGCAGCTCGAGGAGGAAGTTTCGAAGAGCGGCATCGAGGACCGTTTCAAGATTGTCAAGAATCAGAAGGATCTTGAACGTCCCCAGATATGCATAAAGCTCTTCGACTGGGTCCTCGGCACCGGGTCCGAGCTCCTGCGAGGCAGCAGCGAAGAGCCCAAGTGAGTTCTCGATGGCTCCGCTCACTCGCTGAATCTCGTGCGGCGTAAGGATCGTTGCTTTCGCTGTGACCCACACGATTGCTTCGAACGGGCACTCTGGGTCACCGAGAATATCATACGCTGCCTTGAGGGCGATGGCGGTCTTCCCAACCCCTCCATCTCCCAAGACGGACACAACGGGGTACGCGCCAAGAAGCCGGCGCTTGATGGTGAGAAGCTCCTTCTTCCTGCCCAAGAATCCGGTCTCATCAAAATCCGGTATCGGCAAATTGTGCTGGGGGCCACGCGGATCGTCTTTAGGCAGCGTTATCGTCAGCCCCAGCACGTAGGCTGGATCAGCTTTCAGATGCGTGACAGTTGAGTCAAGCTCAAGCCAACACTTGGGGTCTGCCTCAAGGATGGTTGTAGCCACGTCAAGAAGGATGGAAGTGTCATCGAGCTCCATGGGCCGGGTATGCGCGACCCGGTTGCGTATATCGATGAGCTTTGCAACATGAAGCTTGATTGCTTCTAGCGCATTGTCGGTTTCCGGCGGTATTTTTCCGCGCACCGCGCGCAGCGCCTCGTAAATGTGACCGAAGTCGAGGTAGTCAAGTACGCCGCTCAGCGTGCGGGCGTGGCGCAGTCCGGCCTTGGCACGTCGGTCTTGAGCTGCCATCACTCGGTCGGCGGGCAAGACAGACTCGGGAGAAACGTCCCCCGCGGCGACTTGCATAGCGATCCGCATGTCGGCTTCCATGGCGGAAATGAGCGCGAAACAGGTGAGGCGCTGGGTGCTGAAGCTCATGGCCGAATCTGCCGCCTTCCGAGTGGATCTTGTCCTCGCCGACTCTACTGTTGGTGAGGTCACGGTGCGGCAGCTGTCGCCAACGCTTTGTGCAGGTAGTCCGCTCCGGTCCGAGGGGACGCTTGGCGACTCGCATCCGTTACGAGGCCGTCCTCGGGGCCCTGGTCAGGCTCGCGTGGCAGGCCCGGCCGATCTAGTCAGTGTTTCCGGCTTAGTCCCTTTCCCCAATCACCTGTGAGGGGCTAGCCGACCACAGCGGTCCCGGCCAGCGCGCAGGCCCACTGCACCGCCCGGATCATTGCCGAAGACGCCGCCTGGAATCGCCTCTCCGATCACGATGCCTACACCACCAAGGTCGCCTTGGCCGAACTCGCGCTCATGCCGCACTGCGCGGGATGGCCTTGCTCGGCAAGCGTCGAGGGTTATCGGTCGTTTGTAGCGTGGAACTTGAGGGATCCTGGTTCGAGCCTCTCGTGATGCTTGTCCTGGCGTCCGTACTCGACCCAGTCCCACGATCCACCGCGGATATCCACATGCAAGACTGGACCGTCGACGCGAACCTGCGTGGCATCGAGCACGAGTAGTTGGGTCGTGTCCAGGCGCACCTGCACGCGACCGCCCTCGGCCGATGCGCTCGTGAGCTGGTGCAAGTTGTGGTAGGGCCGGCCGAACCATCCCGAAGGCAGCTCTAGGTGCACGAGATCGTGCTCCGCGAAGAACGCGCTGATGGCATCCACAATGGCATCCGGCGGGAACTCGGGCGACACAAGCCACATGGTGCCCGACATTCGATGCAAGCCGCCACCACCAGGCACACCCACGGGCGCTAGGTGCAGGAAGACCGGCGCCTGGGACCACATCTGCGGGAGGATGCCGCCCGTGATCGAAACTCCGACCCGCGTCGAGCGTTACCTCGCCCATCTCGACGCCCTTAGCGGCGGGGTCGAGCCGGACTTCTGGCCAGTGACGTCCACCTTCCCCGGTCACCACGGGATAACCGCCATCGGCTATCACGACCTCCCGGAAAAGGGCCTGATCCTTGGACTGACCTACGGGTTGTCGCTGTCCAACCAGGAAGCGTGGCGTACCGGCCGCCCCGAGTTGTCCATCTGCGTGAGGTAGCACGACCCGGCTCGGGTCCTTGCGATCGCCCACCTCGCACAACACCTGCGCCATGACTGCCCTTTTAGCTACGGCAACATCATCAACTTCGGTGAAATGCTGGGGCGCATATCAGTACGGCGAGATCGACGGTGGAACCACCGAT
This sequence comes from Actinomycetes bacterium, assembly GCA_023392635.1. GTDB lineage: Bacteria > Actinomycetota > Actinomycetes > Propionibacteriales > Propionibacteriaceae > Propionicimonas. The sequence continues at coordinate 15,627 of JAEVYS010000071.1, read as the reverse complement.
CACCTCACTCCCGTCGAGTTGCCCAGGGCTGAGCGGGGTGACAGCCATTAGTGCGGGCTACGAGCACAAATGCGCGTTGGCGGACGGAACCGTACTGTGCTGGGGCTACGTCCATGAAGGACAGCTTGGCGACGGCACCCCCACATACCGGGCGACACCCACCCTGGTACCGGGATTGAGCGGCGTGACCGCCATTGCGGCCGGCCGGTGGCACACCTGCGCCGTTGCGGCCGGCGGAACCGTCCAGTGCTGGGGCGATAACAAGTACGGGCAACTCGGGGTGCCCATGGAGGATTCGTACGTCCGCATCCCGGTGGAGGTTCCTGGACTCCGGGACGTCACTGCCCTCACGGCGGGCTCCTTCTGGACCTGTGCGCTGACCCTGGCCGGGTCACCTCCCGTCGGCGGGGGTGCGTAGGCCTTCCTCCTCGACCTTGGCGAGGTAGTCCAGGTGGGTCGCAGGGAGGTAGTCGAGACGGCGCGGCGAGATGTTGCGCCACCGCAGCCGAACTGGTTTCGAGCGAAGGCGACCAGATCCTCAGTCGCCATGCCCTGCATGCACTGATCATGGACCATCCATCGCACCGCCACTCTGCAACTCTTGTCCTGTTCCCTCATGCCCGAGTTCGCACTGCGACCGCAGTCGCCCAGCTTTCGACTGCGCCAAGTGCCACAGAGGCACCGACAACATCAGACTCGCTCCCGACCCTCAGAGTTGCCTCTCCCCGCCCACGGCCAGGGGCGCTAGCATCGCGACATGTGCGCATTCGACGCGTTCAACCCGCTGGTGACTGAGCCGGCCAACGGCCACGACGCGAATCAGAAGGCTTGGGCGGACAAAGCAATCAAACGCGAGATCCGCAACATCCTAAGTTCGTACGTTGGATGGTACGACCCGTTCAGTGAACTCATTCAGAACGCGCTGGATGCCGTCGAGGAGCGGGCTGATGAAGAGCGTGCAGAGGGACGGACCTACCACCCTCTGGTCCGCGTGATAGTGGACCTCGACTCGAACCTCCTTACGGTCACGGACAATGGCATTGGGATGACTGCTGAGGAGTTCAAGCTCTTCTTGACGCCCAACTACTCCTTCAAGGACACGAACCAGGACACGCGGGGCCACAAGGGTGTTGGGGCGAGCTATCTCGCTTACGGCTTCAACGGCCTCCGGGTACACACCAAGCGGCCCGGTTTCTCCGCTGCCGGCCATATGATCGGCGCACGATCGTGGACCACCTCCGACGCAGAGGCGCCGCCTCCGCTGGTTGAACCTGATGACGATCCCGATGCAGATCCGCAATTCGCCGAGATCGATGCGGGGACAACTATGACGCTGCGCTTCGACGACACTAGCTTCCCGTCCAAGCTGACCTGGCCCGGCATCAAGGATGCCGATACCTGGCAAACCGTGCTGCGGGTGAAGACGGGCATGGGCCAGATTCGGGCTACAGGTGAGCAGGCAGCGGCGACCGCATCCCCAGTGCAGGTGGACGTGATTTGCGTCTCAGAAGGGTCTACAACAGAAGCAACTTGCATCGATCCTCTGTACTTCTGGCTTCGTGAGCGCGGGGGAAAGTTTGCTCAGATCCGTGTGGTTGAGTCGGCCAAGCTCCAGGCACTGGACAAGTTTGGCGACCCTCAGCGCGTGCCTGGGAAGTTCAAGGAGCTTGACTTCATCTGGGATGCCTGGGACAGCAGCGAGTTGCCCGCGTTGTTGGGGGAGGACCTAGCAACTCAGCATTCGAAGGTGCTTGAGCAGTACATCCCGAGGATCGAGGTCGAGTACGGCTACTCAGCGAAGCTGTGGAGCCAGCTGGACGAGAAGCTCGGCGTCCGGCTCAACACGCATGTGGTGCGGCCCGGCATCCAGCTGGGAGCGAATCGTATGCCTCAGGGGGAGACGGTGCAGGTTCCCCTCGTCCGATACGTAGGTCGCCAGAATCAGGTTCACTTCACAGTCCACTTCAGCAACTACACCCCTGACCTCGGCAGGAAGGGATTCGCCAAGGACCTTCAGGACTTCGCGACGGCCGCCGCCCGAGCAATTGTCGAAGGCCCGATCTCCCGCCTTCGCAGCTCCATACGGAAGAATCCCGGGACTGCCCCTGACTTGGGGCGACAGCTCAAGATCCAAGAGTGGAAAGTGCAGACGCTTCAGCATGAGGTGGACTCTCCGCTCTCGATTGACGGATCACAGTTCTTCCTGCCCACCAGGACCCTTCCGATTACCTCGGAGCCTACTCGCGAGCAGGACGTTATCGCGCTCTTTCACGAACTACTGTCGGGTGGTGTGGTCCGAGGGCTCGAGATTCTGAGCACGAACGAGCGACTCACATATGACAGCCTTTACCGGATTTCGTTCAAAGCTGACGACCCCGCGCACCTCATCTACGACGAACTGGCCAACCCGTTCGGCATTCACGACGATGTGCTCGCCACGTTGCTCGGTAAGCGAACCACTCCACGGATCCTTGAGTACAAGTTCTCTCTTGATGGGCTCATCGGAGACCTCGATACCCAGGAGAAGAACCTCAATGACATCGACCTGTGTGTCGCATGGGAGATGGGCAAGGACTGGAAACTGAAGTATGCGATCACGAGCCTGATCGTCCCGGAGAACCTTCCTCGTCGCGAGTCGCATGGGATCACGCACATCCTCCAGGACCCGGAGTCCGGAGCTCACCAATGTGACCTCATCATCCTGAAGGACCTCGTCCATCGCCTCCAATTCCCGGAGCAGGCCGTCGAGTACCAGCGGGAGACCTACGAGTAGCCTCGCGCGCCCACGACTGCCCGCTCTACTGCTCGCGCGCGACGACCGTGTCGTATAGACCGAAGTGTCGTAGGCCTTCGTGGCTCTCGATACCCGTATAGGAGAGAGACGAGTCTTCGTACCGGCGGAATGCAAAGACCGCTTGGTTCATGTGCACGCTGTTGAAAACGTTGAGCGAAACCAGCAGGTGGAAGTCCTCGACGGTGAGGCCTGTGACCGTCCTGAAGAGTTCGGGCTCAAGCTTGGTGATGATGTCCTTGAGAGTGTTCTCACGGAAGTCAGTGAGGTACATGAAGGCAGGGATCCGTGTAGCGAACTTGATCAGCTTCTCCTGGATCTGCTTCCGCTTCGACTTGTACTCCTTCTCCTCGTATGAGAGCTCCTTCCTCTCCTTGGGAGCGATGTCATCACCCTTGTCCCGCTTGGTGGCTTTGACCTTTTCACTCTTGTTCACAACGGTCTCGAAGACGCTCTCACCAAGTGCTCGGAAGCCTTCGATCCTCATGATCGCGTCAAGCGCCCTCGGGTCGGACAGGATCCGTCGGAGAGTGTCGTTGTCGACGTTGACTAGCAGGGCAGACTCCCACTTTCGAGCCAGCAGGGTGGCCGAGGTCCCTGCCATTGCGATATCGAGGATTCCGCCAGCGTCGACTTGCGTCATGTGCGAGCCGTCGTACGCCAGGACCGGCAGGAACCTCACAAGGTCCTTGACTGCCTCCTCGGAGTTGGGCGTCTCTGGTGAAAGCCCTGCCCCGTACTCGGCGATCTGCCGCAGAGCACGGGTTGGCGCGAAGTCGAAGACGAAACACACGGGCTTGAGGATTGCCTCTTCGTTGGGGTCGTCGCCGTTGGGGTTCTTGATCGACCAGGGCGATTGCACCCGAAACGCGGCCTGGAAGTAGGTCTCAGGAGAGTTGAGATTGCGCAGCATCAGAATCGAGGACCACTGCGGAACGGTGACTCCGGTCGTGAGCTTGCCACAGGACAAAGTGATGGTCTTCGTGTCGTTGCCGTTGCCAATCGCGCGTCTCACCGGCGGCAGAGCTGCCAGTCCGACGCCCGCTCCCGGGCCCGCTACTGTCAGGACCTCATAGCCGCGGAAGAAGACATTCTGCTTCTCCGCAAGCAGGTTGGCCATCGCGTGGCAAGAGGCCACGGTGGGAAGGAACCACAGAGAGTGATTCAGGTACGGCAGCAGGCGCACGTCTGAGTATGGGAATGGTGGCTTCTGGGCTCCGAGCTTGAGATTGTCAACCTGGGTAGCGGAGTACGCGCCGCGGATGATGTCGAGCCACTTCTGCACATCGTTCTTGTGAGTGAAAGTGGCAGCCGTACCAGTGCCCGTCGCCGAGAAGAACTCTCCCAGATCGAACTCGTCAAATTCGCCCTGCTTTGCGATGGCGAGAAGCTCATCAGGCATTTGGTAGGTGAGCAGGCGCATCTCAGGAAGGGCGGCGTACGGATTCAGCGTGCCGGGATGCTTCTCGGACCACTGCTGCTTGGCGCGCTGCTCGTCCGTGTAGGTCCAGTTGAAGATCTGCTCCTCGATAAACTCGCCGGTCGCCAGCGCTTTGAACGGCGTCCCGGAGAGGTAGAGGTACGCCTTGGCTGTGATAGGCAGAAACTGGGCCTCGCTCTCGCCCAGTTCGTCGAAGTCCTCATTGAAGACTTCGAGGTCGTGGTTAAACTCGGCTGTGAGCTCCTTCCTCGCCTCGCTGTCGTCTTCGCCTTCGAAGAGCTCCTTCGCGTTATCGCGCCAAGCGCCAAAGTGGTACTCGTCGAAGACGACCAGGTCCCAGTTCGTCTCGTGAAGCCAAGCGTTCTTGGCTTTTATGTTGCCCAACTTGTCCCGCCCGAGCAGATCCTGAAACGACCCGAAGTAGACCATGGGCTTGCGCCGATTGGCTGTCGTGGGATCGGCGCCGTTCGCCTTGGAGAGGTACTGCCAACCGTTGAAGTCGGCGTGGCTCACCAGATCATGCTCCCAAGCATCCTCAACCGCAGGTTTGAAGGTCACCACGAGGACCTTGGTTGCACCGAGCTTCTTGGCCAGTTGGTACGTGGCGAAGGTCTTGCCGAAGCGCATCTTGGCGTTCCAGAGGAAGCGAGGGACGGCATGCATGTCCTCCTTCCAGATCGAGTGGAAGTATGCGTGGGTCTTATGGACCGCCGCACTCTGCTCGGGCCGCATGTCGAAGGTCTCGTGGTGAGTGCCTACCAGCGTCTGTCCTGTACGCAGCTCGGTAACAGCGACTTCGACGTCGACCGGATCGCACCTCACCCACTCCAGGTCGACCTTGGAGAAACCTTTGTGTCGGAGACGAGCGCGCACATCGAAGTCAGAGAACACGCTGCCGTCGCCGCGCTCGGCCGACACGTCGAGATGGATGGTGTAGTTCCTCACCATCGCAGTCTTGAGCTGCTGTTCGACCCTCGCGCGCACGCTCTGCGTCGTCTGGCCGATCTTGAGCATCCCGCGATGGGCGTCGTCATCAATCGAGTACGCGTAGATGCGGAGCCGGGTGTCGGGCTTAGCCGGCAGGAGTTCCTCAATTGATCTACTCATCCGCGGTCCCCATCGGGCGAATCGTCGACTCGATCAGATCAACCTCATCGTCTGACAGCGCGTACTTGGAGTAGAGGTCTTCGTCAGTCCAGGCCTGAGAGAAGTCTTGAAGCGGAACGAATGAGTACGCAGATCGTGGGAGGTCCTGGGCAGAAGTTCTGGTGGCAACGAGGAACCTGAAGAACTTGGTCCTGGCGTAGGAGAAGCAGTTGCGGGCCTCCTCCTCCGAGTCGAAAGCCCCGAGAATGACGTACGTCTCGGTCATGACCGATCCGGGGGACAGCACCCCCGACAGTGAGAGCACGCGTCGCATGCCGTTCTTGTCAGCCTGGCCTGCATGCTCGGACGAGGACTTCGACGTAAATACCTTCCATTTGTCGATCAAGTCCACGCCGTCGCGAATCGAGTTCCGCCTAGCCCACGCCCGTCCACCGCTCTGCAGAACGACAACATCGTCTGGACGTGCCTTCCTTTCGGCTCCCCTATAGAAGGTGCGCAACCCGAACGGTTTTTGCCCGCTGACTTGCCGCTCAAACCGACGATTCGGTGGCAGGACGATCCCACTCCCACCGGTCTCCGTGCGAACGATCTTCCTAAGGATCGCGAGACTCTCGTTGTTGCGGATGAAGATATGAGCCCCCGGCTCCAGCAGAGGCCGCACGCTCCTTGACTGGTGACCTCGCACGTCGTTTGTGACGACCTCGCAGTCTCCAGGGTTGTCACGCTCCCAGAGGAAGTAGCAAACACCGCCGGCGACGTCGACGCTCTCAAAGCCCTGTCGGCTGTCAGGAAAGTCCACCAGCCGGCGGATGCGACGGTCCTCGAGCATGGACTTCCTGAAGCTGTCGAGTCCGCGCCCGCCGAAGAACCACCGCGATGGGATGACCATCGTGAGGAACCTCGGATCGAGGGATTTCGCCTGGTCGACGAACTTGTTATAGATCGGTACAGCGCTCGCTCCTTGCCCCCCGTCGGAGAGTTGGTAAGGCGGGTTGCCGATGATGACGTCGAACTGCATGGTGGCTCCGAATTGCTCGGCGACCCGAGCCTGGATGTCGTCAGTGTGAATGAACGCGTAGGCATGGGACTCTAGATCCTCGCCGCGGTCGAGCGACTTCTGACTAGCCCCGCAGTAGTGGCACCGACCGTTGATCGACCTCTTGACAGGGCTTCCGTCTTCGTCTGCGGTTTCGACCCACTCAGTACCCCCGACCCAGGTGTGCTCCATCGGCTCGAACCAGATGTTGCCGTCCTCAGTCTCGAATGACTTGGCGACAGAATGCCTGCCGTTAGCCCACTTCGAGCAGTAGACGCTGCGCCGAGCGATCAGGCTGGTGAGTTGAGTAATGCCGATACCGAAGACCTGTTGGGTGAGAATGTGATCGACACGATCGTCAAGCTCGGGGATGGTGTCCGCCAGCCCCGCGACGAGGCGAGCTGTGATCTCGCGAAGGAAGACGCCTGACTTCGTGCACGGATCAAGAAAACGCACCGATGGGTTCGCCCAGATGTTCGCACCGTCGTGTGCGCGCGCCCAGGCGTCCGCGACGACATCGAGCATGCGGTTGGCAAACTCCGGAGGCGTGAATACCTCGTCATTCGACAGGCTGGCAATACATGTCAATACGTCAGGATTGCGGTTGCGGAGACTGAACGGAACCTGCTCACTCACCGAAGCCGCCCGCTCTTGCGATGTCCGACACGGAGAGAGAGCCGTGATCTCTGGTCGGCATGAAGATCTCGTGCTTGCCGGGATCCCCGATCGGCAACTCGTCGCCGAAGGAGGACATCTGCGTGAGCTTATCGTATTGGAAGTCACGGCGGCGATAGACACCCTTCCCCAGGTAGGCCCACTCCGCGAAAGTGAACGGTTCAGGGGTCGCGCTGCGCGTTGTCATTGATAACGCGTCCCCGTGCACGATGTTCAGCTCGACAACTGCCGCCGCAGCACGGTGCCACTCCGTGGCGGCTTCCACCTTGAGGTAGTCGGAGAACACCGCTAGCAAGTTCTGGCGACACTCACGCACGTTGTCTTCGAGTAGTTCGATGCCGTAGACGGACATCAGGGCAAAGAGCGCGTGATGTGAGCGTTCGAAGCTGCTCCTCCCGTAGCGGCCATGAACCGTCGCAAGCTTGCGCTTCAGCACCGGCACAAGGAAGTTGCCCGACCCGCATGCAGGCTCGAGAACACGAGAGTCGATCCGCTCGGACTCGTGCCCTAGCAGATCGAGCATGGCCTCGACCATCCACGGTGGGGTGAACACCTCTCCGTGCTCCGCCACGCGCTGCCTCGACTTCACCAGTTGCACGGCCGAAGCCTAATTGAAGTGTCTGGTCTGAACCCGTCACCGAGCGGCTTACATGAGCGCCGGGTTCCAGAATCGGCTCCAGGCTGCCCCAAACGCAGCACGAGCCGCACTGCGAACCACACCGCACGTTGGTGTGCGCCGCCGGGACACGTGGGCGCGTTGTGGGGCTGCACCGTTTTGGTCGACGTGCTCGGCGAGGGTTTGGGCGATCGTGAGGACGTCTGGACTGTCGGTGCTCTGTTCTTTCCGGTCAAGCCAGGCAGCGGCTTGGGGCCAGGCGTACGGGGTGGTGCGGGATCGTTGGTGATTGTCATGCGCTGCGGCTCGCATCCGATGGTGGTATCCCCGCCCTGGAGGTGGGCTGGACGGCTGGCGGGTCGGGATTTGAGCGGCTGGCGGTCCGTCGGGGGCTGCTGGTGTGCGTCCCGTCACCCGTGGCGCGATCAGTGCGGCCGCAGCCGTCCGGCCTTGCGAGTCGACTGCCGGGCCTGTGGGAGTGTCGCTGTGCCGCCCGGCGGTTCCGGATCTGAAGCGTGGGGGCACAACCCCCTATTGCCGAGCTAAGCCCGTGGCTGTTGGTGTGCCAGATCCGGAACCGCCAGGTGTCTAGGCGGCTCTGAGTTGTGCGGCGCTGCCGTGATCGGAGAGTCTCCCGGCTTTGCCGCGTTGCCAGTGGCCCCGGCTGTTCCGGGCCATGCCCTTGGCTGTCATCTCCTCGGTGGTGAGGCAGCGGCGTCGCTGGTTGCCTCGCTCGTCGGTGCTGGCGACGACGCTGTGCATGTCGCCGGCCTCTGTGCCAGTGAAGGTTTCATGGCAAACCTTGCAGTGCTGAGCGGAGGATTCGGGCCGAAGCCGAGGGCAGGTGTCGGTGCAGGCGCTCACGCGGCGATCTCCTTGAGCGTGGTGACACTGGCCGTGGGGTGGGCATTCATGGTCTTCCCTTCGGGTTGGTCTTGCTGGTGTTGCCGGGAGTCGGACGTGCGCCGTTGGCGCGCACGCGGGACTCGTGGCGGGTTTGCCTGGTGGGGCGGTGGTGGTTCGGTGTGGACGGGCCGTTCCGGCCCGGTACAACATGCGGTGCCGACCCGCCAGTTACCGGGCTTGAGGTATGAGGTTATGAATGAAGTGATTAGTAGATGTGTGATTTAGATGTGTTCTTGGAACGGTGTGCTTATGCCTCCGCCCCCGCTGGAGGGGTAGCCCTGGTTCGGTGCAGTAGGGGTGGCCCTCCCCCGGGGCACTAGAGGCGAGGCTGGTCCGCGTAGAGGGTGCTCGCACCAGAGTTCTCGAGGGTGAGCACTCTGTCGAGTTCCCTGTGGAATTCCTCGACGTCCCCGTCGAGGAGGGCGAGGAGACGGTCCGGCGGCTGGGCGGGCACCGCCAACTCAGCCCGGTCGGCGTCCTTTGCAGAGGTGCCCGGGGGCACGAACTCTGCTCGGGCAGATTCCCAGTCTTCGGGGTCTACGAGCTGATAGATGTTGGAGCGGCCGGGATGCTCGTGGATTCGAATCCGGCCAAGGCTGGCGAGCCGCCAGACGCGGTCCCGGGCCGTGTCCGGATTGACTCGAGCCTCGTGGGCGATCGTGTTGATCTTGAGCCTCCACCCGTACGGAGGGATGCCCTGGTCGAGTGCCCCCGCCGCAGAGCAGTGGCCGTGCAGCACCCACCCGACGCAGGCGGTGTGAACGTCATCGATGGCCGGGTCAGACCTGAACACCTTCTTCCAGCGGAGGTCGAGGGGTTCGGGAGCGCCCGTCCTGCTCATCTCATTCATCGACGGCACCGCCGGAACGCCGACCGACGGCCCTCGATTCCAGCTCCGTGGCTTCGTGGCGGGCGCGGCTCCCGCACCTGCAGTAGTTGGGCCCAAGGCCGCGCGCACGCCGCCCGGCCAACGTCGAAACGCTGAGTTCATCACGGCTCGCAGCCTCCTGCGGGCTAGGGAAGCGGCGACCATCGATGGTCGTCTGGATCATGGCTAGTACTCCTTCGGTGTGAGACCGGATCTCGGTCTCGAGGTCTTCGACCGAGTCGTAGTGCTTGTAGACCGAAGCGAACCGCAGGTACGCGACGGAGTGGAGCTCCCTGAGCGGGCCAAGGAAGGCCAGTCCGACCTCATCGGCAGGGATCTCCGACTGCCACTGGTCCAGACGGTCTCCTCGACCCTCTGGCCGAGCCGGGCCAGCTCGGTCTCGGGGACGGGTCGGCCCTTGCACGCCCTGGCCACGCGGGTGATGACCTTCTCGCGGGAGAACGGGGCGATGATCCCGGACCGCTTCACACCACCAGCTGCATCTGCTCCAGCGTGGTGAACCTCCGCTCACAACCGGGCACGACCAGTCGAAAGAGACTGCGACCATGGGGGCGATGCCGAGCGCCAGCAGGTGGGCGGGATCCTCTAGAGCCAACTCCCGGCCGCAGTTATGCCCCAGCTCGTCCCATGACCACAAACCTGCCCACACAACAGCTTCTCGACTTCCGCAGTGGTGTGGAGCACGCCGCGTCCTCGGCAAGACACACGCCGACAGTGATGCTCCCGAATGCTGCCGCGACTAGTTGGCGCCGGCCGAGCGTCAACTCACCTCTGAACGACCGCGGAAATCGGCGAGCAGCAGGCATTGCCCGGGGGCGTCTCATCCTTCGGGGCAAGTTACCCGTGCGCTTGAGTTGTCGGGTGGGTTGGCTGCCGGGGCCGGGCAGCCCAGGGCGTCAGGCGCGAAGTGTGAGAGTCACCAGGTCGCGGCTGAAGGGCGCTCGACTGCCACTTCCGCGTCCACGGACTGTGATGGACTCGAACACCGTCGAGATGAGCTTCCTCTGCTGGCTGAGCGTGAGTTCCTCCAGAAACGCATCCCCGACGGCTTCGAAGTCGTTGACCAACTCTTGGGCGGTCCACTGCTCGTAGGTCGCGTCCAACTCGCGCTCGATCTCGGCAAGGCGTGCTTCAATCTTGAGAGTCGCGGCGCGCACCGTCGCCAGAGGCAGCCCGTCAGTCTTCACGAGTTCCTCGCCCAGCTCCTCGAGTCGGGCCGTGAGAGCTGCCTCCTCACCGCGCAGCTCCAGAGAGCGCCCCTCGATGCCTTCGCCAACTCTGCCCGGCCACGCGCTCGCGAACTTCGGCAACTCAAACAGGAGATGACTACCCTGTGTGTTGACGTACTGAACCGCTCACGAGGAGTCCTCATGAACTCGAACCCCCGACGCTCGTACGCTGTGCGTGTGTCCCAAACCGCCAGCCTCGACAAGGCCCAGGTGATGGACATCTATGCCCGGCTTTCGGTGGACAAGCGGGGCACAGGCGAAAACGTGGACGAGCAGATCCGAAACGCCGTGGCTTACATCGAGAGCGTCGGTGGCGTCACCGGGGAGGTCTACCGGGACGATTCGGTGTCGGCCACCAAGAACCGCACGAAGCGCAAGGCTTTTGAGGCGCTGAAGGCAGCAAGACGCCCCGGCATGCCGGCAGCAAACCGGCCAGTAGTCGTCCGACATCTAGACCGCCTGGTCAGGAGCCCGCGAGATCTGGAGGACTTCCTGGAGCTTGAGTGCGACGTCCTCAGCCAGAACTTCGGACGGTTCGACCTCTCGACCGCCACGGGACGCGCCAATGCTCGGATGAGCACGGTATTCGCGGCGCTCGAGGGCGAGCTGAAGCGGGAGCGGCAAGAGCAGTTCTTCGACCAGATCACCCGCGAGGGCAGGCCTTGGTGGCCCCAGCGCCCCTTCGGCCAGGAGCGCGACGGGCGCCTACATGCGGAGGAGTCCGAGCGGCTCCAACGGGCTTGCGCCGACATCCTGCGCGGCGTGACGCTGACGGAGATCGCGAAGTCGTGGAATGCCCAGGGTTTCACCCGCGCGGGGGGTGGCGAGTGGACCGGCCAGGCGCTGAGGGTGATCCTCATGAAGCCTCGCATCGCCGGGCTGCGCACCTATCACGGTGAGATCGTGGGGCAGGGTAATTGGGACCCGATCGTTCCTGAGGAGACGTGGCGGGGGGTGGTTGCCGTCCTGAGAGACTCAACGCGTCCCCGTGCTCCCAAGCCCGAAAGCCCGCGTCGCCAGGGCCGCGGCGGGCGCGAGCCTCAGAACCTGCTGACCAATATCGCCACCTGTGAACGCTGTGGGGCCTTCCTCACGGCCGGTCCGAACGTGGTGATCAAGACTTGGAGCCCCCAGCCGGTGCCAACCTACTTTTGCCCCAAGGGTGGCCACGCACGCGTTCCCCGTGAATGGCTGGAGGGCGTCGTCTTCACCCACCTGCTGATCCACGTCCGCCTGGTCGACGAGACGTGGCGTGGGGGCGTTCGCACCCGCACGGTGGCCGAGATCCGTCAGCTCACCGGCGGCCTGGAGAACGGCCGGCCGGTCACCCACCTGTGCTATCGCAGTGGCGAGGGGGACGAGTGGTCCAGTCCCGATCCGACGCTCCTCGCCGAGCTCGCCCCGTTCCGCCAGGCCTGGGACGCGGCATGACCGGCTTCCTCGCTGCGGTGTGTGGCCTGTTGTTCACCGGCGGTTCGGTGCTCGTTCTCGCAGGTTTCAACAGCCCTCCCGCTCAACGCACCGGTTCATCCACAGGGCTGTGGAAAAGAGTTGTGGACGGCCGTGCGGGGAATGCCGTCCGCCGGCGGTGGTGGCAGCTCCTCGCCGCGGTCGTGGCGGGCGTCGTCGGAGCCGTGGTGACCGGCTGGCCGCTGCTGCTCGTCCTGGTCCCCGCGGTCGCGTTCGGCCTGCCGGTGGTGCTCTCCGCACCGCCCAACCGTGACCTCGCCGTGCTCGAGGCGCTCGACCGCTGGGTGCGGACCCTCGGGTCGCTGCTGCCGACCGGGCGCTCGATCACCGACGCGGTCCGGGTGTCGGTACGCCAGGCGCCGGCCCTGCTCGCTCCGGACCTGCGACTGCTCGTCGCCCGCCTCGACGACCGCTGGACCGTCGAGCAGGCGCTGTTCAGCCTGGCCGACGAGCTCGACAGCCCGGACGCGGACGCCGTCCTCGCCGCGCTCGCGCTCGCCTCGCAGCGCGGCGGAACCGGTGCGAGCGCGGTCCTCGCCGCCCTCGCCGACAACATCCAGGACCGGCTGCGCGCCCTGCGTGAGATCGAGACCGAGCGGGCCAAGCCGCGCATCGTCGTCCGCCAGGTGACCATCATCACCGTGGTGGTGCTCGGCCTCGCCCTGCTCTTCGGTGGCTCCTTCTTCGCGCCGTACGCCACCCCGGTCGGGCAGGTACTGCTCGCGGCGCTGGTGGCCGCCTACCTGGGCTCGCTGCTGTTCCTGCGACGCCTCACCCTGCCCCGTCCGCGCCAGCGCATCCTGAGGCGGGCGACGTGAACGGCCTGCTGCTCGCCATCGCGACCGGAGTGCTCCTGGCCTCGGGCACGTGGGCGCTGGCCGGCACCATGCTGCCCGTCCGGCCCCGCCTCGCGGATGCACTGGAACTTCTCGAGGGTGGGACAGCAGAGGTGCCCGAGCAGACTGCCCATGGCCTCGACCGGCTGGGCGGCTGGGTCCGGTCGCGGCTGCGACGGCCGGTGTCGGCAGGCACCTCGCGGCGCCTGCGCATGGCCGGTCGCAGCGTCGACCGGCACTTCGCCCACAAGGCGCTGGGGGCGCTCCTCGGCCTCGTCCTGCCGTCGCTGGCCGGAGCGGCACTGGCGCTCCTCGGCGGGAGCGGCCCCGAGATCCCGGCCGTCGCCGCGGTGGTTCTGGGCGTCGCCGGCTTCTTCCTGCCCGACCTCGCCCTTCGCCGCTCCGAACCCGGGCTCACCGAGGATGCCACCGAGGCCCTGCTCACCTACTTCGACCTGGTCACGCTGGAGCGTCTGGCCAACCAGTCCGGCAGCCAGGCGCTGCGCTCGGCGGCGGCGGTCAGCGACGTCACCGTCTTCGCAACGATCCGGGACGCGCTCGAGCGGGCCAGGCTGGAGCAACGGACGCCGTACCCGGAGCTGCACCGGCTCGGTGCCGACCTGGCGTTGCCTGCCCTGGTGGACATCGCAGACGTCATGGCCCTCGACGACGCGGGCGCCTCACTCTCCGGAGCCTTGCGGGCCCGCGTCCGGGAGTTGCGGGACGCGCACCTGACGCAGGCGAAGATCGCGGCGTCCGCGGTGTCCGAGCGCATGGCCTTCTTCATGGTTGTCCCGTCCCTGGTCTTCGGCATGTTCTTCCTCGTCCCGCCGGTGCTGCGGCTGGTCGGGGGCTGATCCCACCCAAAGGAGAACCGATGAGATTCCTGCACCTTCTGGTGGCCGCGCTGGTGGCCCCGCCGCCTCGGCGGGACCAGCGCGGGCTGTCGCAGTCCACCGAGACCGCGATCCTGCTCGGCGGCGCGGTCGCCGTGGCCGCGGTCGTGGTGGCCGCGGTCACGATCTACGTGAACTCCAAGCTGCCGAGGCCGTGAACCAGCGGGGGGTGGCCGAGTCCACCCAGTGGGCGGTGCTGCTTCCGGTCCTGCTCCTGCTCGTCCTCGGGCTGGTCCAGACCGGGGTCTGGCTGTACTCGCGGACCGTGGCCGCCCAGGCTGCGGCGGCCGTCGCCGACCTGCGTGCGACCGGTCCGGCGGCCGACAGCGCGGCGCGCGAGGCCGGACGCCGTGTCGCCGGTGCGGGTGGGCTCGAGCAGGTCGAGATCAGTGAGTCGACCGAGGCCGGACACCTGGTCGTGACGGTGTCCGGGCGCGCACCGGTGTTCTTCGACCTGGGACAGGGACGGATCGTCGAGCGCGCCGTCCTGCCGGTCGAGGCGGTGACGGAACCGTGAGACAGCGCGGAGCGGCGGCTCTGGAGTTCGCGATGGTGGTACCGGTCCTGGTGCTGCTGTTCGGCCTGGTCGTCGGCGGCGCCCGCACCTGGCTGGCCCGCGGTGCCGTGGAGCAGGCGGCTGCCGCCGCCGCGCGCGGAGCCTCCCAGGCCCGGACGCCCGGCGAGGCGGAGCTGGTGGCCCGCGACCTCGCGTCGGCACAGGCCGCGGTTGGCGGCCTGCGCTGCGACCGCTGGGCGGTGGACGTCGACGCCCGGGCGCTCACCACTCCACCGGGGGAGCCCGGCTCGGTGGCCGCCTCCGTCACCTGCGCGGTTCCGCTGGGCGACGTCCTCGTCCCGGGTTGGCCCGGGACGATCGACGTCCGCGCCAGCGCCAGTGCCACCGTCGACCGGTACCGGGGGCGGAGATGAGGCGCCGGCTCCGCGGGCTCGCGGCGCTGGGAGTGCTCGGCACCGTCCTTGTCGGCGGGCCGATCGCGCTCGCCCGTTGGGGACGGTTCCCCTCCGCCTGGTCCGCGCTCGCCCGGCCGGATGACGGGTCCTTGCTCCTGGCGGTGCTGACCGTCGCGGGCTGGCTGGCGTGGGCGGCCTTCGCCGCGTCCGTGGCGGTGGAGGTGCTCGCGCTGTCCACCCGGTCGGGCGGGCGACTGCGGCTTCCCCTGCTGGGAGGGTTGCAGCACCTCAGCGCCGGACTCGTTCTCGCCGTCCTCGCCCTCGGGCCGGCCTCGCCGGCGACCGCTCCGGTCGGGACGACCGTCCTGGCCGCACAGCCGGACGCCGGGCCCGCCGGCGAGCCGGCCGCCCTCGAGTCCGCCGAGCGTGGGGACGGGGGAGCGGGCTACATCGTGCAACCGGGCGACGACCTGTGGACGGTGAGCGAGCGCACCCTCGGCGCCGGCGACCGTTGGCGGGACCTGAGGGACGCCAACCCCGAGCTGCTGAAGGATCCGACCGCCCACCTCGCCCCCGGGAGCCGATTGCGCCTGCCGGCGTCCGTGCACCGCCCACAGCGGGTCACGGTGGAGCCCGGCGACACCCTGAGCGGGCTGGCCCTCGACCACCTCGGCGCGGCGGGACGATGGCCTCGGATCGCGGCAGCCAACCGTGACCTGATCGACGACCCCGACCACATCGAGGTCGGCTGGCGCCTGGACATCCCGGGGACCGCGGCCACCGCCCGACGCGCCACTCCCGAGAGCCACGGCCACGAGCGCGG